>JAATGR010000109.1 GCA_015654575.1 Actinomycetales bacterium
CAGGACCCGGCACAGCGGAAGTGGTTCGAGGACACCGTCGAGGTCCACTACCAGAAACCGGGCCGCGACGAGCAGCTGCGCATCCTGTCGAAGCTGAACGAGGGTGAGGCGTTCGAGACCTTCCTGCAGACCAAGTACGTCGGCCAGAAGCGCTTCAGCCTCGAGGGCGGCGAATCGCTCATCCCGCTGCTCGACCAGATGCTGCAGGGCGCGGCGTCCGCGGGGCTGGACGGCGCGGCGATCGGCATGGCCCACCGCGGCCGACTGAACGTGCTCACCAACATCGGCGGCAAGACCTATGGCCAGGTGTTCCGCGAGTTCGAGGGCACGACTCTCCCGGGAAACAAGCACGGTTCCGGCGACGTCAAGTACCACCTGGGCACGGAGGGCACCTTCGTCTCGGACGAGGGCACCGAGCTGCCGGTGCTGCTGGCCGCGAACCCGTCGCACCTGGAGGTCGTCGACGGCGTCCTGGAGGGCATCGCGCGCGCCAAGCAGGATCGCAAGCCCATCGGCACGTTCGCGTGGCTTCCGATCCTGGTGCACGGCGACGCCGCGTTCGCCGGCCAGGGCGTGGTCGTGGAGCCCCTGCAGATGTCACAGCTGCGCGGTTACCGCACCGGTGGCACGATCCACGTCGTCGTCAACAACCAGGTGGGCTTCACCACCCTCCCGGTCGACGGGCGCACCTCGGTGTACGCGACGGATGCCGCCAAGACCATCCAGGCGCCGATCCTGCACGTCAACGGCGACGACCCGGAGGCCGTGGTGCATGCCGCCGAGGTGGCGTTCCGCTACCGCCAGGAGTTCCACCGAGACATCGTCATCGACCTGGTCTGCTACCGCCGTCGCGGCCACAACGAGGGCGACGACCCGTCGATGACGCAGCCACTGATGACCAACCTCGTCGAGGCGAAGCGGTCGGTCCGGCGCCTGTACACCGAGGCCCTCGTCGGTCGCGGCGACATCACCGAAGAGGAGTACGAGCAGGCCAAGCGCGACTTCCAGGACCGCCTGGAAATCGCCTTCGCCGAGACGCACGCCGCGGAGACGGGAACGACGGATGTCGTGACCGACGATGTCGCGATCGAGCCTGCGAGCGGCGCACCCGCGACGACCGGCGTGGGCGCCGAGGTCGTGAGCCTCATCGGCGACGCTTTCGTGAACAAGCCCGACGGGTTCACGGTGCACACGAAGCTGCAGCAGCTCCTCGACAAGCGGCACACGATGAGCCGTGACGGCGGCATCGACTGGGCGTTCGGCGAGCTGCTGGCGTTCGGTTCGCTGGTGCTGGAGGGCACGCCGGTGCGTCTGGCCGGGCAGGATGCACGCCGCGGCACCTTCGTGCAGCGCCATGCCGTCTTCCACGACCGGGCGAACGGTCAGGAGTGGCTGCCGCTGGTCAACCTGTCTGAGAACCAGGGCCGCTTCTTCGTCTACGACTCCCTGCTCAGCGAGTACGCCGCGGTGGCGTTCGAGTACGGCTATTCGGTGGAACGGCCGGAGGCGCTGGTCCTCTGGGAAGCGCAGTTCGGCGACTTCGCGAACGGCGCTCAAACCGTCATCGACACCTACCTGTCGTCGGCCGACCAGAAGTGGGGCCAGCAGTCGAGCGTCGTGCTGCTGCTGCCCCACGGTTCGGAGGGCGCGGGCCCCGACCACTCCTCCGCCCGCATCGAGCGTTTCCTGCAGATGTGCGCGCAGGAGAACATGATCGTGGCCCGGCCGTCGACGCCGGCATCCCATTTCCATCTGCTGCGCCGGCAGGCGTACGCCCGGCCCCGCAAGCCGCTCGTGGTGTTCACGCCGAAGGCGATGCTGCGACTGCGCGACGCAGTGAGCCCCGTGGAGGACTTCACCCGGGGCAAGTTCGAGCCGGTGCTCGACGACGATCGCGGCATCGACCGCGGCGCCGTCAAGCGGGTGCTCCTGCACTCCGGCAAGGTCCACTGGGATCTGCGGGCCGAGCTCGCCAAGAACCCCAACCCGGAGATCGCCTTGGTGCGACTGGAGCAGTTCTATCCGGCGCCCGTCGAAGAGCTCAACGCCATTCTGGACAGCTACCCCAACGCGGAGCTGGTGTGGGTACAGGAAGAGCCGGAGAACCAGGGCGCCTGGCAGTTCATCGCGCTGGAGGTCGTGAAGTACCTGCACGGCCGCACCGTGCGCCTCGTCTCCCGCGCGGCGTCGGCGTCGCCGGCCGCCGGGTCCGCGAAGGTGCACGCCGTCGAGCACGCCACGCTGCTCAAGCAGGCGCTCACGCTCTGAGACAGGGGGGCGGATGCTGCGGCGCCCGACCGGCAGGGGTTACGTACGTCGCGACCCCGGCTCCGCTCACGAGACCGATGCCTGGGCGCGCTTGCGGTCCCGATAGCTCTGCGCCGCGGCACGAGCGCCACACTGAGGGCTGCACCAGCGGCGATCACCCGCGGGCGAGCTGTCGTAGAAGATCCCCGGACAGGAATGCCAATCGCACACACGGACACGATCGGCGCGGGGACCGGCGAAGAGCACCACCGCGTCACGCGCGATACTGGCGAGCAGGTCGTCGTGGGAGGGCTCGGGACGTCGGACGGTGAAACCGCCGGTGGGCAGAGCCTCGATGCCGAACCCCGGCTGCGCCTGCTCTGCAAACGTGTTCAAGACCGCGAGAGCCTCTGACGAGGGCGGCTCGGCACCGATGACGGTGCGGGCGGTGCGATAGATTGCTTCGCGCATCACGCGTACTCGACGCAATCCTGCCGCGCCAATGTCCGCACGGGGCGGGAGGAGCCCCGCTTCGACAAGCCACACAGTCCACGCATTCGGGCCGTCGATCCGGTCGACGCAGATCCCCTCCCAGTCGAAGACGCTGTCGACCAGGTCGAGCGCGATGGAACCGAGGCGCACGTCGTGATTACGCACGCCGTGGAGTACTTGCCTGTCGGACCCGGGTGCCACCTGAAGAATGCGAAGCCCGACAGAACCACCGACGGCCGGGATTGGACGCGCGAGCATCGCCTCAGTCTGGCACACCCGAAAACGCAGGTCGGCGGGTACCGAGGAAGACCCGCGATCCGTGTTGCTATTCGTTACAGGCTTAGGCCATGACGATTACGCCGTGGGTAGCGTTGTCGGCGACGAACGGAGGGCTCTGTTGCCCGAGACAGCAATACTCCAGCGAGGACTTCCCGGCGGCCGGCCGAACGAGCGCATCGGCCTCGAACACCTGAGACCGGCAGGCGTCGACAGCCCCGCGACACCAGAGAGGGACGCAGTCGTCCTCGTGGGGCCGGGCCTGTCACGTGACGAGCCCAGGTTGTCGCAACTCCACGGCTGGGCGCACCGAACCGGCAAGCAGCTGGTCGCCCTGCCCCGACCGTGGTTCTATTCCCACCCGCAGGCCAACGCGAATGAAAGACGCAGGCTCGGGCGCCTCGATCAGAAGGCGCTGCTCTCCCTGTTCCGCGCCCTGCAGACCCCGCCGCTCGCAGTTCTTGTCGCCGACGAGGATGTCCGCGGGCAACAGGGCTTCGCCTGGCGCGAGCGGCTCGAAGCCGCCGCAGCCGCAGCCGCGTTGCCGCTGCCGAGAGTGACACCGCTGACCACGACCGAGGATTTCCACGACACACGCCTCGAACAGCGGATCACCCATTGGAACGCAATGCGGGTCCGCGCCACCGGAAAAGCGGAAGAGAAGCACCGCACACACTGACAGCGAGAGACGACACGATCGAAAAGGCTATCGAGGACCTAATGCAGTTCGGGTTGTCCTGCCATTGATCGCCAGGCGCGAATTCGTATATCTACCGCGAATGCCTTATTCCGAACTATCGACCGAAAAAGTGGTGTAACGGTGAGTCGAATTGAGATCACTCGCGCCGGAACCGATGATTTCGACGCGGTGGACGAGGCGGTGGAAGCTGCGTATGCATACGACTACGGACCTCGCAAAAGAAGCCCTGATCCCGAGCAAAGCTCTTCGTATCGCGCCCAAGGATTCGACGTCTGGATAGCCAGGGATGCCGCGACGGGCGCACTCCTGGGGAGCGTGACGACGCGAAGACCGGGCGGCGGCGCGATCCACGAGGACATCCATGCCGGCGAGCTCGATTTCCGACTGCTCGCGACGGTCTGGAACGCTCGCCGCAGGGGCGTCGGCAAAGCGCTGGTGGAGCACGTGATCCGGATCGCCGAGGCCCACGGCTATGAAGCGGTCTTCCTCAAGAGCGGGCCCGAGATGTTCGGCGCGCATCGACTCTACGAGCATCTCGGGTTCGTCCGCGATGAATCGCGTCGCGGTCTCATCCGGGACGGGGTCCGAGTGCGCGACGACCTCCACGCCTTCGTGCTCGGTCTCACACCACGCACGGATATGACACGCTCACACATCTGACGGATCACTCATTTTCGTCATTCGCATCGCATTATGATCGAATTCGTTTCCAATTATTTCAGAAAATACTGGAGACCGAAGCCTCGCTTTGTAACTTCTCATTAGTTCCTGCCGATAAATGGATCGGGCGGGTCGATCAAAGTGGAGCGCAGAGATGACGGATCCGATTCATTTCGGCTGGTTCGTGGGGCAGGGTTTCGGAGTCCAAGGCTGGCGCAAGGACAGCTACCCATGGGGATACAAGTGGTATCAACCGGCCATCTGGGAGCAGGCGGGGCGCGTGCTCGAACAGGCCGGATTCGACTTCCTCCTCCTGAAGGACGGGCCCACGGTGCATGCCAGCGAGCGCACCGCCAAAGTCGGCCTCGCCAGCGCCGAGGCCGGACCGCGGCACGAGACGCAGTTCCTCGTCCCGTATCTGCTCAACGCGACCGAGCGACTCGGCATCGTCACCACGATCAATTCGTCGCACTACGACCCGTTCATCGCGGCACGGAACATCTCGACGCTGTACCACTTCGACGGACCGCGGGTCGGGATCAACGTCGTGACCAGCGGCGGCGGAGTGCCGATCCGGGATTCGAACTTCCAGGCGCCGTCCGCGCCGCTCGGCCCGGAGAGCACATACGAGCGCGCCGACGAATGGATCACGATCGTCAAGAGGCTCTGGGAGAGCTGGGACCGGGATGCCGTTGTCGAAGACGACGTGAGTCGTGTGTACGCGCGGTGGGAAGGGATCCACCCGATCGACTTCCACGGCAAGCACTTCGATGTGCCAGGACCGACGTCCGCGCTGCCGTTCCAGGACGAGGGCCCGATCATCGCCGCGCCGTCCAACTCGTCGCGCGGCCTGCGTTTCGTCGCGGAGCACGCGGACGTGCAGTTCGGCTATTCGACCGACGCGGAGACGATCACCTGGATCCGCGACCAGCTCGACGCCGGCGCGCACGCCGCACACCGCGATCCCTCGAAGATCCGCAGCTTTGCGAATATCTCGCCGAAGGTGGTCGGCTCGAAGGCCGAGAAGGAGGAGTATCTGCGCTGGCGGCGTTCGGACGAGTCTCTCGATCGCAACCTGCCCCTGCTGTCCGTGATCCTCGACCACGACCTCACCACGCTCGACTACGACGCGCCGATACCGAACGACCTGCTGGAGCGCTGGACGTCGAATCCGGTCAGCGCCGGTGTCGTCCACGCGTTCCTCGCCACCATCGACGACCCGGCGACGACTCCGCTGCGTGAGATCGGTGCCCGGAGCACTCACGGCCAGTCCGGCGACATCGTCGGCACCGCGGAGGAGATCGCCGACTACATCGAAGAGATCGCCTCCAGCGGCACCGGAGGGATCATCTTCGATTTCAACGTCGACCCCGAGAGCCTCTACGGGACGCTCGTTCCACTCGTGCCGGTGCTTCGTCGTCGCGGTCTCCTGCGGACCGACTACGTCTCGAACTCGTTGCGCGAGAACCTCGCCGGGTTCTGAGGAAGGACGAGAATCCATGACCGACACCGAGAGCGTCCTCGACGCGGAGATTCAGCACGTCTATGACGTGCCCTATGCCTTCGTCGACGGCATCCGCCTGACCCTCGACCTGCACTTCATCGGGCATCCGCAGGATCACCCGGTGCTGGTCTGGTTCCACGGCGGCGGCTGGCAGGCGGGTGACAGCCGCACGGCCGAGCAGAAGATCCTCTGGTCCTATGCCCGCACCGGCATCACCGTCGCCTCGATCAACTATCGACTCTCGACACAGGCGCACCACCCGGCGCAGCTGCTCGACGCCTTCGCCGCGATCGCGTGGCTCGGCACGGGCACACACGGCTTCGCCTTCGATCTCGACCGGGTGTACGCCGGCGGAGGCTCCGCGGGCGGGCATCTCGCCTGGCTCGTCGGACTCAACCAACCGCTGTATCGCAGGCTGCACGGTCTGCGCGCACCTCGGGTCAACGGCGTGGTCGCGCTCTACCCGGTGACGGATCCGCTCGCCTTCGACGGCGAGAAACTCGCCGGCGGAGTGCCGCCCGAGGGAACCTTCGCCCGAGCCGTCTGGGAATGACGTGGCGGAGTGCTGCCGCAACTGGGCGCCGCCCTGCTCGGACCCGATCCGGTCCTCGATCCGTCTCCGTTCCCCGAGTCGTATCGGGAGGTCGACGCCGCCGACATTCCGCCGTTCCTCATCCTGCACGGTTCGAACGACTCTGATGTTCCGGTGCGTCACGGCCTCGCGCTCTACGACGTGCTACTGCGCCTCGGCGTGGACGCGACGCTGCTGATCCACGGCGACGCCGACCACGGCTCACCACGCTTCCACGGCGGTCCCGCGCTCGCGGCGACCACGGCATTCGTCCACCGCACCCCGCCGATTCCCGCGATCTGACGGGTCCCGAGCTCCACCAAGTGAAAGGCAATCGGAACAATGATCAAGAAGAGTCTGGTCGTCCTCGCCGCAATTTTGGCAACGACGGCAGCGCTGGCTGGCTGCAGCAGCGCGGGCGGGGGGTCCTCGACAGGATCCGCCACCGACGCCGGCGTGACGCTCACCAAGGACGTCCACCTCGTGGTCGGCACGAGCGCCCAGGAAGGAGCGTTCTTCACCGACTCGGGCGTCTTCGACGACGTCCCCTACACGATCGACTGGTCGTACATCACCAACTGGGGGGCGATCTACTCGTCGATCGCCTCGAACGCGCTGAACGTCGGCTACTGGGGTCTCGACGCGAACATCTTCAAGGCGTACCAGAACGGCGTCCCGGCACAGCTGGTCGCGCTGCTCGGCGACACCTCAGCGAACCCAGAGGCGGGGCCGCTCGACGTGTTCGTGCGGACGGATGCGGGAATTGACTCGCCCGCCGATCTGGCCGGCAAGACGATCGCGACCGGCTCGGCCGGCACGACCTTCGACAACGTGCTCAGCGCGGCCCTCGAAGCCGGCGGTCTGACACAGGACGACGTGAACATCACCCGATACTCCGACAGCGACCAGACATCGCAGATCAGCGCGCTGCTCGACGGCAGCGCGCAGGCGTTCGCCGGCAACATCGCGAGTCAGCAGGTCATCGACGCGCTCGACGCCGGGACGATCAAGGTCCTCTACTGGCAGGACCAGGCATTGCCGGTCAACCGGATCGTCGTGTCGAACACGCAGACGCTCAGCGACCCGGCGCAGACGGCGGCGCTCGCCGACTTCGTCCAGCGGGTCGCGAAGACCGCCTACTGGCAGAACGACACGGCCAACAAGGACAAGTGGGTGTCGATCGAGTCGGATACCACCGGGCTGCCGAGCGCGACCTCGGAG
Source organism: Actinomycetales bacterium (assembly GCA_015654575.1). Lineage (GTDB taxonomy): Bacteria > Actinomycetota > Actinomycetes > Actinomycetales > Microbacteriaceae > Microbacterium. The sequence continues at coordinate 7,672 of JAATGR010000109.1, forward strand.
GCGGTGTGGGGGTATAACCAGGGATCCGCGCTCCCGCTCCCGCTCGACGACGACACGACCGCGACACTGTCGGACATCCAGGACGACTTCGTGTCGTGGGGGCTGTTGACCTCGCCGGTGGCGCTCTCGGACATCCTCGATACCCGGTTCTCGAGTCAGATCCAGTCGGTCATCGACAGCAACGGCGACTGATCCCCGCCGATCGATCGTGCCGGGGTCGGCGCACACTCCGCGACCGGGCCGGCACGATCGATCGCTCCTCCATCCCGCATCAACGAACCGAACCGAGAAGCATGTCCGTCCTCTCCGCCCCGACCTCGCAACGTCGGCTCACCACGCCCCGGCTGCCGCTCCGCGTGACGTCGAAACGCAGTCGCCTGCCGACCTGGCTGCTGCGCATCATCAGCCCGATCGTCCTGCTCGTCGTCTGGGAGCTGCTGGTCGACACCGGCGTCTTGACCAGATCGATCATCGCTCCCCCGACGAAGATCCCGGCTGCGATCGCCGAGCTCTGGAGCGACGGTTCGCTTCAGGCCGGCCTTCTCGCCTCGTCCGGACGAGCGGTCAGCGGTCTGCTGATCGGCGCCGCTCTGGGCGTCATCTTCGCTTTCATCGCCGGGCTGTGGCGAATCGGCCACCACGCGGTCGATCCGATCGCACGCCTGCTGTTGCCGGTTCCCGCGACGGGCCTCGTGACACTTGCGATCCTCGTCCTCGGGATCGGCGAGTGGACGAAGATCCTGCTCATCGCCTTCGCGACGTTCTTCCCGGTCTACACCAACACCCTGCACGGCCTGCGCAGCGTCGATCCGAAATTCGTCGAGCTGGCGGCGGTCGCCGGCCTCAGACGCGGCGGCCTGATCGGGTCGGTGCTCGTCCCCTCGGCGACGCCGAACTTCTTCGTCGGCCTGCGGTTCTCCGCCTCGATCTCCTGGCTCCTGCTCGTGATCGTCGAGCAGGTCAACACCAAGGCCGGGCTGGGATTCATCCTTACGACCGCGCAGCAGTACTTCAGGACCGACATCATCATGACCGCGTTGCTGTTCTACGCGATCCTCGGCCTGGTCTCCGATGCGATCATCGTCGGGATCTCGCTGCTGGTCCTCCCCTGGCGGAAGGAATACGCAGGATCATGACCGCCGTCGATGCGCCTACGGCCCACTCGGGCGGAATCGACGACGACGTCGTTCGCGTCCGGCACCTGTCGAAGTCTTTCGGCGACCATAAGGTCCTCGACGACGTCGACCTGACCATCCGCCCGAACGAGTTCGTCGCTCTGCTGGGCCGCAGCGGCGGGGGCAAGAGCACGCTGCTACGGCTGCTCGAAGGTCTCGACACCGACTATGAGGGCACGATCCTGGTGCCGGAGCGGCGCGCGGTCGTCTTCCAGGAGCCGCGACTGCTGCCCTGGCGTCGGGTGTGGCAGAACGTCACGATCGGCGTCAAGGGCGTCAGGGCGGAACTGCGTGCACGCGCTCGCGACGTGCTCCGAGAGGTCGGGCTGGAACGACACGCGCTCACCTGGCCCGGGACCCTCTCCGGTGGCGAAGCGCAGCGGGTCGGGCTGGCACGCGCACTGATCCGCGAGCCGCAGCTGCTGCTGCTCGACGAGCCGTTCGGCGCCCTCGACGCGCTCACCCGGATCAGGTCGCACGCGCTGCTCCACGAGCTGGTGAAGGTGCACCGGCCCGGCGTGTTACTCATCACCCACGACGTCGATGAAGGCATCGCCCTGGCGGATCGGATCCTCGTACTCGAACGTGGAAAGCTCATCCTCGACATCCCGGTGCCGGTCGACGACGGTTCGGGCGACGTGCAACGTGAGTTGCAGCACATCAAGCGGCGGATCCTCGAGGCGCTCGGCGTCGAGGCGAGCCGGGACGGCGTCGGCGCGACGGCGCAGGTGCAGCCATGACCATCACAGCGGCAGACCACGTCTACGCGAGGCGCGCCGAAGGCCATGTGCTGCTCACCGTCCACCGGGACGCCGCCGCCGCGGCCCGGGCGGTCGTGCTCTACCTCCACGGCGGCGGCTGGCGCGGCGGGAGCCGCCTGGCGGGGAACATCGAACGACGGTTGCTGCCGCTCACGGCGAGGGGGATCGAGATCGTCTCCGCCGACTACCGCCTCAGCTCGGCGGCGAAGTATCCGGCGCAGCTCGAGGACGCCGGCGATGCGTTCGAATGGGTGGCCGAACGTTATCCGGGATCGCCGGTCTTCCTGGCCGGCGCGTCGGCCGGCGGTCATCTCGTCGCGTTGGTCGGACTCGGCGCATGGGAGCAACTGACCGGACGTCCTCATCGGGTCGCGCCATCCGGGGTCATCACCTACGCGCTCGTCAACGACCCGCTCGAATACGACCTCGAGCGGCGGCAGGATCCATTGCCGCTGCCGGGGACCTTCGCGCACTGGGCGTTGCAGCGCCATGGCGTCTGGCCGCCGACCGGGCTCGGCGAGCTGCTGCTCGCGGGCGGCGACTCGACTGTATCCCCCGTGGCGACGACCCATATCGGACCGGATGCTCCGCCGTTCTACATCGTCGTCGGCGATCGGGACACCTGTGTGCGCCACGAGCAGTCGGAGCTCTTGCATGCGACGCTCAGCGACCGCGGCCACCGGGCCTACCTGCTCAAGGTCGCCGGCGCCGACCACGAGGACCCCCGGTTCGACGAACCGGCCGTCCGCGGAGCGGTCGCCGGCTTCATCGAGCAGTTCTCGGCCCTCGATCGCACCGCACAGGAGCCGCGCGGCACGGCGTAGAGCCGACCTGCCGCATCCGCGGGCGAGATCCGGTGGCCCCGCCACCCGGCCACGACAGATGTGACGCCGCTGGTCGGGAGAGACAGGCGTCGCCGCGGACAGGCCGTAGTGTCACGCGCTGGCGAGAGCATGTAAGGAGCACCATGGCGACGCGTATCCTCTGGTACCTGAAGGAGCACGACGGTCGGTTCCCCTGGCACCCCGAGGGGCGCTTCCCGGTCGAGCACAAACGGCTCATCCGCACCGTGCAGACGATCGACCAGCGCGGCTTCTACGGACTGCTCAGCGGCACCGCGCCGGCCGACTCGTTCATCACCCTGTCCAGCCTCATCGGGTACACCGAGCGGGTGCGGTTCCTGGTCCCGATCTACCCGGGTATCCGCTCGCCTCGGCTCCTCGCCCAGGAGGCCCTCACCTTCGACAAGCTGTCGGGCGGTCGGCTGCTGCTGAACCTCGTGAACGGCCAGGACCGGCAGATCGCCGAGTACGGCTTCTTCACACCGCACGACCGGCGTTATGAGATCAGTCGGGAGTTCTGGAAGCTGTTCGTCGACTTCTACGAGGGCCGCGGCGGCGACTACTCGAACACCTACCTCGATCCGCGACCCGGATATGATCCCGGACAGGCGCTGCTGAAGGCAGGGCCGATCCTCCGCGACCAGCTCTACGGCATCCCGTACGGCGCCACCCAGCGCACGCACCCGCCGCTGTGGGGCACCGGCGCATCTCCGGCGGGACAGACACACGCGGCGGAGGTCGTCGACGTCTATCTCGCCTTCCTCCGCGAGTGGGACAAGGTGAACGCGCAGACCGTCTCGGCGATCGCCGTCGCCGCCCAGCACCGACGCTCCTACGAGCATGTCGGCATCCACGGCTCGGTCATCGTGCGACGCACCCGGTCCGAGGCACGCGCGGCGTACTACTCCCAGTTCGAGGAGATCGGCCCCGACCGCCTGGCCGCGCACCTCGACCGCCAGCTGCGTCGGGCGACCTCCGGGGCCGCCGGCCTGATCGACTTCACGGCACCGGACGAGCATCGGGCACGGGTCGTGGATGCGCTGCGGGCCGGCCGGCTGCCGGCGATCGAGGACCTCGAGATCGAGCCGGGCCTCTTCCTCGGCCTGACCGAGTTCCCGCAGGTCCTCGACGTCACCGGCAACGACTTCGCCTACTACCTCGTCGGCAGCGGCAAGGAGGTGGCGACGACGCTGAACCGCTAAAAGTCGATCCCCGGCGTCGACAGCTTCATCCTCTCCGGCTGGCCGCTCGCCCAGGAGGCCGAGTACGTCGCCGACTACCTCTTCCCGCAGTTCGACGACTTGGAGTCGTGCTGCCGTTCCCGAACGGCTCCAGCCACGACGTCGCATGCCACGCCGTCGTCGGCGCGATCACGGCGCTCGCCCGGCAGCACCGCTGAGTCGCGTCGGACCGCTCGGGCGTCAGGTGTTACCCCTCGCGTCCAGGTGCCTGGTCCGATGTGGTCGGCGTTCCTATGCTCGCGACCGAACTGGAGGCACACATGTCCGATATCGCAGTCCCGTCAGATCCGACGGCGTTCGCCCGGGAGCACGCCCGCTGGCACGAGCAGGTCGAGGAGCACCGCACCGCGCCATACGGACCGCTCAGCGTCACCTCGTTGGACTGGCTCGACGCAACCGGCCGGCGATTCCCCGGCATCCCCGGCACGTGGACGACGGATGCCGACGGCGTCGTCACCGTCGACCTCGCCGACGGCGAGTCGCTCGTGCAGGACGGCGAGACGATCACCGGGACGCTGCGGCTCGGCCCCCTGCGCGGGATCGAGTCGAGTCGGGTCGAGGCGGGCGATCTCCGTATCGAGGTCGCTGCGCGCGGCGGCTCGATCGCGCTCCGCGTCCGCGACCCGCGGTCGCCCGACCGCGTCGCCTATCAGGGCACCGACGTCTTCCCGCCCGACCCGGCCTGGATCATCAAGGCGAGGTTCGTCTCGAAGGAGCAGGCCGATGTGCAGGTCGACTCGATCATCCCCGACAAGCCGCAGCACTACGGCTCCCCCGGCATCGCCGAGTTCGAGATCGACGGACACGCGCTCCGGCTCGTACTCTTCCCCGCCGAAGGCGGCGAGGACCTCCGCGCGATCTTCGCCGACACGAGCGAGCGCACCTTCACGGCGGCACGCACCGCACCGGTGACACGCACCGGCCCGGACAGCGTCGTCATCGACTTCAACCGCTCGACGAACCCGCCGTGCGCGTACCCGCTCGGTGGCACCTGTCCGCTGCCGCCGTCGGGCAACCGCCTGCCGCTGCCGATCGAGGCCGGCGAGGTCGTCCCCGGGACCCTCCCCGAGCGCTGACCGCGCCGACACAGAAGGAAGAACATGACGAAGGTCCTCTGGTATCTCAGCCCCTACGACGGATTCACCCCGTGGGTGCGCGAGTCCCGCGCTCCCGGGAGCGTCGCGCACATCGCCGACCTCGCCGCCCATCTCGACGCGCTCCCCTTCTACGGGGCGCTACAGGGCACCTACGCGCAGGACTCGTTCCTCACGATCGCGCAGATCGCACACCGGACCACACGTCTGCGGTTCCTCGTGCCGTTCTATCCCCTGCTGACCGCGCCGAAGCTGCTCGCCGAGCAGATCCTCACCTTCGACGAGTACACCGGCGGCCGGCTCATCCTCAACCTCGTCAACGGGATCGATCCGAAGATCCAGGCCTACGGCCTTCCGCTTCCGCATGACGAGCGATACCGGGAGAGCGCCGAGTACTGGAAGCTCGTGGTCACCGCGTACGAGGGTCGCGATCTCGACTACAGCGGCACCTGGTATGACCGCGACCGGGTCGCCGGCGCCTTCGAGCACGAGTTCGAGCCGCTGCAGTACTTCCCCTTCCGGCAGCCGGCGACCGAGCCGATCGCGCCGGTGCAGCTGCCGCACGTGCCCCTGTGGGGAGCCGGCGCCTCGCCCGCGGGCCAGGACCACGCCGGACAGGTGGTCGAGGTCTACCTCGCGCACCTGCGGGAGACCGCGGCGCTCCGGGCGCAGTTTCGGGGCGCGGAGACCGCGGCGACACGTCACGGGCGCACGTTCCAGGGCGAGGGCGTGCACGGCAGCGTCGTCGTGCGCCAGACGCGGGAGATGGCGCTCGACTACTTCTACAGCCAGATCGAGACGGGCGCGGAGCACACCCGTGCCCGGCTCGAGGCCAGGATCAAGGCCTCGACCCGGGGGCGGCTCGAGCTCTCGACGTTCACCGCGCCCGACCGGGTTCGGCAGAACATCGTCGACCGCGTGCTCGCCGGGAGGCTCCCCACCCTCGATGAGCTGCGGCTCGACGAGGGCGTCTACGCCGGCCAGACCCCGTGGGGCGCCTTCGACGTCACCGGCGAGGGCACCGCGGTCTACCTCGTCGGCTCGGGTGACGACGTCGCTGAGAGCATCGGACGGATCCAGGCGAGCTCTCCGCTGGTCGACACATTCATCCTCTCCGCCTGGCCACTGATCCAGGAGTCGACGACCGTCGCCGAGCTGTTGCTGCCGAGGCTCGAAACCGCTGCACGGGAGCCGGCGTTCAGCGGCTGACCCACCGTCCGAGAGGAGCCGGCACACTCCGAATCCACCCCATGCCACACCCACACGACGAGCCGTGATGACGGTTGTCACGACAGTCGTTGCAGCTTGTGTCCGCATGACGATCGCACGCCCACGCACACCCGCAGACTCGTCGGGTCGTCACCTGCGACGACCCCACAGAAAGGCAATCGCACCAATGACATCCAAGCGAATCCGAGTCGGCCTCGGCCTCGTGGCCACAGCCGCCGCGGCCACGCTCTCGCTCACCGGCTGTTCGTCGTCGTCAACGACGACGACAGCCGACGCGTCGAGCAGCTCCGATGCCGACGTCGACCTGACCGGCCAGACCCTCACCATCGGCGTGACCGACGCCGTGCTGGCGAAGCTGTACGAGGTCTCCGGACTCTGGGACGACGCACCCTACGACATCGACGTGCAGGTCGGCACCTGGGCACAGCAGTCCACCGCGCTGAACTCCGGACAATGGGACATCGCCTTCTACAGCGTCTCGACGGCGCTCTACCAGGCCGGCAACGACACGACGGCATGGACGGCCGACAACGCTCCGGTGAAGCTCATCGGCGGATGGTCGCCGCCCCAGACCGGCGACTACCCGTGGTTCGGCGTCGCGGTCGACGCCGACTCCGGGATCGAGTCGATCGACGACATCGCCGGCAAGAGCATCGCGTCGAGCACGAGCGGTGACGCCTTCCCGACCTACCTCGCCCTCCTCGACAAGGCTGGGCTGACCGAGGCCGATGTCCAGGACTACCCGTTCGCGGCGAGCTCGGACCAGGTCTCGGCCTTCCTCACCGGCCAGGCCAGCGTCTACGTCAGCGCGTTCGGCTCGATCGCACAGCAGATCTCCGATGGCGACGCGAACGTCCTCATCACCAGCCGCGAGCTCGGCGTGCCCGTCCTGCGCGGCGCTGCAGTCCTGCAGACGACGCTCGACGACCCGGTGAAGCATGCGCTCATCGCCGACTGGTTCGTCCGGTACAACGAGCTGCTGACTACCTGGTGGGACTCGCACGAGGAGGAGGTCGAGGCCACCTACGAGTCGGTGTCGAGCGTCACCGCGGACCAGGCGAAATATGCGTGGGCGAGCGTCGCGAACTCGAAGGCGCGCACCTTCAACGACGCGCTCCTCGACGGCGTGCAGTACGAGGCAGACCTCTACTACAAGGCCGGCGCCATCCAGAACGAGGTTTCGGACGTGTCGGTCTTCTTCGACGACGAGTTCAACCAGCTGATCCCGACCGAGGATCAGCCCCAGCCCTAACCGGCGGCTGCTCCGGTGTCGCCCCGGCCGAGGATCCCGCGTCCGGCCGGGGCGACATCCGAGCACCCCTCCATCGAAAGGAAGAAATGGAATGACCACAGCCGCACTCCCCGCAGCCGCGGGCATCCCCGTCGCCTCGCCTCTCCGCGACGCCTACCGGGGCGGGGGACGAGGTGTCCCGCTCTGGCTCGTCATCGTCCTCGGCGCGGTGTTCCCTGTCGTCGTGATCGTCGCGTGGTGGATCGGAGCGTCGAACGGAAGCCTGAACACGAGCGTGTTCTCGTCTCCGGCCACCGTCCTGCGAACTCTGGGCGACCTGATCTCGAACGGCACGCTGTTCTCCGCCCTCGGCATCTCCCTCAGCCGAGCCGGGATCGGACTGCTGATCGGCATCGCATTCGGGCTCGTGTTCGGCGTCATCACCGGCCTCACGCGTGTCGGCGGCGCCGCCGTGGACCCGACCGCGCAGATCCTCCGCACCATTCCGGTGCTCGCCATCCTGCCGCTGTTCATCGCGTGGTTCGGCCTCAGCGAGCTCTCGAAGTACCTCATCATCGCCTTCGCCGTCGCCTCGCCGATCTACATCAGCGCCGCCAACGGCATCAAACGGGTCGACAAGAAGCTGCTGGAGACCGCCAAGGTCTTCGACCTCCCCGCCGCGCAGACGATCTTCCAGATCGTCCTGCCGGCGGCCCTGCCCACCATCTTCAACGGACTACGTCTGGCCGTCTCGTTGTCGATCCTGCTGCTGGTCGCGGCCGAGAGCGTGAACACGCAGGCCGGCCTCGGCTTCCTCGCGAACCAGGGTCTCACCTATTTCCGAGTCGACCTGATCCTCGCCATCGTCATCGTCTACGGCGTCCTCGGCCTCGTCGGCAACCTCCTCGTGAGTCTGCTCGAGTGGGTCTCACTGCCGTGGCTCGGGAAGAAGGGCGTGCGATGAGCATCCAATATTCACACGTGGCCGATCGGGACACGAGCGCGCCGGTGCGGCCCACGTGGCGCGACGCACCGGTCGCGATGTCGATCACCGGTCTCGCCAAGGCTTTCGGCGACCGCACCGTGCTCGAGGACATCGACCTGCAGATCCGGGAGGGCGAGTTCGTCGCCCTCCTCGGCAAGAGCGGCAGCGGCAAGACCACCCTGCTGCGGATCGTCGCCGGCCTCGATGACACGACCCGGGGCACGGCGCTCGTGAACCCCGCGCGAACAGTCGTCTTCCAGGAGCCCCGCCTGATCCCGAACAAGCGGGTCGCCTCGAACGTCACGCTCGGCCTCAAGGGCAACCAGCGCGAGCGCGCCCTCGCCGCGCTGCACGAGGTCCGGCTCGATCACGTCGTGCGCAGCTGGCCCGGCGTGCTCTCCGGCGGCGAGCAGCAGCGCGTCGCCGTCGCGAGGGCGCTGGTCAGAGAGCCCAAGGTGATGCTCCTCGACGAGCCGTTCGCGGCGCTCGATGCGCTCACCAGGTTGGAGATGCAGAACCTACTCACCGCGCTGCGACGCGAGCACGGGTTCGCGACCCTGCTGGTCACCCACGACGTCGAGGAGGCCGCCTATCTCGCCGATCGCGTCATCGTGCTCAAAGACGGCCGCATCGCCTACGACGAGGACATCACGCACCTGGGCGAGCGCCGTGACCGTGCGCAACCGGCCTTCATCGCGGTCCGTGAGGCGCTGCTGCGCGAGCTCGGCGTCGATCCGAGCGTTGGTCAGGCGAGCTAATCCAATCGCGCGGCGTCTGCCCGAACTTGTGCGGGCGCCGGACGCACCTCGCACGGCCTCGACGCACTTCCTTCACGCTTCGCGCAGCACCCGCTCGGTGACCCTGGCGCCGAAAGCGAGCGCGTCGATCGGGATTCTCTCGTCGACGGCGTGGAACCCGCCGAAGGTGTCGAAGCCGTCGGGCACGCGCAACGGCGTGAAGCCGTAGCCGTGGATCCCGAGCCGCGCGAACGCCTTGTTGTCCGTGCTCGCCGGGAGGAGAAAAGGTACCACCAGGCCGTCGGCGTCCTCAGCGGAGACCGCCCGCTGCAGAACATCGACGAGGGCGGAGTCGGCCGGCGCTTCGATGGGCTCCACGAGTATCCCCCACCGCACCTCGACATCGTCCCCGACCAGGGACGGCAGCACTTCCCTCAGAAGCGCGACACCGCCCGGGACGACCCGGATGTCGAGTCCGGCCTGGGCCGTGGCGGGGATCACGTTGGTCTTGTCGCCCGCGCGCAACACCGTCGGTGAAACGGTCGTCCGGGCGGATGCTCCGATGAACGAACCGATCCCGCCGAGCGAAGCCAGCTGGCTGTCGAGCGTCCCATCGCGAAACTCGATACCGAGCTCGCGTCCCACCACGTCGAGGAAGCGGACGAGGGCGGGCGTCCGCACCACCGGGAACCGGTGACCGGCCACAGCCTCGATGGCCGCGGCCAGGCGCACCACCGCATTGCCCGGGAGAGGACGGGAGCCGTGGCCTGCCGGGCCGTGGGCGACCAGCGTCGCTCCGAGGGAGCCCTTCTCCGCGGTCGCGACCGGGTACAGCCGCCGTCGCGGACCGAGCGACACAGAGAACCCGCCCACCTCGCCGAGCGCCTCGGTGGCACCGGCCAGCAGATCGGGTCGGTTCTCGACGATCCAGCGCGCGCCCCATCGGCCGCCGGCCTCTTCGTCCGCGACGAACACGAAGACGAGATCCCGACCCGGAACGACGCCGTTGCGCCGGAAGGCACGGGCGACCGCGAGTACGCCGCCCGCGAATCCCTTCATATCCACGGCGCCACGCCCGTAAAGGATCCCGTCCTCCACCTGGGCCGCGAAAGGAGGACGCTTCCACGTGCCATCGTCGACCGGAACCACGTCCAGGTGCGCATGGACGACCAGCGCTCCCACATCCTGACTGCGTCCCGTCAGACGGGCCACCAAGCTCCCCCGACCGGGGATCGGCTCGACGAAATCCGTCGCGTAGCCGACCTCTTCCAGACGCTGCTGCACCCAGCGGGCAGCGCGCGTCTCGCCATCGCCGATCGTGGCGTTGTCACCGGTGTTGACGCTGTCGAAGCGGATCAGCGCCCGAGCGAAATCGATCGCCTCGGCCTCGAGCACAGTGCGTTCCGCTGCCATGATCAGCGGGCCACCGCGGCGGCGGGCTTCCAGCCGAGGGCGGGAGCGACGAGGAACCGGATGTCGTCGAGTCTCTGCGCGTCATCGTCCTCATCGAACGGGAACGGGAGGGCGAAAGCGACCTCGGTCGCCAGCGCGAAGGACAGATCCGCGTAGAGCAGTTCGACGAGCTGTTCCGCCGTGCCGAGGTAGTCGGGCTGGAAGACGTTCGCCTTCACCCCGTAGGCGTTTCCCACCCGCTGGTCCCGGGCGGACCGATAGGCACGGTACTTTTTCTTCTGCGCGGCGGTCGCGCTGTCGGTGGGGATGATGACCAGGCCCGACGAGATCCGCGCGGCCGCCGGGTCCGGATGCGCATCGAGATAACCGTCGATCACGCGTGCCATGTTGCGGGAGAAGTCAAGATCCCCGTCGTGACTGCGCGCGACGTTGCTCGTCAGCAGATGCAGTCCGCGCCGAGCACCCCATTGCGCGGAGGCGACGCTGCCTGCGCCGTACCAGATCCGGTCGGTGAGCCCGGCCGACTGCGGCTGCAGGGTGCGCGTCGCCAGCTCCCCGTCCACCTTCCCCGCCCACACGGTCGGCTCTCGCAACAGGCCGAGTAGGGGGTCCGCCCGTCTTCCTCTGCCCAGCGCCCGGGGTAGGCGGCCTCCCGGTAGTAGTCCCAGTTCTGCGGGGTACCGACGCTGAAACCCGGATTCAGCCGGCCGCGAGGGAGGAGGTCGACGGTGTTGACCTCCTCGGCGAGACGGAACGGATTCTCCCCGCCGAGCGGGATCACGGCCGTTCCGAGCGCGATCTGGCTCGTCCGCTGGGATGCCGCAGCGATCAGTGAGAGCGGCGAGGAGATCGCCGTCTCGAGATGTCGCTGACGCAACCAGGCACTGTCGTAGCCGAGGTGCTCAGCGTTCTCGAATAGCCGGCACCGACTCATGCCCCGCTCGCGGGTCAGTGGCGTCGACTCGACCGAGGGTCAGGACCCCGAGACTTCGGAGGGGTGTGTCCGGAGAGGGCATGGCTCCGGCCATACGAGCCGTTCGACCAGACGCAGGAAGCGACCGGAACACGCCGTCACGGATGCTGGACACGCACCCCGAGTCGCACGTGGTTGCGCAAGCGGTCGGCAGGCACTGTGGCTGCCGACCGCACAGGCTGGCAAGGATCGTCACCCGCTCGGCGCGACCAGCCCCAGGTGCGGGGCGAGCGATTCGATCGCGAACGCGAGCCCCTCATCCAGCACGACACCGGTGTGGCTGGCGCCGGGGATCGTGTCCGCGTAGACCGTGAAGCCGGCCTGCTGCGCGAGCGCGGCATTCGCCTCCTGCCCCGGACCGAACGTCGTGTCCTCCTCGCCGTGCGTGAACACCGCGACGTGCCCGTCGAACGAGCCCGCGTTCGCCACGAGCCACGATGACGGCTTGGCGGCGTCGAACGCCGCAGCGTCCCCATCGAACACCCCGTCGATCGTCTGCTGCTCGTGTTCGGAGCCCGGATACTCGTTCCCCGAGATGTCCATGACGCCGCCCCAGACCTCCGGATGCTGCGCAGCCCAAGTGAACGCGCAGGCACCGCCGTTCGAGTACCCGCCGATGATCCAGTACGACGGATCAGACACCACGTTCAGGTGCGAGAGAATCCAGGCCGGGATGTCGCTGTTGAAATAGGTGGACACCGTGCCGTAGGTCGTCGAGTCGGCGCAGGCCGGATCGGCGTTGATCGAGCCGAGCTGGTCGGCGACGATCACGATGGGTGCGAGCCCGTTGTGCTCGGCGGTGAAGGCGTCGAGCGCTGCGGCGATGCTCGTCGGGTCGGGGGTGCCGGGCTGGCCCATCATGAACACGATCACGGGAAGGTCGGGCGGGTCGTCCACGAGAGCGGCCGGCGGCAGATAGATCGCGGCATCCCGCGCGGTGAAACCGGTGGAGGGAATCTGCTCATCCCCGGAGAGCGCGCTCACCTGCCCCTTGGCCGGCATGTCCGCCGGCGGCGTCCACGTCTCGTACAGGGTCGCCGGGTCGGTGGATTCGTCGTCGGTCAACGCCGGCAGCGGCGCGGAGTCCAGCGCCTGGATGCCGAGGACCGCGGCGAGCGTGTGGGTCAGCCCGTAGGAGGTGTTCACGCCGAGACCTGCCATCGCCAGCGAGACCACGATCAACAGCCCGGCGAGCACGCGTCGCCACCACGGCCGGGTGAGGATCGCGACCGCCCCCACCGTGGCCCCGCCGATCCCGACCGCGATCCATGAAGCCGCGTGCACCGGCAGCGGTCCGTCGAAGAACCCCGCCGTCTCCAAGGCCCGCGCGAGCAGATAGCCGCCGATCGTGCCCAGCACGAACGAGAGCAGGAGCCGCCAGGGATGGCGCGGCCGCACGACCAGCAGCACCAGTGCCAGCACAGCGGCGAGCGCGACGGTCTTTGTGAGGATGCCGCTGTTGATCAGCTCCAGCGTGAGCAGCCACTTCCTCATCGATCCCCTCCCCGGGCGGCGCGGGCCAACGCGAGGATGTCACGCGGCGATGCATCCGGCAGGTAGGCCCGGCCGACGGCGACGCCGATGCTCGGCAGCGCGACCGGATCGCCGTAGGCCAGGTAGATCGTGCGGTACTCGGGGCGGAACTTGCTCTTGAAACGAAACAGCGAGGCGAAGCCGTAGGCGGGTTCGAGAGCCTGAGCCATCCAGCCCAGCAGGGACGCCAGCACGGTCGGCGACGCCGACTGCTCCTCCCCCGGCTTGAGGGCGAGCGGCGCTCCGGACAGGCTCAGCACCTCGATGCCGGTCTCCTTCCCGCGCAGCGCGGCTTTCGCGATGACGAACTCCATGAGCCCGTTTGAGCCATCGATGCGCCGACGCATGAAGTCGAGCGTCCACCCGACCTGGCGGCCATCGCGCCAGGACGGCATCCAGCTGGTGACGACCTGGATGCGGCCGGCCGCGTCCACCGCGAGGAGCAGGGCGACCTCCGGGTCCTTGGCTTCCTCGATGGACCCGAGCGTGAATCCCATCTCCGGCAGCGCCTTGTCGGCGATCCACTGCTCGTCGATCTCCCCGATCTGCGCGACCTGGGCCGGGGTGAGGTCCTTCCATCCCGTCCACACCGCCGTGACGCCCTCACGTTCCGCGCGGGTCATCGGATGCCGCACCTTCTGCCAGTTCTTCCCGGTGAGCGTCACCTGGTCGAGCACCATGACGGTCTCCTCGCCGACTGACGTGTGCTCCCAGCCCATGCCGTCGAACACCGGGAGGAACTCACCGTGGACACTGTAGAACACCGGCAGCCAGCCGTGGGAGACGCAGAAGTCCACGAATCCCCTGACCGCCTGCGCGCGGTGCGCAGGGGTCGCCAACGGATCCGCGATGGCGATCGCGACGTCGCCGATGAGCCGGTAGGCGATCGCGGACTGCCCGTCGTCGCTGTACCAGTGCCGGTTGCCGCGCCACGTCCCCAGGTATCCGAGCGTGCCGCCGCCCCGCCGTAGCAGCGCCCGGTACCGGGCGTCGTCCGTGGCCTGCGGAACCCGCGCGCGCCGGTAGAGCCACAGCATCCCCACAACCACGACCGCCCAGAACACGACACCGACCCACTGGTAGAACCACAGTGCCGCCCCGTGACGCGGATAAGGCAGCTCGTTGACGCCCTGCAGGAACGCCGAGGGGATGAAGCGACGCACCGCTTCCAGCAGCAGGTCGCCGATCGAGGGGGTGGTGTTGTAGGTCTGACGCATCAGCCATTCCGCCACGATGAAACCCACTGCGCACACCACGAAAGCCGCACCGACGACGACCGCGAACCCGCGCACTGCGCCGCTTCGCGCCCGCACCGGGAAATGACGCCACAGCACCACGAGGCTGATGGCCATCGCGAGGGGCAATCCGATGGAGGCCAGCGCCCAGAGCAGGTATTCGAATCCGGTGCCGTCGACCCAGGGGTCGATCGACAGCTGGCCGGCCAGGAGGGAGTAAATCGCCAACCCCGCCACCAGCGTCTCGACGGCGATCGCGAGAATCGCCCCGGCACGGCGGCCGCTCCTGATGCCCCAGGCGGCGACCAGGAGCAGCACGAGCGGCACGAGAGCGAGGATCGCCGGCCCGGCACCGCGGGTGACCAGCAGCACGAACTGGTGATCGCACGACGATGTGTAGTGACGGCTGCAGCGGTCGATGATGTCCTGGTCGTACTGCGTGAACGCGTCGACCGCGAGAGAGAGAGGTCCGCGGCCGCCGCCGGAGATCACGGCCGACAGGGGGCCGAGCCCGGTGAGCGCGACCAGGGCGGCCGCCAGCGAACGCGTCTCCCGCAGGCTGGAGCGGTGCCACGGATTCCGCGCGTTGCCCCGTCCGAACCACGCACCGACTGTGAGACCGAGCAACGCCGCCCCCAGCAGGTACCAGGCGTCGGCGTCGCCCACATACAGCGCGAGCATCGCCAGCGACGACAGCCCGATGAGCCGGATGCGGCGCCGCCACAGCGTCGGGGCGACAGCCGACGCCGCCATGGCCGCGCCGACCAGGGCGATCGCCGGATCCGCGACGGGGAGCTCCGCTGCCTCGACCGGGCGCAGATCCGTCACGGTCCACATGGCCGCGTGCAGGCTGATCGCAACGACCACGCCTCCCACTCCGGTGACGGCCGTGACCCAGAGCAGAGGGATGTGGCCGAGCAGGTCTTCGGCGTAGGCGTAGACCGTGAGCGCGAGCACGATGCTCACGACCGCGTTGACGGGCGACTCCGGCACGAGCACGGCGGTGACCGGCGTCCACCAATGACCGGCGGAGAAGACGGTGAGGGGACCCGCCCCCCATGCGGATGCGTCCTGCCCCCACAGCGACCCGGTGGCCGCGGAGGTGAGGAGCAACACTCCGGCGGCGATCACCGCGACGGGATGGGCGTGCAGATACCGGTGCAGGACCGATTTCCGTGTCGCGGGGACGATCTGCGAGCCCAGGCCGGTCACGACGCCACCTCCTGTCCGGCGGCAGTGCGCCGCCGACACACTACCGGCCGCGACGATGGATCGTGTGACAGGTCAGTGGTGCGTCGCGTGCGCCGCGCGAAGACGCGTCAGAGCCTGATCGCGCAACTCCTCCGGCGCCGTCTCCCGACAGGCCCGCGCAACCACCTCGGTCAGCGTACGGGCAACGAGCGCTTCATTGCGGCACTCCACGCAGGTCTCCAGATGCGCGGTGATGTCGCTGTGCTCGGTGTGGCACACCTCGTTGCGCAGATATTCCTCGAGATCTCGCCGCGCCTTCTCACAGCCGCAATCTTTCATGTCGTACTCCTGGATGCCGACGGGGTGATGCCCCGCTCCTGTGCGTAGTCGGCCAGCAGGTCGCGGAG
>JAATGR010000175.1 GCA_015654575.1 Actinomycetales bacterium
CACGCTCCCCGAGCGCTGACCGGGGATACTCTGGGCGGCATGGACCTCGCCGCGCTCACCGTCGTACTCTGGGTCGCGGCGGCGACCTGCATCGCCTGCTGGGTGCTCTCGATCCTCACGAGAGACACGTCGTGGGTCGACCGCATCTGGTCGGTCGTCCCGGTCGCCTACGCGTGGATCTTCGCCGGCTCCGGCATCGCGACCGGCGGCGACGCCGTGCGACTGGTCGTCATGGCCGTGCTGGTGACGCTGTGGGGCGCCCGCCTCACCTTCAACTTCGCCCGCAAGGGCGGCTACACCGGCATGGAGGACTACCGCTGGGCGATCCTGCGGCAGCGGATGCGGCCGTGGCAGTTCCAACTGTTCAACGTGTTCTTCATCGTGCTGTACCAGAACGCGCTGCTGGTACTCATCACCCTGCCGATACTGGTGGCGCTGCAGCATCCGACCCCGTTCGGCGGGTGGGACGTACTCTTCACCGTCCTGTTCCTCGCGTTCCTGGCCGGCGAGTTCACGGCCGACCAGCAGCAGTGGGCCTTCCACCTGGCGAAGAAGCGCAACGGCGGGGCACTCGATCCGGGGTTCGTGACGACCGGTCTGTTCCGCATCAGCCGGCACCCGAACTTCTTCTGCGAGCAGGCGCAGTGGTGGATGCTGTACGCGCTCGGCGCGGTCGCCGCATCCGGAGCAGGATTCCTCGGCGGCGTGCTGAACTGGTCGATCATCGGCGCCGCACTGCTCACCGTGCTGTTCATCGGGTCGACGGTGTTCACGGAGTCGATCTCGGCCACCAGATACCCCGCCTATGCGGAGTACCGGCGCACGACGTCGATGCTCGTACCGTGGCCGCCGCGGCATGGGCGGAGTCCGGCGGCGGCCTGACCTCGCCGTACCGGCCTCGGGGCCGGGGTGCTGCCCGGGACAACACTCCGCTCACTCGACACGCTGCACCTCGCCGCCGCGATCCGGCTCGGCGTCGAGGCGGTGGTCACGTACGATATTCGCCTGTCGGCGGCCGCGCGCTCCCTCGGCATCCCCGTCGTCGCCCCCGCGTGACGCCGAGACGTGACTCCCGCCCCACCTGGGGCACTCTCCGGGGTCTCTTTGCTCATCACCAGTAGCGGTCTGCGAGGGGTCGAGTCCGAGCCGTCGTGGAGCACGACGATGATCCGCTGCCGGCGTTCGGACGTTCATGCCGCGCGCCGAGCGAAGGGATTCCCACCGAACCCGAGCGCATCGCACCGCGTTTCGCGGGGGATCCCCGGTCTCGAGCAGCGCGAGGAGATCGGGGCGAAGCTGCCGGGCGGGCGGCGACGCGGTGGCAGGCCGGGTCGCGGGGATCGCGGACCGGTCGCTGCGGCGTGTGAGGCGGGCCCGACGGGGGGCAGACTCGCGCGAAATCTCACCGCCGTGGGGGTTCCGGTGACCGTCGCGGCACCGTCGAAGATCGTCCGCCCGGCCGGGGACAGGGTCAAGACCGACGCGCGTGACGCGATCCTCCTCGCACGGCTGCTGCGGATGGATGAACTCGTTCCGGTGCGGGCACCAACCCGCGCACATCAGACACACCACACCACCACACATCAGCAAACACGCCCCCCAACGATGAAGCGCCGCCGGACAAGCCAGCCCGGCGGCGCTTCCCCCTACCCACGTGACAAAACACGCGACATATCAGCCGAGCAGGCCGCCCGACTCGCGCAGGTAGCACTGCGCGCACATCGACTCGTAGGTGACGGCGTCGGCATCCGATTCGTCGATCGCGACCTGGGCGCCGTCGAACACGAACCGGCCGCCGACTGAACGGGCATTGAAGACGGCCTTCCGGCCGCAGCGGCAGATCGTCTTGAGCTCCTCGAGGCTGTGCGCGAGCTCGAGCAGCCGGGAGGAGCCGATGAATGCGTGCGTGCGGAAGTCGCCGCGGATGCCGTACGCGAGCACCGGGATGCCGTCCAGCACGGCGATCCGCAGCAGATCGTCGACCTGCTCCACCGTCAGGAACTGCGCCTCGTCGATGAGGAGGCAGGCGATCCGCGCCGACGCCCCGGCATCCGCGACGAGACGACGCACATCGTCGTCGACGGCGAGCAGCAGATCGACCTCGCGCGAGACGCCGAGCCTGCTCGTGATGTGCTCGGCGCCCTTGGTGTCGATCGCGGGCTTGGCCAGCAGCACCCGCTGGCCGCGCTCCTCGTAGTTGTGCGCGGTCTGCAGCAGCGCGGTCGACTTCCCGGAGTTCATCGCCCCGTAACGGAAGTAGAGCTTGGCCATCGCTCGATTCTACGAGCGCCGCAGAGCCGAGCTGTTCGCGGGGTCCGCCTCGGTTCGGCGGTGGTCGAGTCCGGCGGTGCTCGATTCCCGCCGCGCTCGATTCCCGCCGGCTTCGTCCCACGAATCCCGCGCATGTCCCAGTTCGGACCGGTTAAGTGGGCGCCACTCGGTCCGAGCTGGGACATGACCCGGTCCGAAGTGGGACATGAACGCATCGGTGGGGAGTGTCGCGCCCAGCCCAGCTGGTGGATTCAGGCGTTGATGTCCAGCTCCGACGCAGTGCGGGCGAGCACCCGGTGTGCCTGGGCGGCATCCCGGTTCAGCGTTTGTCCGTACGTCGGGATCAGCTCCGCGAGCTTCGGCTCCCACTCGGCTGAGCGATCGGGGAAGGACTTTTTGAGCAGGCCCAGCATGATCGAGACGGCGGTGGACGCCCCCGGCGAGGCACCGAGCAGCCCGGCGATCGATCCGTCGGCGGCCGAGACGACCTCGGTGCCGAACTGCAGCTTGCCGCCCTTCATGACCTGAGCACGCTGGCCGGCATCGAGCAGTTCCCAGTCGTCGTCCTGCGCCGTCGGCATGAACTCGCGCAGGCTGTCGACCTTCTTCCCGCGGGTCTTCAGCAACTCCGTCACGAGATACTTCACGAGGTCGAGGTTGGTGGCACCGACCTTGAGCATGCTGCCGATGTTATGGAAACGCACCTGGCTGACGATGTCCCACAGGGAGCCGTTCTTGAGGAACTTCGGGCTGAAGGTCGCGAACGGGCCGAACAGCAACGAGCTCTCGCCGTCCACGACCCGGGTGTCCAGATGCGGAACCGACATGGGCGGTGCGCCGATCGCGGCCTGCGAATAGACCTTCGCCTTATGACGGGCGACGATCTCGGGATCGCTCGTCTTCAGCCACTGGCCTCCGATCGGGAACACTCCGAACCCCTTGATCTCGGGGATGCCGGAACGCTGCAGCAGCTTGATGGCCCAGCCGCCGGCGCCGACGAACACAAACCGCGCGTTCACGCGTCCGGGGGCGCGCCCGATACGGCGACGGTAATCGACCCGCCAGGTGCCGTCTGCGAGACGCGTGAGGTCGCGCACCTCGGTGTCGAGCAGGAGGTGTGCACCGCGATCGGTCATCGCCGAGATGAGCTGGCGGGTCAGCGATCCGAAGTCGACGTCGGTGCCGCCGGTCACCCGGGTCGCGGCGAAGGGCTCGTCGACTTTGAGACGCTTGTCCATGAGCAGCGGCGCCCAGGTGTTGATCACCCGCGAGTCGGTCGAGAACTCGATGGTGTCGAACAGCGCCTGCTTCCTCAGCGTCTGATACCGCCGTTTGAGGTAGGCGACGTTCTTCGCGCCGCGGACGAAGGTCATGTGCGGGGTGGCGTTGATGAAGGTGCTCGGCGCATCCAGAATGCCCTGGTCGACCAGTGATGACCAGAACTGCCGGCTCTGCTGGAACTGTTCGTTGATCGCGAGCGCCTTGGCGGGGTCGGTCGGGTCGGGCATGTAGTTCAGCTCGCACAGTGCCGAGTGCCCCGTGCCCGCGTTGTTCCACGCGTTGGAGCTCTCTGCGGCGACCTGCCCCAGACGCTCGAAAACGGCGATCTTCCACTCGGGCTGCAGCTGCTGGAGGAACGTGCCCAGAGTGGCGCTCATCACCCCGCCGCCGATCAGGACGACATCGTAGGTTTCACTCACCCGTCGATTCTAGTTCGGTGCATCGGATGGCCCCGGCCTCCGAGAGGCCGGGGAGAAGGAACAATGCCTGTTCTTGACCGGGGGTGAATCCGACCGCCTCAGGCGGTGACGCCCAGCCGCGCCGCGACCAGCTCCGCGATCTGCACCGCGTTCAGTGCGGCGCCCTTGCGGAGGTTGTCGTTCGCGATGAACAGCACGAGCCCCTTGCCCTCGGGAGCGGACTGGTCACGACGGATGCGGCCGACGTAGCTCGGGTCCTTGCCGGCCGCGTACAGCGGGGTCGGAACCTCCTCGAGGACGACGCCGGGCGCAGCGGAGAGCGCCTCGCGCGCCCGCTCCGGCGAGATGTCGCGCGCGAACTCGACGTTGATCGACAGTGAGTGGCCGGTGAACACGGGCACGCGCACGCAGGTGCCAGCGACGCGCAACTCGGGCAGCTCGAGGATCTTTCGGCTCTCGTTGCGGAGCTTCTTCTCCTCATCCGTCTCGTTGTCGCCGTCATCGACGAGGTTTCCGGCGAAGGGGATGACGTCGAACGCGATCGGTGCGACGTATTTCTCCGGCTGCGGGAACTCGACGGCCGAGCCGTCGTGCACGAGGCGGAGCGTGTCGCCCTGGGCGAGCACGCCCTCCACCTGGCCGAGCAGCTCCTGCGCGCCGGCCAGGCCCGATCCGGAGACGGCCTGGTAGGTGCTGACGATGAGCCGTGCGAGACCGGCGACGCCGTCCAGCGCCTTGAGCACCGGCATCGCGGCCATCGTGGTGCAGTTCGGATTGGCGATGATCCCCTTCGGGCGGTCGTCGATCGCGTGCGGGTTCACCTCGCTGACCACGAGCGGCACGTCGGGGTCGTTCCGCCAGGCGCTCGAGTTGTCGATGACCACGGCGCCGGCCTCGGCGAAGCGGGGAGCATGGGCACGGCTGCCGGTGGCACCGGCCGAGAACAGCGCGATGTCGATGCCCGCCGGGTCCGCCGTGGCGACGTCCTCGATGATCACCGTGTGCCCCTCGTACTCGACGGCACGCCCGGCCGACCGGGCCGTCGCGAACAGCCGCAGCTCACCGACCGGGAAGGAGCGCTCGGCCAGGATCTGGCGCATGACCGCGCCGACCTGGCCGGTGGCACCGACGACCGCGACAGAGAGTCCGGAGTCTGAGATGTGTGTCATGCGGATTCCTCGGGGAGTGCTCGGACGCGCCGCATCCTTCTCGGACTGACGCGGGATCAGCTGATCCTACCGTGGGCACAACGGCCCCCGGCGATCCCCTGTATGTCCCACGTCAGACCGCTGGAGGGGCCATCAGGCGGTCCGACGCGGGACATACGCGGATGGCACCGGGGAAACAACGGAGCGAGGATGCCAGCGGCCGGAGTCAGCTGCCAGGGTTCGGAGTCAGCGTCCGGTGCCGGCGTAGACGGTGGCGTCGGCGTCGCCGTCGAGTCCGTAAGCGGTGTGGACGACGCGCGCGGCCTCGCCGATGTCGCCGGCGCGGACCACGACCGAGATACGGATCTCGCTCGTGGAGATCATCTCGATGTTGATGCCCGCGGTGGACAGCGCCTCGAAAAGCGTCGCCGACACTCCGGAGTGCGAACGCATCCCGGCGCCGACGACCGACAGCTTGCCGATCTGGTCGTCGTGGACGAGGCTTTCGAAGCCGACGCGCGCCTGCGCGGCGGCGAGCGCCTTCAGCGCACCGGTCGAATCGGTCTTGGGCAGCGTGAAGGAGATGTCCGTGCGGGCGGTGGCCGCGGCCGACACGTTCTGCACGATCATGTCGACGTTGGCACCGCTATTCGCGACGATCGTGAAGATCTCCGCCGCTTTGCCCGGCACATCCGGGACGCCGAGGACGGTGATCTTGGCCTGGCCGAGGTCGGTGGCGACCCCGGCGACGATCGGCTCTTCCATGTGCTCTCCCTGCGGGACGGAATGAGGGGGGGCGCCGGCGCCGACCCAGGTTCCCTCGCCGGAACTGAAGGTGGACCGGGCGTGGATCAGCACCCCGTGACGACGCGCGTACTCGACCGCGCGGATGTAAAGAACCTTGGCACCATTGGCCGCGAGCTCGAGCATCTCCTCGCTGCCGATGCGGTCGAGCTTACGGGCACGGGGGACCACACGAGGATCGGCGGTGAACACGCCGTCGACGTCGCTGTAGATCTCGCAGACGTCCGCGTGGAGTGCGGCGGCGAGCGCCACCGCGGTGGTGTCCGATCCGCCGCGTCCGAGCGTGGTGATATCGCGGGTGTCCCGGTTGAAGCCCTGGAAGCCGGCGACGATGACGATCGCGCCCTCGTCGAGCGCCTCGCGCAGCCGCACCGGCGTGACGTCGACGATGCGAGCCGCCCCGTGCGTCGCGTCGGTGATCATGCCCGCCTGACTTCCGGTGAACGAACGCGCCTCGAAGCCCATCGAATGGATGGCCATGGCCAGCAGGGCCATGGAGATCCGCTCGCCGGAGCTGAGCAGCATGTCCAGCTCGCGGGGCGCAGGGATCGGGGCGACCTGACTGGCCAGATCCAGCAACTCGTCGGTGGTGTCCCCCATGGCGGAGACGGCCACGACGACGTCGTGACCGGCGCGACGCGTGTCGACGATGCGCTTGGCGACACGCTTGATGCTCTCGGCGTCGGCGACCGACGAACCGCCGTACTTCTGCACGATCAACGCCACAGTGGAACTCCCGGGAATGACGGACGCCGGAATGAGGCACCCGACCGACCATTCTACGGTCGCCGGTATGCCGACTCAGCCATGCGTGGCCCGCATCCGGCCGATCAGATCGCCCGACGCCCCTCGAAGGCACGACCGAGCGTGACCTCGTCGGCATATTCCAGATCGCCGCCGACCGGGAGGCCGGACGCGAGCCGGGTCACCGGGATCTCAAGGCTCGTCAGCAACCGGCTGAGGTAGGCGGCCGTCGCCTCTCCCTCGAGATTGGGGTTGGTGGCGATGATCACCTCCGTCACCTGCGCCCCGGAGAGCCGCCGCATCAGCTGGGTGATGCGCAGATCGTCCGGTCCGATCCCGGCAATCGGATTGATCACCCCGCCGAGCACCTGGTACAGCCCGCGGAACTCACGGGTCCGCTCGATCGCCGCGACGTCCTTCGCGTCCTCGACGACGCAGATGACGCTCTGGTCGCGTCGGGCGTCGCGGCAAATCGCACAGAGCTCCTGCTCGCTGACGTTGCCACAGACCTCGCAGAAGCGCACCTTCTCACGAATCTCACCGAGCAGCACCGACAACCGGGACACGTCGAAGTTCGGCGTCTGCAGGATGTGGAACGCGATGCGCTGCGCCGATTTCGGCCCGATACCCGGAAGGCGCCCGAACTCGTCGATGAGCTCCTGCACGATGCCGTCGTACATCAGGCGAACCTCGTCGGCGGCTGGTACGGCTCCTCGCGGACGAAGCGGGCGTCGAGCACCTGCCGTACCACGGCCTCGCCGTAGCGCTGCACGCCGTCGGATGCCGAACGCACCGGCCGAGCGAGCGCCGGAGGCGGCGTCGCCGACACGACCGGGCCCACGGTGTCGAGATCGTCATCCTCCTCGTCGGCGGAGTCGGCGGTCTCCACCTCGGAGGGGGGCAGTACTGCGCCCTCCGGGGCGGGAGCGAGCGTCGCGGTGCGGACCGGCGCAGGCGCCGCATCCTCCGGTTCCTCGTCGACCGCGAACTGGGCCGGCGGCACGGACGCCTCGGGCGCAGCCGGAGACCGCGGAGCCGAGGTGGGGATCGGCGCGACCGCCCAGTCGGTTACGGCTGCCGAAGCGGCGACAGCGGACGGGCCGGCAGGCTGCGAGCGGGGCGTGAGCGGGGCGGCGGGGGACGACGCCGGGGTGGGCGCGGGGGCCGATGAGCCGCCGTCCGGGGGGGCGTCGTCGTCCTCCTCCCGGGCGATGTACTTCACGCGGATGCCCAGGACACCCTCGATGGCGCTGCGGAGGTCCTCGCTGGGACCCTGCCCGGCTGCGCGCTTCTTGAACGCCGTCATGTCGGCGGCGGACGCGAAGGCGAGCGTGAGGACATCGCCGTCGAGCGCCACCACTCTGGCGTCGGAGGCGACGAGCCAGGAGGATCGGCTGATGCCCTCGAGCCGGGCGAGCACCGCAGGCCACGCGTCGCGCATCCGGTCGAGGGTCACCGGACCCGGAGGGGGCTCGGTCGGCGGCACGGATGCCGTCTGCTCGGGAGCGGGCGGGGCTTCCGACGACTGCTCAGGAGCCGCGGGGACAGCGGCCTGCCCCTCCGACGGGGGCGCGGCATCCACGCGGGCGGCGGGCGGCGCGTCAGCGTGGCGCGCCGCCGCCTGCGGGGCGACCGCGGTCACCCCTCCCCCGGCGGGAGCGACGACCCCGGTGGCGTGGGCGAGGACCCGCGCAACCATCAGCTCCAGCTGGAGCCGGGGCGAGGTCGCCCCGGTCATCTCATCGAGCGCGGCGATGACGATGTCGGCGGTGCGCGAAAGCCTGTCTGCGCCGAAGACCGCGGCCTGTCCGGCCATCCGCTCCAGCTCGTCGACCGGCACCCCGCGAAGCACGGCGGTCGCCCCGGCGCCCGTCGCCGCGACGATGATCAGGTCGCGCAGCCGCTCCAGCAGATCCTCCACGAAACGCCGCGGATCCTGACCGGTCTGCACCACCCGATCGATCGCCGCGAACGCTGCTGCCGCGTCGACCCCACCGAGCGCATCGACGATGTCGTCGAGGAGTTCCCCGTGGGTGTAGCCGAGCAGCGAGACCGCGCGCTCGTAGGCGACGGTCGGCCCCTCGGAGCCGGCGATCAACTGGTCGAGCAAGGAGAGCGTGTCCCGCGGCGATCCACCGCCGGCACGGACCACCAGGGACAGCACACCGGGCTCGACGCCCACGCCCTCCTGCTCGCACAGCTGCTCGACGTAGGTGAGCATCGCGGCCGGCGGCACCAGCCGGAACGGATAGTGGTGGGTGCGGGAACGGATCGTGCCGATGACCTTCTCGGGCTCGGTCGTCGCGAAGATGAACTTGACGTGCTCCGGCGGCTCTTCGACGAGCTTGAGCAGCGCGTTGAACCCCTGCGGGGTCACCATGTGCGCCTCGTCCAGGATGAAGATCTTGAACCTGTCGCGGGCCGGGGCGAAGATCGCCCGTTCACGGAGGTCGCGGGCGTCATCGACGCCGTTGTGGCTGGCGGCGTCGATCTCGACGACATCGAGCGAACCCCCGCCGTCGCGCCCGAGCTCGACGCAGCTGTCGCACACTCCGCACGGCGTGTCGGTGGGGCCTGCTGCGCAGTTCAGGCAACGGGCCAGGATTCGCGCGGACGTCGTCTTGCCGCAGCCGCGCGGACCGGAGAACAGGTAGGCATGACCGATGCGGTCGGCCCGCAACGCCGTCATCAACGGCTCTGTGACCTGGGACTGCCCGATCATCTCGCTGAACGCCTGCGGGCGGTAGCGGCGATACAGTGCGGCGGTCACGGAACCAGCCTAGGCCGTGCCGCCGACACCGCGTCCCCGGCACCGCAACGGTTCACGCGTCGAGCGGGGCATGCACCTCGCCGGGCGCCGTCGGCACCGGGCTGGTGACCACGGGAAGACTCGTGGTCAAGGTCGGCACGGAGGCGGACAGCAGCGTGCCGTCCTCGCGGCGGGCATCGGCGAACATGCGCAGCGTGGGCCTGCCGGGCCGGCGCGGTCCCTGGCCGATCAGCGGGATCACCACCTCACCGCCCCCACCGATCGTGTACGCGACGCCCCGCACCCGGAAATCGACCGGCGCACCGGCGTCGGCGCTGACGATCATCTCGTCCCGGCGCACGGTGATCCGCAGCATCGTGCCGTGCCAGGTGAGCGAATACGACAGTTCCGGCCAGCTCGCCGGCAGCCGCGGGTCGAAGGTGAGCTCGCCGAAGTGGTCGCGCATGCCCCCGAAGCCGCAGACCAGGGAGGTCCACACGCCGCCCGCCGAGGCCACATGGACCCCGTCGGAGGCATTATGGTGCAGGTCGTCGAGATCGACGTAGATGGACTCGCGGAAGTATTCGAGGGCGAGGTCCTGGTAGCCGACCTCGGCCGCGAGGATCGACTGAACGACCGCCGACAGGGTCGAGTCCCCCGTGGTCAGCGGGTCGTAGTACTCGAAGTCGGCGAGCTTCTCCTCGTCGGTGAAGTGGTTGCCCTGCAGGAACAGCGCCAGCACCACATCCGCCTGCTTGAGCACCTGGTACCGGTAGATGACCAGCGGGTGGAAGTTCAACAGCAGCGGGCGCTGCTCCGGCGGGGTGTTCTCGAGATCCCACACCTCGCGCTCGAGGAACACCTCGTCCTGCGGGTGCATGCCCAGACTCTGGCTGTACGGGATGTGCATCGCGTCGGCCGCGCGCTCCCAGAATCCGGGTTCGTCGGCGTTGAGGTCGAGTCGCTCCACCATCCGGGCGTATGCATGGGGATCGTCCTCGGCCATCTCGGTCACGGTCCGCGCGGCGAAGCGGAGGTTGAAGCGCGCCATGACGTTCGTGAAGAGGTTGTCGTTGACGACCGTGGTGTATTCGTCGGGACCGGTGACGCCGTGGATGTGGAACGTGTCCTCGCCGTCGATCTCCTCGCGCCAGAACCCGAGCGTCGCCCACAGCCGCGCCGTCTCGACCGCGATGTCGACCGCTTCGCGGTGCAGGAACTCGACGTCGCCGGTCGCCCGCACGTACTTGGCCAGCGCGAAGCTCACGTCGGCGTTGATGTGGTACTGCGCGGTACCGGCGGCGTAATAGGCGGAGGCCTCCTCACCGCTGATCGTGCGCCATGGGAACAGCGCCCCGGCCTCGTTCAGCTGGAAGGCACGGCGACGCGCCGCGGGCAGCATGAGCACCCGCATCCGCAGTGCGTTTCGCGCCCACGTCGGCGTCGTGTAGGCGAGGAAGGGGAGCACGTAGATCTCGGTGTCCCAGAAGTAGTGCCCGCTGTAGCCGGAACCGGTCAGTCCCTTCGCGGGCACGCCGAGACCGTCCGTGCGCGCGGTCGCCTGAGCGAGCTGGAACAGGCACCACCGTGCCGCCTGCTGCAGATCGTCGTGTCCGGCGATCCGCACATCGGAGCGCTCCCAGAAGGCGTCCAGCCAGGCCCGCTGACGCGTCTCCAGCTCGGCGACCCCGATAGACCCCGCCCGATCGAGGGTGCGACGGCCGCGATCGATGAGCTCGTGCGGGGGAACGCCGCGCGATGCGTGATAGCTCACGAGCTTGGTGACCGTGATCGGCACGCCGGCCTTCGCCTGCACGCGGTACACGTTCTTCGCGATGTCGGGATCGACGAGCGTCTTCACGTCGTACGGGTTCTCGGTCTCGATCGCGTGGTCGGCGACGACGGCGAGCGTCATCCCGGATGCGGCGACGCGATAGCTCAGCACCGAGCGCGCACCCTCCTGCCAGTGGTCCTGCGGCACAAGCACGCGCTCCTCGATCCGCTCGGCCTTGCGAGGGTCGAACCCGGCCTTCTTGTTCGCGCCGGTCGTTCCGCTGTAGACCCCCGCGGAGTCCTGCCGGTTCACCAGCTGGCAGCTGACCGTGACCGGCGCATCCCCATCGAGCACCGTGACCGTCACGGCCATGACGGCGAGGTGCTTCTCCTCGAACGAGACCATCCGGGAGTTGTGGATCCGCACCCTCTTGCCGGACGGCGTGCGCCACACCAGCTCGCGACGCAGCACGCCGTCGCGCATGTCGAGCGTCCTCTCGTACTCGACGATCTCGGCGAGGTCGAAGGAGAGCGGCTCATCGTCGACGTAGACGCGCATGACCTTCGCGTCGGGTGCGTTGACGATCGTCTGACCGACCTCGGCGAAGCCGTACGCCTGCTCGGCGTGATGGATCGGGAACGTCTCGTGGAGGCCGTTGATGAACGTGCCCTGCTCATGCCCGAACCGTCCCTCGGGCTGGTTGCCGCGCAGGCCGAGGTAGCCGTTCCCGACCGAGAACAGCGTCTCGGTGACACCGATGTCGTCCAGGGAGAACCGTCGTTCGACGAGCCGCCACGGGTCGACGGGGAAACGGTCGCGGTCGATCATTCGCGTGCCTTCGTTCGGGGGCTGTGTGAAGGAGAAGAAGGTCAGTCTACGAACGCGGAGAGGTCGTCCACGACCACATCCGCGCCCGCCGCGGCGAGCGCCTGGGCGCCGACACCGCGGTCGACCCCGACGACGAGGGAGAAGCCGCCCGCCGAGGCCGCGCGCGCCCCGCTCAGCGCGTCTTCGACGGCAGCGGAACGGGCCGGCTCGACGCCCAGCATCCGCGCCGCCTCCACGAACACATCGGGTGCGGGCTTGGAGGCGAGACCGTCGCGCTCGGCGATGACGCCGTCCATCACGACGCCGAACCGGTCGCGGATGCCGGCGGCCGCCAGCACCTCCTCTGCGTTCTTGGAGCTGGAGACCACCGCGACCGGGGTGCCGGCCGCGGCGAGCACATCGAGCAGACGCACCGACCCCGGATAGGGCGCGATGCCGTCGGCGCGCAGCACCGCGGCGAAGACCTCGTTCTTGCGGTTCCCGATGCCGCAGATGGTGTTCTCCGTGGGATCGTCGTCGGGCGAGCCCCACGGCACCTCGACATCGCGGCTGCGCAGCAGCCCCGCCACGCCGTCGTAGCGTTTCTTGCCGTCGAGGTGTTCGAAGTAGTCGGCATCCGTGTAGGGCGGCTCGATCCCCCACTGGGAGAACAGCCTCTCGAACATCTCGCGCCACGCGTGCATGTGCGCCTCCGCCGTGGGCGTGAGCACCCCGTCGAGGTCGAACAGCACGGCGTCGTACGACGTCAGGTCGGGCAGGGTCACAGGTGGTCCTCCACGGTCGATGGTCGCCAGCGTAGCCCCCGCAGGTTACGCGTCGGTGTCGGTCTGCGCGCGACGGCGCCGGGCGGCGCAGGCATCCCGCTATCCGACCGGATGAGGCCGTTGCGCGGCATCCCGCGGTGAGCGGGGAGCCGCGACGGTGAGGGTCTGCCGGGCGATCTCGAGCTCTTCGTCGGTGGGGACCACCAGCACCGTCACCGGTGACGCATCGGTCGAGATGACGCGGATGCCGCGGCCCCGATCGGCGTTGCGGCCCGGGTCGAGCTCGACCCCGGCGAAGCCCAGGGTCTGAAGCGCCGCCGCGCGCACCGGCGCGGAGTTCTCCCCCACCCCCGCGGTGAAGGAGATGACGTCCACGCCGCCGAGCTGTGCGAGGTAGGAGCCGGCGTAGGCGCGGAGCCGATGGACGTAAACGTCGAACGCGAGCCGGGCCGCGGGCTCGCCCGCATCGACGGCGGCCAGCAGGTCGCGCATGTCGGTGACGCCGGCGAGGCCCTGCAGGCCCGACCTCCGGTTCAGCAGGTCGTCGACGTCCGCGACGGACATGTCGGCGCGCCGCATCAGCTGGAACACGACCGCCGGATCGATGTCGCCCGAGCGAGTGCCCATCACCAGCCCCTCGAGCGGGGTGAGTCCCATGGAGGTGTCGACCGACCGGCCGCCGTCGATGGCCGCGACGGACGCCCCGTTGCCGAGGTGGAAGACGATCTGCCTCAGCTCCCCGAGCGGTCGGCCGAGGAAGGCGGCGGCGGCCTCGCTGACGAATTTGTGCGAGGTGCCGTGGAAGCCGTATTTACGGATGCGCAGCGGCTCGGTCACGCTCCGCTCGATCGCATAGGTATATGCCGCAGCGGGCATGGTCTGGTGGAAGGCGGTGTCGAACACGGCGACGTGAGGAATGCCGCCGAACGCGGCGGTCGCCGCCCTGATGCCCTGCACCGCTCCGGGATTGTGCAGCGGCGCCAGCGCGGACAGATCCTCGATGTTGATCTCCACGAGCGGGGTGATCAGGGTCGGCTCGAAGAACCGCGCCCCGCCGTGCACCACCCGGTGCCCGACCGCGAGGGGAGGATGCCTGATCAGCGACGGCCCGTGGTCGGCGAAGGCGTCGAGCATCACCTGGAAGCCGGCGGTGTGGTCGGCGATCGGGAGGTCGCGGGCCGTCGTGGCGTCGAGGGCCGTCGGGGCGGCGGCATCCGCCTCTCCGAAGGAGGCCACGGTGTGCGTGGCATGACCTCGCTCCTGGCCGATCCGTTCCACCAGGCCCTGCGCCAGCACCTGCTCGTGCACCATGTCGATCAGCTGGTACTTGAACGACGACGAACCGCTGTTGATGACGAGGACGACGCTCACCGACTCGCTCCCTGTGCGGCGGATGCCGCGGCCGTCCGCTCACCCCGGCATCCATGTCCCACTTCGGACCGCTTCTGCCGGTGCCAGGCGGTCCGAACCGGGACATGACCCGGTGCGACGTGGGACATGGTGGTGGAGGTCATCGGGTCACTCGCCCTGGGCTTGGATCGCGGTGATCGCGATCGTGTTGACGATGTCGTCGACGAGGGCGCCCCGTGACAGGTCGTTGATCGGCTTGTTCAGGCCCTGCAGCACGGGGCCGATCGCGACGGCGCCCGCCGAGCGCTGCACCGCCTTATAGGTGTTGTTGCCCGTGTTCAGGTCGGGGAACACGAACACCGTGGCCTTGCCCGCGACCGCGGATCCCGGCATCTTCGTCCGGGCGACGGCCGCGTCCGCCGCGGCGTCGTACTGGATCGGGCCCTCCACCGGCAGCTCCGGCGCGCGCTCACGCACCACCGCGGTCGCCGCACGCACCTTCTCGACGTCGGCCCCCGCCCCCGACTCCCCCGTCGAGTACGACAGCATCGCCACCCGCGGCTCGATCCCGAACCGTGCGGCGGTCGCCGCGGACGAGATCGCGATGTCGGCCAGCTGCTCGGCCGACGGATCGGGGATGACCGCGCAATCGCCGTACACCAGCACGCGATCGGCGAGCGCCATCAGGAACACGCTGGAGACCACCGAGACCCCCGGCTTCGTCTTGATGATCTCGAAGGCCGGACGGATGGTGTGCGCCGTGGTGTGCGCAGCGCCGGAGACCATGCCGTCAGCGAGTCCCAGATGCACCATCATCGTGCCGAAGTAGGACGCGTCGGTCACGACGTCGGCCGCCTGCTGGACGGTGACGCCCTTGTGGGCGCGCAGCCGGGAGTATTCCTCTGCGAAGCGCAGACCGAGCAGCGCGTCGAAGGGGCTGAGCACGGTCGCGTCCCGGATGTCGATGCCGAGCTCGATCGCGCGGGCGCGCACCTCGATCTCCTCGCCGAGGATCGTGACGTCGGCGATGCCTCGGGCGAGCACCGTGGCCGCGGCCCGCAGCACCCGGTCGTCGTCGCCCTCGGGCAGCACGATCCGCTTGCGGTCACCCCGGGCACGCTCGATGAGGCCGTACTCGAACATCAGCGGGGTGACAACCGCAGGCCGGGCAAGGCCCAGCAGCCGGGTCAGCTCTGCGCCGTCGACGTGCGTCTCGAACAGGCTCAGCGCGGTGTCGTAACGGCGCTGGGAGTCGGCGGCGAGGCGTCCGCGGGTGTTCATCACGCGCACCGCGGTGTCGTAGGTGCCCCGCTCGGTCGTGATGATCGGCAGGTTGGAGCCGAGCCCGTCGATGAGCCGGTCGACGGCATCCGGCAGGGGGAACGGCCCGTTGAGGACGATGGCGGCGAGAGAGGGGAAGGTGCCGGAGGCGTTGGCCAGGAGCGCGGCGAGCAGCACCTCGGTGCGGTCGGCGGGGATGACCACCACCGCGCTCTCGGTGAGGCGCGGCAGCACGTTGACCATGGACATCCCGGCGACGACGACCCCGAGCACCTCGCGGGTCAGGAGCTCGGCGTCGCCCTTGATGAGCACGCCCTCGACCGAGCGCAGGATGCCCCGCACCGACGGGGCCACCAGGAAGCGATCCTCCGGGAGTGCCCACACGCGGACGTTCTCGCCGACGAGTGCACGCAACGCATCGGCGGTGAAATCGAGCCGATCGGCCTCGACCCGGTTGGCCACCACGGCAAACAACTCCGCGCGCGCCGCACGCAGCTCGGCGAGCGTCAACGCCGCGACCTGCGCGACTTCGGCGGCGGTGCGGGGATCGCTCACGCCGAGCTGTTCACCCTGCCCGCTCTGCGCGCGGCCTCCGACGACGAGGAGCACCGGCGCGCCGAGGTTCGCGGCGATGCGCGCGTTGTAGGCGAACTCGGCGGGGTTGCCGACGTCGGTGTAGTCGCTGCCGAGCACCACGACCGCGTCGCACCGGGCCTCGACAGCTTTG
Source organism: Actinomycetales bacterium (assembly GCA_015654575.1). GTDB lineage: Bacteria > Actinomycetota > Actinomycetes > Actinomycetales > Microbacteriaceae > Microbacterium. The sequence goes on from JAATGR010000175.1 coordinate 16,141, forward strand.
AAGCGCTCGACGATGCGGGCCAGCGCCGCCTCGGGGTCGGCGTGCACCGCGTCGTAGTCGATGCCCACACAGTCGTCGTAGTCGAGGTCGACGCCGTCGTGATCGAGCAGGAGCTGCAGCACGTAGTCGTGTTCGACGGTGGAGCGGGAGATCGCCCGGAACACCCCGACGCGCGGCACCGCGTGGCTCAGCGCCTCGAGCACGCCGAGTGCGACGGTGGACTTCCCGGAGTGGCCTTCCGCGGACGTGATGAAGATGCTCTGTGCCACGGGCTCCAGCCTAGGTGCGCCGGTCGCCCCGGACCAGCGACGGCGTGTCCTCTTCCCCCCGGCCCGCGTCCTCTTCCCCCGGCCCGCGACCCGCGCCTCTCTCGCCCCGGCTCGCCCCACCGCATCCCGCGCCTCTCTTGCCCCGGCCCTCCACATCCCGTCCGCTTCGGGCGCAAAACTCAGGACAATCGGGCGGATACGGCATCCACACTGCCTTCGGCCGGCGTGTCGACCACAGTGTCCTGAGTTCTGCTCCCGCGGCATCCTCTCCTCCCCACCGCTGTTTTAGGACGCGGGCGACGCGGACCCGTGCATAACCCGATGTCGGCGCCGGCGACAGTCCCAGGATGAACGGATGCTGCCGCCGAACCCGCCCGCGTCGCTCCCCGCCGCGTACGTGCGGATGCGGCATCGGCGGGGCGAGCCGGTGCCGCGACGGTGGCGGGTGTATTCGCGGCCGGAGCTGCTCGCGGCCGGGTGGACGCCGAAGGGCCTCACCTCCGCGGTGAGCGACGGCCGGCTCGTGCGGGCGCGCAACGGCGAGTATCTGCATCCGGATGCCGACCCTGACTGCATCGACGCCTGCCGAACCGGCGGACGATTGACGTGCGTCTCGGAGCTCGCCCGCTGGGGAGTGTTCGTCTTCGAGACCACGACGCTGCACGTCCGCAACGCCCGCGGCGACTCGCGGCTTCGGCGACTGCCGCGCAGCGTGCGACGGCATCGTCCCCGGCGGCTCCGGACGTCGATGCGCGATGCCTCGGTCGATCTGATCGAGGCGTTCGCCGAGGCCACGCGCTGCCAGCATCCACGCGCGGCGATCGCCACCCTCGATTCGGGACTGCATCTGGGCCTCATCGACGGGCACGACCTGACGCCGATCTTCGCCCTGCTCCCGTTGCGATTCGCCGCCCTCCGGCCGCTGCTCGATGCCCGGGCCGAATCCGGCGCCGAATCGCTGATGCGACTCATCCTTCGCGGGCTCGGCTGCGACGCCGAGACGCAGGTTCGCATCGACTCGGTCGGCCGGGTGGACTTCCTCGTGGACGGACACCTCATCATCGAGTGCGACAGCAGGGAGTTCCACGGCTCCTGGGATGATCGCCGACGCGACCTCCGGCGCGATCAGGCCGCCGCGGCGCTCGGCTTCACGACGTATCGCCCTCTCGCGGAGGACATCTTCTGGCATCCCGAGCGGGTCATCGCCGCGGTCCGCGGGCTGCGGCGACTGCTCGCACCATCGGCCTGAGAGTATCCGTCCGGTACCGCGGGCACCGCCCGCACTGCGCGGGCACGATCCGCCTCGACACCCGGATCCGCGCCGTGCCGATGCGCGTGCATCGACGCAAAAGTCAGGACGGATACGCGCGCAGAGATTCCACGGCCGCCAAGACCGATACGTCGGGCCGGACGTCCTGAGTTCTGCGCCCGAAGATGCGCGCAGATCAGGGGGCGCACCCGCAAACGGGGCGACGCGGGCGAAACGCACCGCCGCAGACAGAAAAGACCCTCCGCGCACCCGACAGAGCCCGGTTACCCTTGCTACGTTTCCGTCCTGGGGGAGTTGGCCTGGATGTCGCCACGCGGAGAGCCGCAGACGAGTCTAGCCCACGGGCGCAGGCCGCCTCTCGCCCGGGATGCCGATGAGCGCCGCCCCTCGGGGACGACGCTCATCGATTGGCGGAAGTGACAGGATTTGAACCTGCGAGGCGAGTTACCCCGCCTACATGGATTCCAGCCATGCTCCTTAGGCCGCTCGGACACACTTCCAATCGGAAATCCTATCAGCCGGAGGGCGCGGCGATGATCGCGGGGCCGGTCACCGCCGGCCCGCGTTCGTCGTCCCGATCGCGCCGCGCGGAAGCTCCCGCGAAGGGCAGTTCGCGCGCAGCATCCCACGGCTCGGTCCAGCCGAGCGCGTCGAACAGGGCATCGAGGACCATCGCGGTGAACCCCCACACCAGGCGTTCGCCGTCGGGCCTGGGCACGAGGAAACCCGGCGTCCGCACGCGCACCGCGTCTCGCCGCAACACCGTGACACCCCGATTCCCGGGAGCGAGCAGGTCGGCGAGCGGAACCCGGAACACGTCCGCCGACTCCCCCACGTCCACGACCCGCACCGGGGACGGATGCCGCCACCACCCGAGCACCGGGGTCACGAGATGCCCGGAGTGAGCCAGCGGCACCTCCTCAAGCGTGCCGAGCACCTCGACGCCGGCGGGGTCGAGACCGGTCTCCTCCTGTGCCTCACGCAGGGCGGTCGCGGCGGCATCCGGGTCGCCGGGCTCCGCCCGTCCGCCCGGGAAGGCGATCTCGCCGGCGTGCATGCGCAGGGTGGTCGCGCGGGCGAGCAGCAGCACGTCAAGCTCGCGGGACACGGCGGATGCTGCGGCGCCACGGGCGGCGGGCATCCGGTCGAGCACCCCGAAGAGGATGAGCACCGCAGCGGCCCGTGCGTCCTCGGCGACGGGCAGACGCCGCAGCCGTCCGAGCCCCGGCATTCCGGACCGCACGGCGTCGGCGAGCGCGACCAGCTGCCCCCGCGCGCCGGCCGCCGCCCGATCGTCGGATGCGGACGCGGCGCCGTCATCCAGGGCAGACACGACGGCGTCATCCGGCGCAGACACCGCGCCGGCGGGCACTGCCCCTGCAGCTGCGCCGCCGTCAGCAGGCACGGGCACGACACCACCATCGTCGGACACGGCCGTCACGCTACGCCCGCACGCGGGCACGCCGCATACGTCGCACGAGCGCCGCGACGGCCCGCCATCCGAGGAGGAACAGCCCCAGCACGAGCGTCGCGACGATCACGAACGCGAACTGCACGCCCTGCCCCGAGGCCAGGCGCAGCAGCATCCCGCCCGCGACGGTGACGACCCACACGCCGACTCCCGCGCGCAGCGGCGCGAGCGGCGCCCGCCAGGCACGGGTGACGAGCCAGCCGACGGCGAGCGCGACGAGGAACGGCCACAGCGTCACCGCGATACCGACCGTCGAGAGGTCTTCGTGGTGGCTGGCGCGGCCGATCACCGCGAACACGATCACGAGAACGACATCGACGGACGCCGCGGCGATCACGGTGCGGGGCGCGGGCAGATAATGGGCAGGCACGGATCCATCCTCCCCCCGGACGAGAACCCGGAGAGCCGCCGCAGCGACCGGCGTGCCGTGTACACTTGCCTCGGCTTGCTACCGCTTCCGTGGGCAATACCGCAGTGTGTCGTAGAGGACCGCTCGTTCTTCACAGAGGTATTGCCATGATCATCCGCCGCGTGCTCAACAACAGCGTGGTCGACGCGCTCGACGACGCGATGCGCGAAGTCCTCGTGCTCGGCAAGGGCATCGGATTCAACTCCCAGCCGGGCGACTCGATCGACCCCGCCTCGATCGAGAAAGTCTTCCGACTCGACGACAGCGCGCAGGGCACCCGCTTCGCCCGGGTCGCCGCGGACGTGCCGAGCGAGATCCTCCGCGCGACCGACGAGATCGTCTCGCTCGCCAGGGAACGACTCTCCGAGAAGCTGAGCGACTCGATCTACCCGGCCCTCGCCGACCATCTCGCGTACGCGGTGCAGCGCACCCGGGAGAGCATCGACCTCGTGAGCGCCCTCGAGAACGAGGTGCGCCGCTTCTACCCGAAGGAGTACGCGGTCGCGCTCGACTCCCTCCCGATCGTGCGCACCGCGACAGGCGTCGAGATGCCGCAGAGCGAGGCCGCGAACATCGCCCTGCATCTGATCACCGCCGAGATCGGCGGCGGCGACGGCACGGCCGCGACCCTCACCCGCTTCACGCAGGACGTGCTGGACATCGTCCGACTTCAGTTCGGCATCGCGTACGACGACGACGATCCCGCCTACGCGCGCTTCGCGGCGCACGTCCGCTACTTCGCACAGCGGGTGCTCGCCCGCACCGTCGTCGACCGCGACGACGCCGAACTGCTCGCGCTGCTGCGCCGCCAGCTGCCGCTGGCCTTCACCGGCATCGACCGCATCGAGGCCTACGTGCGCGACACCCACTCCCACACGATGACCTCGACCGAGAAGGTCTACATCGCCATGCACCTCAGCCGGTTCGTCTGAACCCGCTGTCCCCCATCGGCGCGTCAGGATCACCCGCGTCAGCCGTCCGTCCCATCCAGAAAGAACCCCCATGGCCTACGAACAGGATGCCGCGGCGATCATCGCCGGGGTCGGCGGCGCCGACAACATCGTCTCCGCGTTCCACTGCATCACCCGATTGCGTTTCACCCTGAAGGACGACTCCGCGGCGGATGCCACGGCCCTGACCGCGGTCCCCGTCGTCATGGGCGTCAACCAGGCCGCCGGGCAGTACCAGGTCGTCATCGGCGACAAGGTGTCCGACGTGTTCACCGCCATCGCCGCCATCGAGCCGCGGCTCGCCACCGACACCGACCGCCCCGTCGCCGACACCGACACCGACACCGGGAAAAAGAACCCGGTGCAGCGGTTCTTCGACTTCATCGGCGGCGTGTTCGCCCCGCTGCTGCCCGCCATCGCCGGCGCCGGTCTGCTGCGCGGACTCCTCGCGATGTTCGCCTTCTTCGGCTGGATCGACACCGCCTCCAACACCTACATCGTGCTCACCGCGATCGGCGACGCGGTGTTCTACCTGCTGCCGGTGCTCGTCGCGATGACCGCGGCACGCAAGCTCGGCGCCAACCAGTACGTGGCCGTCGCGATCTCCGGCGTCCTGGTGTATCCGAGCCTCGTGACCCTGCTCGGCTCGGGTGCGGCCGTCGACTTCCTCGGCATCCCGGTCACCGCGACGACCTACTCGTACACGGTGATCCCGAGCCTGCTCGCGATCTACCTGATGTCGTGGGTGGAGCGGGGGTTCAACCGGATCATCCCCCGCGTGCTGCGGCTCATGGTGGTGCCGCTGCTGACGATGCTCGTCGTGGTGCCGGTCACCCTGATCGTGCTCGGCCCGCTCGGCACCTTCGTCGGCAACGGCATCTCCGGCGGGATCACCTGGGGCCTCGCCAACGGCGGACCGATCGCCGGCGCCATCATCGGCGCACTGCTGCCGCTGATCATCATGACCGGCATGCACTACGCGCTCGTGCCGTTCATCCTCACCAACCTCGCCCAGTTCGGCGTCGACAAGTTCCTGCCGCTGACCTATGTACAGAGCTTCGCGACGACCGGCGCGGCGCTCGGTGTCGCCCTCCGCGCGAAGTCGAAGACCCTCAAGACGCTGGCCTTCTCCACCACGTTCACGGGCCTCATGGGCGTGACCGAGCCGGCACTGTACGGCCTCGTGGTGCCGCTGCGCCGACCGCTGATCGCGACCATGATCGGCAGCGCGGTCGGCGGCGCGATCAGCCTCGGCTTCGGCGTTGACGCCTACGTGCTCGCCGGCAACAGCGGCATCCCCGGCCTTCCGGGCCTGATCGGCGCGACCTTCGGCTGGGCGATCGTGGCGATCGTCATCGCCTTCGTGGTGTCGACGATCATGACGCTCGTGCTGGGCTTCGACGAGTCCGCCTATGCCGAATCGGCCGAGCCCGCCACCCCCGTCCAGGAGACGAGGGATGCCGCGGCCGCCCTCTCGACGGTCACCGTCGGCTCCCCCGCCGCCGGCGAATCGGTGCCGCTGTCGACCGTCCCCGACCGCATCTTCGCCGACGGCGTGATGGGTCCGGGCGTCGCGGTGCGCCCGGCGTCCGGTCGGGTGTCGGCCCCGGTCGCCGGCACCGTCGCGGCGCTGTTCCCGACGCACCACGCGCTCGGCATCCGCACCCCGGAGGGCGTCGAGGTGCTGGTGCACGTCGGCGTGAACACGGTGGCGCTGGAGGGTCGCGGCTTCACGGCGCACGTCGCGCAGGGCGACACCGTGACGGCGGGCCAGCACCTGCTGACCGTCGACCTCGACGAGGTCGCCAAGACGCACGACACCTCCATCGTGGTCGTCGTGACCGAGGCGGCCGGGCGCGAGGTGGGCGACCTGCGCTGGGGCGCGGTGGCTGCGGGCGATCCGCTGTTCACGGTCGCCGCCCCGGTCGCCGAGGTGGCACGGTGACCGCATTCCCCGCCGACTTCCTGTGGGGCGTCGCGTTCGCGGCCAACCAGGCCGAGGGGGCGTACGACGCCGACGGCAAGGGACTCTCGCAGGCCGATGTCGTCGCGTACGCGCCCACGGCCGACTACGTCGACCTGCATGAGCTGATGAGCCCGTCACCGGAGCGCATCTCCGCCGCGGCCGCGGTCACCGGCACTGCCGGGTATCCCAAGCGCCGCGGCTCGCTGTTCTACGAGCGGTGGGAGGAGGACGTCGAGCTGTTCGCGCGGCTCGGCATCCGCGCGCTACGGCTGTCGATCGCGTGGGCGCGCATCTTCCCGCACGGCGACGACCCCGAACCGAACGAGGCAGGACTCGCGTTCTACGAGCGTCTGTTCCGGCGCCTCCGGGAGCGCGGCATCGAGCCGGTCGTGACGATGTCGCACTACGAGATGCCGCTGCACCTGGTGACACAGTACGGCGGGTGGGGCAGCCGCGAGGTGATCGGATTCTTCGAGCGCTACGCGCGCACGATCCTCACCCGCTACCGCGGCCTGGTGCGGTACTGGCTCACCTTCAACGAAATCAACACCACGATCATCGAGCCCTACACCGGCGGCGGGATCGTCGACGACGGCAGCGACGATCGGATGCGGCGCGCCCACCAGGCGCTGCATCACCAGTACCTCGCCAGTGCCCGCGCCGTGCTGCTGGCGCGCGAGATCGACCCGGAGGCGAAGGTCGGCTGCATGCTGGCGCGGATGCTGCACTATCCGGCATCCTCCGATCCCGCCGACGTGCAGCAGGCCCAGCACGACAACGATCTGAACCTCGCCCACACCGATGTGCAGGTGCGCGGGCGGTACTCCGGCGTCATGCGGCGGTACTGGCGCGAGCACGGGATCGCGGTCGAGACGGCCGAGGGAGACGAGGAGCTGCTGGCGGCGGGAACCGTCGACTTCCTGTCGTTCAGCTACTACATGACGCTCGTGTCGGCGGTCGATCCGTCAGCCTACGGGGCGACCGGTGGCAACCTGTTCTCGACGATCAAGAACCCGCACCTGGCGACGTCGGAGTGGGGCTGGCACCTCGACCCGATCGGCATCCGCATCGCACTGACCGACCTGTGGGACCGGTATCAGGTGCCGTTGTTCATCGTGGAGAACGGCCTGGGAGCGATCGACCGGGTCGAGGCGGACGGCAGCATCCGCGACGACTACCGCATCGACTACCTGCGGCAGCACCTGCGGCAGGTGGCCGAGGCCATCGACGACGGCGTGGAGCTCATGGGCTACACCGCCTGGGGCGGCATCGACATCGTCAGCGCCTCGACCTCGCAGATGACCAAGCGCTACGGCCTCATCCACGTCGACCTGGATGACGAGGGCAACGGCTCCGGCGACCGGACGCCGAAGGCGAGCTTCGACTGGTACCGGCGGCTGATCGCCTCGAACGGCGGCACGCTGGACGACCCGCCGGCGCGCTGACGCGGGCGCCGCATCCACCGCCACCCGTTCATAACTCAGGCAGATCGCGCCGGGTCACACCGGCCGGCCCCGGAATCACGCCGATTCTCGGCGGGCGCCACCCGTTCTGCCTGAGTTATGAACGGCGAAGGCTGCCACAGACCGGCTACGCGTCGGGGCCGCGCACGTGCATCCGCGCACCCTCGCCGTTGAAGATCGAGAGGATCTCGGCGGGTCTCGTCCCCGCCGCCGACATGGCGTGCGGCGTGCGGGTGTCGAACTCGGCCGCCTCGCCGCGGCCCAGCACCAGCTCCTGCTCGCCCAGGCGCAGCCGCAGCCGCCCGGACAGCACGTACAGCCATTCGTAGCCGTCGTGCACGCGGGGCTCGGGCGCTGGAGCCCCCGGAGCGTACGTCACCTTGAACGTCTGCACCGGCGACTGCTCGGCGGTCAGCGGCGCGATGAGTGTGTCACCGCGTCTGACGGCGGGGCGGCGCACCCGCGGATCGCGGGCGGGCTCGGTCAGCAGATCGTCGACGCGGATGCCGAGCTGTCGCGTCAGCGGCACGAGCAGCGCCAGGCTCGCCTGCCGTTTGCCGGACTCCAGCCGCGACAGCGTGCTCGCCGACATGCCCGCGCGCTCTGCCAGCTCGTCGAGCGTCCAGCCGTGCCGCTTGCGCGCGTCGCGCAGCCGCGGACCCACCTGCGCCAGCTCTTGCATGCTCTCACCTTGCCGATATCGCAAACCTGTTTGCCACAATAGCCGCGCAGCCACGAGGCTGGATCCATGCCCGACCTCCACGACGTCATCGTCCTCGGCGCCGGCCCCGCGGGGCTGTCCGCCGCCCTCATGCTCGGTCGCGCCCGGCGCGACGTGCTCGTCCTCGACGACGGACTCCCCCGCAACCGCTTCGCCGACCACATGCACGGCGTGCTGGGTCACGAGGGGCTGCCGCCGCAGGAGCTCACCGCCCGCGGCCGCGCCGAGGCCGCAGGCTACGGCGTCCAGTTCGCCGACGGCCGCGTCGTGGCGGTCACCGAGACGAGCGACGCGCTGGAGGTGCGGACGACGGATGGCATCGTCCACGAAACCCGCGCCCTCGTGGTCGCGACCGGGATCACCGACGAGCTGGCCGACATCCCCGGACTGGCCGAACGCTGGGGAACCACGGTGCTGCACTGCCCCTACTGCCACGGCTGGGAGGTACGCGATCGCCGCCTCGGCCTGCTGCTCACCGGGCCTGCGAACCTGCACCTCGCCCAGCTGCTGCGCCAGTGGAGTCCGTCCGTCACCGTGTTCGCGAACGGACTCGACGTGGATGCCGCGCTGCGCACCCGGCTCGCCTCGCGCGGGGTCACCGTGGTCGACGGGCCTGTCGTCGAGGTCACCGGCCAGGACGCCGCACCGGCGTTGGATGCCGTACGCACCGCCGACGGCGCCACCCACCCCGTCGATGCGCTGTTCACCGGCGGCATCCCCCGCCCGCACGACGGCTTCCTCGCCGGCCTCGACCTGGCGCGGGAGAACGGCCTGATAGTGACGGATGAGCGCGGGGCGACGAGCCATCCGCGCATCTGGGCGGCGGGGAACGTCGTGCTGCCGCATGCGAACGTGCCGTCGTCGATGGGCCTGGGGTCGATGGCCGGGGCCGCGGTGAACGCGGCGCTGGCCGGATGGGAGTTCGACCGGGCGGCGAGCGCGGCCGACACGACAACAGCCACCGCCACGACGACTCCGCATCCGCACGACTCCGCCTGGCCCACCGTCGCGCCGTCCGCCTATTGGGAGGATCGCTACCGCGGGGAGAACCGCGTCTGGTCGGGCCGCGTCAACGCGACCCTCGCATCCGTCGCGGCCGCACTGGAGCCGGGCACCGCGATCGATCTCGGATGCGGCGAGGGCGCGGATGCGCTGTGGCTCGCCGCGCGGGGCTGGCGTGTCACCGGCGTCGACATCTCCGCCACCGCCGTCGCTCGCGCCGCCTCAGCCGCAGCGCAGGAAGGATTCGCCGACAGCGCGCGGTTCGAGGCCGCCGACCTCACCGCCTGGAACCCGGGGGCGGCCGTCGACCTCGTGACCGCGAGCTTCTTCCATTCCACGGTGGAGCTGCCCCGCAAGGACATCCTCCGCCGCGCGGCCGACTGGATCGCACCCGGCGGCCACCTCCTGATCGTCTCGCACGCGGCTCCCCCGCCGTGGGCCGCGGCGCACCACCACCACGCCGATTTGCCGACGCCCGACGAGGATCTGCGGATGCTCGCGCTCGATCCCGCGGAATGGGATCCGGTCCTCACCGAGGTGCGCACCCGCGAGACCACCGCCCCCGACGGCACGCCCGCCACCCTGCAGGACGGGATCGTGCTCGTGCGACGACGGTGAGGTCCGGTGCTGGGCCCGGCTAGGGCCTCCGCCGCCCGGCGCCGGCGAACAGCGCGAAGAGCAGCGGCAGCGCGGAGACCGACATGAACACGATGCCCAGCACGGGGTTTGTCGCCTGCAGCAGGACGCCGCCCAGCAGCAGCGCGGCGAACAGGATCGCGCCCAGGATGCGGGCGGCGAACCGTTCCAGCCTCCCGAGCCGGCGCTCCATCGACGTCAGGTCGACGGTCATCCGGCCGTCCTCGATGCGGGTGATCAGGCCGTCGATTCGCTGCGGCAGCCGCCACGTCGTCCCGGCGACCGCCGCCGTCTGCGTCGCGGCGTCGCGCACCAGGTGCCGGCCTTCGTCGCGCAGCAGCTGCGCCGCGAACGGCTCCACGGCGCCCCACACGTTGAAGTCCGGATCGAGCGCGCTGCACAGTCCCGAGGTGAGCGAGACGGCCCGCACGATCAGCAGGAAGTTCTCCGGCAGTTGGAACGGCAGCGTCCGCGCCACATCGCCGAACTCCTCCGCGAAGTCGCCGAACTCGTGGGGGTCCACGCCGCGCAGCTGCGCGAATCCCATCCCGCCGAACCGGGCGAAGAGCGTCGTCATCGCCCGCTCGAGGTCGGCCGTCTCCGCCGACGGCAGCAGCATGCCGATGTCCCGGATGCCGGCGACAAGTCCCGCGCCGTCGCGCGCTGCGACCGCGATCAGCACCTTCCGCAGCCCGCCGCGCAGACCGTCCGAGACCTCGCCCATCATCCCGAAGTCGACGAAGGTGATTCGCCAGCCGGAATCGGTCCGGGTCACGAACACGTTCCCCGGATGCGGATCGGCGTGGAAGAAGCCGTGCGTGAACAACTGGTCGAACGTAATCCGCGCGAAGGCCGCGGCGACCTCGGCGGGGTCGATACCCGCCGCCCGCAGCGCCTCGACGTCGTTCGCCTTGATCGCCGTCACGTCCGACAGGGTCAGCACCCGCCGCGTCGTCCGCTCCCAGGCCACGACCGGGGCGCCGACGCGCTCGTAGTCGGCGAACTGTGCAGCGAACCGCTCGGCATTCCCCGCCTCGTGGAGGTAGTCGACCTCCTCCAGGCTCGTGACCGCGAACTCCTCGACCAGCGCGGGCGCGTCCACGCGGTCGGAGACGAGTCGGATGCGGCTCAGCCACCGCCCCACGCGCCGGAGCGCGGCAAGGTCCACCTCGACGACGCGCTCGATCCCGGGCCGCTGCACCTTCACGACCACGTCGGCGAATCCGGCGTCGGCCGCGAGGTCGGGCATGAGCCGCGCCCGGTGCGCCTGCCCGAGGGACGCGGCGGCGACCGGGACGGTCTCGAACGAGGCGTAGGCGCGGGCGAGCGGCATCCCCAGCTCGGCTTCGGCGAGCGCGCGGATCTCGTCGAAGGATGCCGCCGGCACCTCGTCCTGGAGGCCGGCGAGCTCCGCGGTGATGTCGGGCGGCAGCACATCCAGCCGGGACGACATGAACTGGCCGACCTTGATCATCAGGCCGCCGAGGTCAACGGCGAGCAGGTGGAAACGTCGTGCGATCCGCCGGGTCCTCGTCTCACGGCCGCGGGCCGATAGCCGCCCGAGACCGACCCGCGGCAGGAACAGCTCGAACCACCAGGTCGACACCAGCACGCGCGCCGCGAAGCGCAGGATCCGGCGCGTGCGCACACGCGTGTCGACGATCGGCTCCTCGGCGGCGTTCGCCGCGGACACCCGGATCAGTCCTGCGCGAGGATCGCGTACAGTCGGCGCCGCGCCTCGTCGAGTACGGCGACCGCCTCCTGCACCTGCTCCGCGGTACCCGAGCGCGCGACCTGCGCCGCCGCCTGAGCCAGCTCGACGCCGGCCTTGGGCATGGCGCTGGCCCGGCCGCTGCCGCCGAGGCCGGTCGCCTCCCACGGTGCGGTGGCCTCAGCGGCGGCCTCCGCCTCGGTGCGGCCGGCGTCGGTCAGCGAGTAGGTCTTGCGACCGCCCGCCTCCTCGGCCTCGATCAGGCCCTCGTCGGCCAGCAGCTGGAGCGTCTGATACACCGATCCGGCGCTCGGCTTCCAGGCGCCCCCACTGCGATCGGCGATCTCGTGGATGATCTGATAGCCGTGCATCGGCCGTTCCGTCAGCAGCGCGAGGACGGCGGCGCGCACGTCGCCGCGTCCCATCCGCGAGCCCACCCGCTGGTCGAAGGCGGAGCGCAGATGCTCCATCGCCTCCCACATGCCCGCGCCCGCGCGCCCGGCGCTCTGGCCGAACCCCCGGAACGCGTCGCCGAAACCACCGTCTGCGAACGAACCGCTCATGATGTCCTCCTCCGGACCGTTAAACGATACTCAACGATATATCGTTCACTATCGCCGGGGAAGGGTCTGCGGCGTCGGATGCCCCGCCGCATCCGCCCCGCACGTTCATAACTCAGGCGATTCCAGCCGGCCCCCAGCGACACCCATGGAATCACGCGGACGCCGCGAAACGGAGCCACGAAATTGCCTGAGTTATGCGCACCGCGTGGACGAGATACCGCCGGTGTGCAGCGCGACGCGATCAAGCACCTCCCGGTCCGCGCCGCGCGGGCGGAAGCTGCCGCGTCCGCGCCGCACGTTCACAACTCAGGCAATTCCGCCCCGCCCCGCGGCGACGCCCCCGGAATCACGCGGATGCCGCGACACTCGGCAACGAGATTGCCTGAGTTATGCGCACCGCACGGCCGGGGCGTCACGCCTCCCGCATCGCACGGGCGTGCCTCACCCCTCGCGCGCGGCGATCAGCGCCGCGATCAGCCCGTCGGCCTCGGCCAGCATCCGCGCCTTCGACGCCTCGTCGCACCACGCGGCTTCGAACCCGGCGCGGGCCAGGCGCGCGGCATCCGCGAGCTCGAAGCCCATTGCGGGGAGCGCGACCGTGTACTCGCGGCCGATGTCGGTCTTGAAGAACACGGCGTCGTCGGTGGAGATGGTGACGACGAGGCCGGCGCGGATCATCTGCGCGATCCGGTGCCCCGGCTCGAATCCCCAGTCGGACAGCTCGTATGTGGAATGCGGGGTGCAGGTGAAGGCCACGCCGGCGAGGCGTGCCAGCTCGAGCACGTCCGGGTCGTCGACCACCCGGTACCCGTGGTCGACCCGGTCGACGTGCAGCGTCTCGATGGCGTCACGCACGTTCTGCGGGCTGGCCGCCGTGGTCTCACCGACGTGCGCGCTGCAGCGCAGCCCGTTCCGCTCGGCCAGGGCGTAGGCCTCGACAAAGCGCAGCGGATCCTCGGCGAGTTCCGGGGTCAGATAGTCCTGCCCGATGCCGACGACGGCGGGATGCGGATGCGCGAGGACCATCTCGACCATCGCGACCGCGGCGTCCGGCCCAAGCGACCGGTTGATGGCCGTGATGATCCGGTATCCGACCCCGAACTCGCGCTCGGCCCGGCCGAAGCCCTCGACCAGCGCGTCGATCAGCGCCGGGTAGTCCACGCCGAGCGCGGCGAAGTTGTCGGGGTTGACGAAGTACTCGCGGTAACGCAGGTTGCCCGCGCGCACCGCATCCACGACGCCCTCGTAGGCGACGCGCGCGATGTCGGCCGGCGCCCGCATCGCCTGCTGCGCGGCGTCGAACACGTCGAGGAAGTCGGGCAGTCCCTGGTAGTTCAGCAGCTCCTCGAGATCGTCGGTGCGCAACGGTATTCCGTCCCGGCGTGTGAGCTCTTGCAGCGTGGTCACGCGCATCGTGGAGATGAAGCGACAGTGCAGCTCCGCCTTGGGCAGCAGGCGCAGGAAATCGGTGTCACTGAGCATGGCGCATCCTTGTCAACTGGTGGAGATGAGGAGATAGCGGGCGTCTTCGAGCACCGACCAGCGGTGGGCGACGGTGCCGTCGTAGGTGATGCTGCCGCCCGCGGGGATGCGATCGACCCGGTCTCCGCGTCGCAGCTGCACCACACCGGAGATGACGTAGACGAACTCCTGACCCGGATGCCGGAAGTCGCGCCCGTCGTCGTCGCCGGCACGACCGGTGAGGAGGTAGGCGTGGAACGACGCACCGGCGCCGCCGGAGAGCAGCTGCGCCGTCGGCGCGTGCGCCGACTCATCGACGGCGAAGTGCAACGGCTCCCCCGCCACGCCGCCCACGGGCGGCAGCAGGGATGCCGCGGCCACCTCGAGCGCGGCGGCGATCCCGTAGACGGTGGTCAGGCTCGGCAGCAGCTGACCGTTCTCGACCTTCGAGAGCATCGGCTGCGAGATGCCGGCGCGCTCGGCGACCGCGCGCATCGACTCGCCCCGTTCGGCGCGGGTAGCCCGGACGGCGGCGCCGATGGAGTGCGGGATGTCTTCCGGGATCTCATCCGTCATCGCCGTGTTGCGCCTTTCGATAACCACGGGTTATCTTACGGGTAATTCTTCAGGGTTATCAAGGTACTGACGACGGGAGCACCATGACCAAGCAGATCGTCCTCGGCGCGTTCGAGGAGTTCACGCCGAACTTCATCAGCAACGCCTGGCACCACCCGAAGGCCCACACGAAGGACTTCGCGACGCTGCGCTACTGGCAGGACCTCGCCCGCGAGCTGGAGGCCGGCGGCTTCGACTTCCTGTTCCTCGCCGAGGCGCTCGGCTACCCGATGAGCGGCGACGAGGTCCCCGAGGTCGTGGTGCGCGAAGCGGTGCAGGTGCCGGCGCACGATCCGATGACCCTCGTGAGCGGCCTGGCCGCCACGGTCGACCGCCTCGGGTTCGTCGTGACGGCGTCCACGACATCGCAGCAGCCGTACCTGAACGCCCGCACCTACACCTCGCTCGACCACCTGACCGAGGGCCGGATCGCCTGGAATATCGTCACGAGCGACAACCAGGTCGCACTCACCCGGCTACTCGGACTCAACTCCGTGACGCCGCACGACGAGCGGTACCGCCGAGCGACCGAGTTCGTGGAGCTGAACCTCGAGCTGTGGGAAGGGGCCTGGGAGGACGACGCCGTCGTCTACGACAAGGCCACGCGCACCTACG
Organism: Actinomycetales bacterium; assembly: GCA_015654575.1. Taxonomy (GTDB): domain Bacteria; phylum Actinomycetota; class Actinomycetes; order Actinomycetales; family Microbacteriaceae; genus Microbacterium. The sequence continues at coordinate 31,263 of JAATGR010000175.1, forward strand.
CGGACCCGGCGAAGGTGCACCGCATCCGGCATGACGGCGAGTACTTCCGCTACGACGGCTTCTTCCCCGCGATCCCGAGCCCGCAGCGCACCCCGCTGCTGCTGCAGGCTGGCACCTCGTCGGCCGGACGCGCGTTCGCCGCCCGGTTCGCGGAGTGCGTGTTCATTCAGGATCGCGACCCCGCCGTCGCCGCCCGGGTCGTCGCGGACCTCCGCGCCAGGGCCGTCGATAACGGCCGCGACGCGGACGCGATCAAGGTCATCGACGCCGTCTCAGTCATCGTCGGCGACACCGAGGAGGAGGCTCTCGCGCTGCGCGCCGACCTCGACGCGACACCCTCGATGGAAGCCGCGGCGGCGCTGTACATGGGGTGGAGCGGCGTGGACCTCCTGCAGTTCCCCCTCGACGCGACCCTCGCCGAGGTGAAGACCGAAGTTGGGCAGTCGATGCTGTCTCTATTCCAGGACGGCGAGAAGAGTCCGACGATCCGTGAGATCCTGCAGCGGATCACGACCTCGATCGGGGGCCCGCGCATCACCGGCACGCCCGAGAGCGTTGCGGACCAGCTGCAGGAGTTCGTCGAGCGCAGCGACGTCGACGGCTTCCTCATCGAATACACCTATGGCGGCATCGCGACCTACCGCGACATCATCGACAAGGTCTTCCCGCTGCTGCGCGAGCGGGGGATGCTGCCGGATACCCCGCGCAGCGGCACGATGCGCGAGCGCATCGTCGGCGGCGGCCCCCGCCTTCCGCGCACCCATCCCGGTGCGCGATACCGGCGCGACTAGTACCCCGTCACACCGAAGCCATAGACTCCGCATAGTCGGTTATCAGGCCGGCTTCGGGACGCCGCGGCAAGGATGCGGCACGCTCCGTCGGCACCGACGCGGGGGTGCCGCATCCGCGGGGACGGGAGCCGGTCGGTGGCCGGCTCCATGAAAGGAGTCCCCCGTGTCCGATCCGAATGCATCCGATCCCCGCAGCCCCGAGCCGGTTCCGCCCGCTCAAACCGCACCCGAGCAGGTGCCCCCCGTCGTTACGCCAGCCCCGGCGAGTCCCGACACCGCGGTCTGGGCGCCCGCGCCTGCTGCGGCTCCACCCGCATCCACGGCCCCGCCCGAGCCGGTTGCCCCGGCCACACCGGCCGTCGCCGCCCCGCAGGAGCCGGCACCCCCGCAGTATGCCGCCCCTGACAGCACCCCGACAGTCGACTACGGCCCACCTGCCGCGCAGCCGCAGTACGCCGCGCCCGATGGCACCGCCGCGCCGGACTACGGCCCGCCCGCAGCGCAGCCCCCGCACGGCACTCCCGTCGCGTCGCAGGTCTACGCGCCGCCGGCCGCACCGCCCTATGGCGCACCGCCCGTGTACGGCGCACCCCCCAGCTACGGCGCCCCCACACCGCAGGGACCCGACAACCGGTCGAAGGTGCTGGCGATCATCGCCCTGGTGGCCGCCGGCGTCGGCTTCATCGCCGCCGCGATCCCGTTCGTGACGTTCGGATCCGGCGTGTTCCTGCTGGCCGGGTTCGTCATGGGTCTCATCGCCCTCATCGGCAAGCGCCAGGGCGGCAAGGGGTTCTCGCTCGCCGCGGTCATCGTCTCGGTAGTCGGCTGGATCCTCGCGATCTTCATGGTGTTCTTCTCCATCGGCCTTTTCGGACAAGCCGTGGACAGCAGCATCACGCAGGGTCTCAACGGCTCCGACCCCGGATCAGGATCCGGGTCAGGGTCCGGCGCCGACACCGCGACCGATGCCCAGGACATCGTCGTGGACGAGAGCGCGTTCGGTCGCAGCTCCTACGACGACGGGACCTGGTGGTACGTCGTGATCCTCGACAACCCGAACGACGACTACGTGTTCGACTACGCGGACATCGCCGTGGAGGCGCTCGCCTCGAGCGGCACGATCCTCGACAGCGACACCGCGTACGCGACGCTGCTCTCCGGCCAGACGGTCATCACCGGAACCTTCTACTCCGTCGGCTCGGGTGAGATCGACAGCCTCTCGGTGACCGGCCCGGATGCGTCCGAGGCCATCACCTCCCCCCTCGAGGACACGGGCACGTTCACGATCAACGACCTCGCCACGACGAGCGACAGCTACTACACCACCGTGACCGGGACCGTCAGCGGAGACTTCGATCAGGATCAGTCGTACGCGTCGATCACGGTCGTCGCCCGCGATGCCTCCGGACAGATCATCGGCAGCGGATGGACGTCCATCGACCGGCTTCCCGCAGGAGGGACCCCGGTGCAGTTCGAGGTCGACTTCTACGACACCCTGCCGAGCGGTACGACCTTCGAGGCATACGCCTCGCTGTAACCGCATTCGACGGCTGACGCCCCGTCCGCGACCGCGGACGGGGCGTCAGCCGTTTCTGCGGGCGGGCGCCTCAGGCGCCCGCATCCGCCTTGCTCGTGCCCGCCTCCAGCCGGTCGCCGGTGGGCAACTCATGGTGCCCGCCGAACTGCAGCCGCATCGCCGACAGCAGCTGATTCGCGTAATGGTCCTCGCCGCGCGAGGCGAAGCGCTCGAACAAGGATGCCGCGAGCACCGGCGCCGGAACGCCGACATCGACGGCGGCCTTGACCGTCCAGCGTCCCTCACCCGAGTCGGAGACCCGGCCGGCGAGGCCGCCCAGCGTCGGGTTCTCGGCCAGGGCGGCGGCCGTCAGATCGAGCAGCCACGAGGAGATGACCGAGCCGCGACGCCACACCTCGGCGACCTTCGGCACGTCGATGTCGAACTGGTAGAACTCCGGTTCCTCCAGCGGCGCGACCTCGGCCGAATGGGAGGCCTCCCGAACCCCGGCGTCCGCGTTCTCCAGGATGTTCAGCCCCTCGGCGAGCGCCGCCATGATGCCGTACTCGATGCCGTTGTGGACCATCTTGACGAAGTGGCCGGCGCCGCTCTGACCGCAGTGCAGGTATCCGAGCTCCTCGGGCGCGTAGTCGGCGTCGCGACCGGGGGTGCGCGCCACGGTGCCGGATCCGGGGGCGATCGTCCGCAGGATCGGGTCGATACGGGCGACGGCCTCGTCCGGGCCGCCGACCATGAGGCAGTATCCGCGTTCGAGCCCGAACACGCCGCCGCTGGTGCCGATGTCGACGTAGTGGATGCCGGCGTCGCGCAGCGCCGCCGCGCGCCGGACGTCGTCGCGATAGTTCGAGTTGCCACCGTCGATGATGATGTCTCCGGGCTCCAGCACCGCGGCGACCTCGTCCACGACCTGACCGGTCAGACCCGCGGGGATCATCAGCCACACGACCCGCGGCGCCGACAGCTCCGCGGCGAGGCCGGCGAGCGAATCGACGCCGGTCGCGCCGTCGGCCGCGAGAGCGGCCACCGCATCCGCGCTCACGTCGTAGACGACACAGTCGTGCCCGTCCTTCATGAGTCGACGCACGATGTTCGCGCCCATCCGCCCCAGACCCACCATCGCCAGTTGCATGTCCGCTCCTCCTGGCGCGATGCGCCTCCGGCGGCAGTCTAAATGAGCGGCGAGCGCAGCAGCCGACGGCGCTCGTTGTCGTGCGCCGTCCGCGGGATCGCCGTCGCAGGATGACTCCCGCGTCGCACAATTCGGCCGCAACTCTGCGACGGACACGGAATTCTGCGACCGGCGGGGCCGCGCGGCATCACCCGCGGACGAGCAGCGCACCCGCCTCGATGGTGGCGGTGAACGCCTGCACGTCGCCGACCTCTTCGCCGTCGATCTCGAACGGGCGCGGATCGGGCAGCTCGATGCGCAGCCGACGGGCCTGCGCATGATCGACGGTATCGGTCCCGGCGGCCTTCCGGTCACGGTCGAACAGGCGCCGGATGCCGTTGTCCCACACCATCGACCGCAGCGCATCGGCCCACTGGACGGCGCCCTCGCTGCGGACGGCGAGCAGGTCGAGCAGGCCGTCGTCGGGTTCGGCGTCCGGCAGCAGGGTCACGCCGCCCTGGATCGATCCGCAGTTGCCGATGAGCACCGTGTGGGCCTTCACCTCACGCGGATCCTCGTCATCGACGGCGATGCTGACATCGAGCACATCGGATGCCGCGAGCGCGCGGCCCAACGCCTCGACGTAGGCGAACCAGCCCGCCTTCGACTTCAGATCCTCATCTGTCTCGGCAAGCATCTGGGCGTCCAGCCCGATCCCGACCATGACGACGAACGCCTGCTTCGCGCCGCCGTCCACCTCGATCCACCCGATGTCGATGGGCCGCGACGACGCGCTCGCGATGCGCGCGAATGCCGCCTTCGGGCCACCCAACGGCAGCCCCAGGTTCCGGGCGAGGAGGTTCCCGGTGCCCTGCGGGACGATCCCCAGTTCCACCCCGGTTCCGGCGAGCTGCTCCGCGACCGCACGCACGGTGCCGTCGCCGCCCGCCGCGATCACCAGGTCGCACCCGGCGTCGAGCGCATCGCGCGCCTGCCCCTGGCCCGGGTCATCCGGGGTGGTCTCGAACCAGGAGACCGGCGCATCCTCGCCCGACGCCGCCCATGTCGCCTCCAGTTCGCTGCGTTCGATCTTGCTGGGGTTGAAGACGATTCCGACCAGGGTGTGCACCATGGCGACCATCATGCCCTTTTCTCCGCGCTGCCGTCGGGCGGATAATGGGATCATGCCCCGGCCCGTGTACAGCGCCATCTCGAGTTACTCTCGGGTCCGCTTGCTGCACCTGCTGCAGGATCGCCCGCAGCGCACGATCACGGAGCTCTGCGACGCGACCGGACTGCACGCCAACACGGTGCGCGAGCATCTGCAGCGCCTGATCGACGGCGGGTACGTCGTCGCCGCGACCGAGCACCGCACTACCCGCGGCCGGCCGAGAGTGCTGTATTCGGCGGCCTCGGCGGGGGTCAGCCCCGTCGCGGTGCGCAAGGCCCGCGAGGCGGCGGCACGCGGCGATCTGATGCGGCGGATCATGCCCTGGACCGGAGCCGGCGGGGCCGCGCTTCCGACGGAGGCCGTGCATCAGCTCGACGCCCTCGCCGATGATCTGGGCGACGCCGGCTTCGACCCGGTGATCGACGAGACCACGCTGACCCTCGACCTCAGCCCCTGCCCGCACTCCTCGTCCGAGACCGCAGCGCGGGATCTGCTGTGTCAGGTGCACCTCAGCCTGATGGACGGCGTGCTCGCCCAGGCCGGCGGCCCGTTGCGGGTGGCGGATATCGCGCCGTCGTGCGACCCGGCGCAGTGCGTCGTGCACCTCGCGCGCTGAACCGGCCCGGCACCAGGATGGGGCTTCGGGGTCAGAGGGCGGGCGCGGGAACCCGCACGCGGTCGAACCCGGAATAGACATTCATGGATGAGCCCCGCAGGAAGCCGACGAGCGTCAATCCGGACGAGACCGCCAACTCCACCGCCAGCGACGAGGGTGCGGAGACCGCGGCGAGCACTGGGATGCCGGCCATGACCGCCTTCTGCACCAGCTCGAAGCTGGTGCGCCCCGAGACCTGCAGCACCGTGCGACGCAGCGGCAGCCGGTCGTTCAGCGCCGCCCAGCCGATGACCTTGTCCACGGCGTTGTGCCGTCCGACGTCTTCGCGCAGCACGAGCAGTTCGGCGGTGTCGGCGTCGAACAGGGCGGCTGCGTGCAGGCCGCCGGTCTTGTCGAACACCGCCTGCTCGGCGCGCAACCGGTCGGGAAAGGTCGCCAGCAGCGCGGCATCCACCGTCACGTCGTCACCGGTGACGTCATAGGTCGACACCGTCTCGACGGCGTCGATGGAGGCTTTGCCGCAGAGCCCGCAGGAACTGGTCGTGTAGAAATTGCGCGTCAGCTCGGGGTCGGGGAGGGCCACCCCCGGGGCGAGGGCGACATCGAGCACGTTGTAGGTGTTCTCGCCGCCGCCGCCGCCCGGCCCGCCGCAGTGGATCGCGCCGAGGAACTCGCCGCCGCGGGAGATGACACCCTCGGAGACCAGGAACCCCGCCGCCAGCTCGACATCGTGCCCGGGCGTGCGCATCGTCACCGCGAGCGGCGCCTGAGCGATCCTGATCTCCAACGGCTCCTCGACGGCGAGCGTGTCCGCACGGCGGATCTGCTCCTCGCCGAGCCGGATCTTCACGACCGGACGCCGTGCGGTGATGCGCCCCATCGTCAGCCTCCGATCGCGTTCATGCCGCGCGCCGGCTGCAGGAACCCGGGGTCATCGATCGCGTGTCCCGGCAGTTTGCGCGCGACGCAGGACCGCAGCAGTTCGTCGATGTCGGAGGTGTCGCCACCGCCGCGCAGCACCGGCACCAGGTCGAACTCGCTTGTGGAGAAGAGGCAGTTGCGCAGCTGCCCGTCGGCGGTCAGCCGCAGCCGATCGCAGTCGCCGCAGAACGGTGCCGTGACCGACGCGATGACCCCGACCGTGTGCGGGCCGCCATCGAGCCGCCACCGCTCCGCCGGCGCACCGCCGCGGCCCGGCACCGGCTCCAGCGCCCAGCGCTTCGACAGGGCTGCGAGGATCTCGTCGCGGGTCACCATCCGCTGGCGGTCCCAGGTGTGTCCGGCGTCCAACGGCATCTGCTCGATGAACCGCATCTGCGCGCTGTGCGCGACGGCGAACTCGACCAGATCGACCAGTTCGTCGTCGTTGACGTCGCGCATCGCGACGGCGTTCAACTTGAGGGGCGCGAGACCGGATGCCGCGGCGGCGGCGATCCCCGCCAGCACATCGTCGAGCCGGTCGCGCCGGGTAAGTGCCGCGAAACGATCCCGTCGGAGCGTGTCGATGGAGATGTTCAGGCGCCGAAGTCCGGCGGAGACCAGGTCCGGCAGCACCTCCGGCAGTCGGATCCCGTTGGTCGTCATCACGACCTGCACCGGCCCGTCGGAGCCGGCGATCGACGCCAACCGGCGCACCACCTCGACGATGTCGCGTCGCAGCAGCGGCTCGCCTCCGGTGAGCCGGAATGTGGTGATCCCGGCCGCCGCCGCCACCTGTGCGACCCGCTCGATCTCATCGAGGTCAAGGATGCTCACCCGCGCGAGCAACTCGTTGCCCTGTTCCGGCATGCAGTAGGTGCAGCGCAAGGAGCAGCGGTCGGTCAGTGAGATGCGTAGGTCGCGGTGGACGCGACCGAAACGATCGACGAGGGGGCCGCCGGGCGCGTCGGATGCCTCTGGCGCCGCGACTCGGGGAGAGCGCGGCATCCCGACCATGACCGCCGCCCGCATTCTTCGAGAGTACGCCGCTCCCGCACGACACGGCCGAATATTCACGGCCCGCCCTGACCCACCCCCCGGCGAACTTTGAGAGAATCTGAAGGAACCGTGTCGGGCTCCCCGGCTCAGGGTCGGTGCACCGTTGCCGACGCGGAGAAGGGCACGCCCATGGATCTGCTCGACCCGCTCGCTCTCGCGCGGTGGCAGTTCGGACTCACCACGCTGTACCACTTCCTCTTCGTGCCGTTGACGCTGGGAATGGGTCTGGTCGTCGCGATCTTCCAGACCGCCTGGGTGCGCACCGGAAACACGAAGTGGCTGCAGCTGACGCGGCTGTTCGGGAAGATCTTCCTCATCAACTTCGCGATGGGCCTGGTCACCGGCATCGTGCAGGAGTTCCAGTTCGGGATGAACTGGTCGGACTACTCCCGCTTCGTCGGTGACGTCTTCGGTGCTCCGCTCGCGTTCGAGGGACTGCTGGCTTTCTTCTTCGAGGCGACGTTCATCGGGTTGTGGATCTTCGGCTGGGATCGCCTGTCCAAACGCCTCCATCTGGCGACGATCTGGATGGCGTGGATCGGCGCGACCATGTCCGCCTACTTCATCCTCGCCGCGAACGCGTGGATGCAGAACCCGGTCGGCTACACCCTCAGTGCTGATGGCAGCCGGGCGGAGCTCACCGACTTCTGGGCGGTGCTGACCAACCGGGTCGCGCTCGCGACATTCCCGCACACGATGTTCGCCTCGCTCATGTTCGCCGCCGCGGTGGTTATCGCGGTCGCCGCCTGGCACCTCCTGCGCAAACAGCACCTCGTCGTGATGCGCTCGGCCCTGCGATTCGGGATGTGGACGATGGTCATCGCATTCGTCGGCGTCGCTATCGCGGGCGACCAGCTCGGGCTGCAGATGGTCGCGACGCAGCCGATGAAGATGGCCGCGGCGGAAGCGCTCTACAACAGCGCGTGCGGGGCGAACGCCTCGTTCTCGCTCTTCTCCCTGGGCACACCAGACGGGACGAGCGAGATATGGTCCCTCCGTGTTCCCTACCTGCTCGCCTTCCTCTCGGAGCACGATGTCAACGCCTGCGTCGAAGGCATCAACGACCTGAACGCCCTCTACGCCGACAAGTGGCCAGCCCTCGCCTCGGTCCTGAGCTCGCAGGACAGCAGCTTCGCCCCGACGGTGTGGATCACCTACTGGTCGTTCCGCTGGATGATGGGCTTCGGCGGGCTCGCCGCCCTCGTCTCCGTGGCGGGCCTGTGGCTGACCCGCAAGAACGCCAAGCGAGCGGTTCCCACCTGGGCCTGGCGAGTAGCGATCTGGTCCGCGCCACTGCCGCTCTTGGGCAGCCTCGTCGGCTGGGTCTTCACCGAGATGGGCAGGCAGCCGTGGATCGTGTTCGGGCTGATGCTCACGCAGGACGGCGTCTCCCCCAACGTGCCGGCCTGGAACGTGCTGCTCTCGCTGATCGCCTTCACCGCCGTCTACGCCGTCCTGGCGGTCGTCGAGTTCGCGCTCATCCGCAAAGCCGCCAAGGCCGGCCCCGAACCGATACCCGACCCGGCCACGGCGTCTGACGATGCCGACAAGAACGTCCTGACGACGGTGTACTAGGAGCGCATCATGGATCTCCCTACTCTCTGGTTCTTCATCGTCGGCGTGCTGTTCGTCGGTTACTTCGTGCTCGACGGGTTCGACTTCGGCGTCGGGATGTCGTTGCCGTTCCTCGGCAAGGACGACATCTCGCGCCGGCAGCTGATCAACACCATCGGCCCGGTCTGGGACCTCAACGAGACCTGGCTCATCGTCGCCGGGGCGTGCCTGTTCGCCTCGTTCCCCGAGTGGTACGCCACGCTGTTCAGCGGCTTCTACCTGGCGCTGCTCGTGATCCTGCTGGCACTGATCCTGCGAGGCGTCTCGTTCGAGTACCGGCATCAGCGCGACTCGTTGCGCTGGAAGAAGGGCTTCGACACGATGATCGTGGTCGGGTCGGCGCTGCCGGCGCTGCTGTGGGGTGTCGCCGTCGGCAACATCGTGCAGGGCGTGCCGATCGACGCGGACATGAACTTCACCGGGTCTTTCCTGACGCTGCTGAACCCGTACGGGCTGTGGGTCGGGATCACCACCCTGCTGCTGTTCTTCGTGCACGGCGTGTACTTCATCGCGCTGAAGACCGACGGCCAGATGCAGGCATCGGCGCAGCGGCTGGCCCGTATCCTCGCCGCACCGGTCGTGGTCTTCGCCGCGGGCACCGTGCTGTGGACGATCCTCATCGCGGCCGGACGCGGCGCACCGCTGCTGTGGCTGACGATTACGTGCGGTGTCATCGCCGCGGTGACCCTGCTCGCCTCTGTCGCCGCCAACTGGGTGCGGCGCGACGGCTGGGCGTTCGCGGCGGGAGCGGCGACGATCGTGTTCGCCGTGCTCGCACTGTGGACCGCACTGTTCCCCTACGTGATGCCGTCCACCACCGATCCGGCGTACAGCCTGACCATCGCGAACGCGTCGAGCACGACCTACACCCTGACGATCATGAGCTGGGCGGCGCTGGTCTTCCTGCCGCTGGTCCTGCTGTACCAGGGCTGGACGTACTGGATCTTCCGCAAGCGGGTCACCCGGTCCCACATCGAGCACGCTGCGGGCGCACACTGAGCGGTCGGCGCGGCGCGGTGCGCCGACCGCGGGCACAACCTGGCAGGATCAAGAGGTGACTTCGGATGCTGCCGCCCCCCCGCGTCGGCGCACCGGGCCCGTCGATCCACGACTGCTGCGGTACGCTGCGGCATCCCGCGGCTATCTGATCGTCACCGCGGTCATCGTGCTGGCGCAGACCGCGGTGACGGTGGGCTTCGCGTGGTCGATGACCCGTGCGCTGGTGGGCGCGATCGCCGGGGAGAGTGTCGATTCGCTGATCCCGTGGGTCATGGCCGGAGTCGGGCTCGCGCTGCTGCGGGGTGTGCTGATCGCCGCAAGCGACCGGACGAGCGCCGCCGGAGCCGCCCGGACGTCACTGCAATTGCGCGACCGTCTCGTGCGGGCCGTGGAGAAGCTCGGCCCTGCCTGGCTGTCGACCCGGAACAGCGCCGCGCTCGCGGTGACCGCAGGGCACGGCCTGGAGGCGCTGGACGCGTATTTCGGCCGCTATCTGCCGCAGCTGGTGGCGACGGCGATCACGATGCCGGCGCTGGTGATCGTGATCCTCGTGGCCGATCCGCTGTCCGGGATCATCGTCGTGCTGACGCTGCCCCTGATCCCGGTGTTCATGGTGCTGATCGGACTCGCCACCCGGGCCGTGCAGAATAAGCAGTACGACACGCTGCGCTCGCTCGCGACGCGGTTCTCCGACACGGTCGCGGGCCTGTCGACGTTGAAGATCTTCGGCCGGCAGCATCGCGCCGCCGACACGATGGAGCGGGTGACCCGCGACTACAAGCGCGAGACGATGTCGGTGCTGCGGGTGTCGTTCCTGTCGGGCTTCGCGCTCGAGTTCCTCGCCTCGATCTCGGTTGCGATCGTCGCCGTCACGATCGGCTTCCGCCTGTTGGACAGCCAGATGGCACTGACGGCGGGCCTGTTCGTGCTGCTGCTTGCGCCGGAGGCGTATCTTCCGATGCGGCAGGTGGGCGTGCAGTATCACGCGGCCGCCGAGGGCGTCGCCGCGACGGACGAGATCTTCCAGACGCTGGAGGCCGCGGCGTCCGTCCCGTCCTCCGCCTCCGCCTCCGCCTCCGCCTCCGCCTCCGCCTCCGCCTCCGCCTCCGCCTCCGCGCCGAGTGTCCATGACACGCGGACTCCGGATCTCGCCACACCGCGTGTCGTGGACGCTCGGCCGCTGCTCGCGGTGGTGGGGCTACGGATCCGACGCACCGAATGGGAGATCGGGCCGGTCGATCTGGAAGTGCGGGCCGGCGAGATCGTGCTGCTGGAGGGGCCGAGCGGCGCCGGCAAGACGAGCATCCTGGCCGCGCTGCTGGGTTTCGCCGAGTACAGCGGCCGGATCGAGACCGCCCCGATCGCGTGGGCCGGTCAACGGCCGGGGCTGCTGTCCGGGTCGGTCGGTGAGAACGTCGCACTCGGCGACGCGTCTCCCGATGCCGAACTGGTGGATCGTTGCCTTGCCGATGCCCTCGTCGACGTGCCCGCGGAACTCGCGCTGGGCACCCTCGGCTCCGGATTGTCGGGCGGCCAGGCGCAGCGCGTGGCCGTCGCGCGGGCTCTCTATCGGCTGCGGTCGGGACGGGCGCGCGTCCTCGCCCTCGACGAGCCCTCTAGCGCGCTGGACCGCGCGACCGAGGCAGGGCTGTGGCGGATGCTTCGCGCCGAGGCCGATGGCGGCGCCGCCATCCTGCTGGTCTCGCACCGCACGACCGCACGCGCGATCGCCGACCGGACCATCACCCTCGGAGCTTCCTCGTGACCGTGTCCCCTTTCTCCCCCCGTCATGTCCCAGTTCGGACCGCTTGGAGTGCCCTCACGCGGTCCGAACTGGGACATGTTCGGTGGGGATGCGGACATCCGCGACAGGGCGCTGAGCGCCCGGGATCGGAACGTCAGCAGCGAGACCGGGAGGTGGGCGGATGAAGACGGCTGACGTCCTCCGCCAGGCGCAGCCGTCGCTGCGCCGGTTCTGGCCTGCGCTCGGCTCAGGTGTCGGCACCGCGGTCAGCGCGATCGCCCTGCTCGCCGCGAGCGGCTGGCTCATCACCCGGGCCGCAGAGCAGCCCGAAGAGCTGTACATCGCCGCCGTCGTGGTGGCGGTGCGCGCGTTCGCGCTCGGACGCGGCGTGTTCCGCTACCTGGAGCGCCTGACCAGTCACGACGCGGCGCTCGGGCAGCTCGCGACGGTGCGCGCCGGCATGGTGCGCCGGATCGTCCCCCTCGCCCCCGACGGACTGGCGACAACCCGCCGCGGCGCACTGCTGTCACGACTCGTCGACGACGTGGACGAGTTGCAGAACCTGCCGCTGCGGGTCGTGATGCCGTTGGCCATCGCGGGCCTCGCCTCGCTCGCGTCGGTCGTGTTCACCGCGTTCCTGCAGCCGGCGGCAGCCCTCGCGCTGCTGGTCTGCCTCGTGCTCGCCTTCGCGCTGTCCGTATGGCTGGGCTGGGCGTCCGGCGCCCGCGCCGAGCGGCAGCTCGCGCCGCTCCGGTCCCGACTGTCCGACGCCCTGCTCGACGAGTTCGTCTCCCTCGAGGTGCTGACCGCGTTCGAGGCGACGGATGCGGCGCACGCCCGCATCCGCGCGGCTGACGAGGCGCTCCGCCGCGCGACGGTGCGCCGCGCCCTCGCCCAGGCGCTGACCGCCGGCGCCGTGTCGCTGCTCGGCGGTGTCGCGTCGTTCGCGGCGCTGCTGGTCGCCCTCCCCGGCCTCGGCCAGGGCGGGTTCACCGGCCCCGCCCTGGCGGTCGTGGTGCTACTGCCGATGGCCGTGTTCGAAGTGTTCGGCCCGGTGCCGCTGGCGCTCGCGTCGTGGCGCCAGGTGCGTTCCGCCGCTGAGCGCGTGGCCGCCACCGTGCCGGACGGCATCCCCGATGGTCTGCCACAGCACGAGCCGGACGCGACCGCCGAGGCCGCATCCCTCGGGACCGGCCTGAGCCTGCGGGGGGTGCGCGCGCAGTGGCCCGCGCTCGGCGATGCCGATGGGACGCGTCAGGGCGAGTCGCTGCGCGGCATCGATCTGGAGGTGCGGCCCGGCGAGCGCGTGCTGGTGACCGGGCCGAGCGGCGCGGGAAAGACCACCCTGGCCCACGTGCTGGTGCGCTTCCTCGACTACCAGGGCTCGTTCCGGGTCGGCGATCGGGAGGCGGCGGAGGTCAACGGCGACGACCTGCGGCGCACGATCGGTCTCGTGGAGCAGTCGCCCTACTTGTTCGACGAGTCGCTGCGGCAGAACCTGCTGTTCGCCCACGACCGCGCATCGGACGACGACCTGTGGACGGTGCTCGAACGCGTCGGCCTCGCCGACTGGACGCGCGAACGCGGCGGACTGGATGCGGCGCTCGGCGAGCGCGGCGGACTGGTGTCGGGCGGGCAGTCCCAGCGCATCGCCCTCGCCAGGGCGCTGCTCGCGGGCTTCCCCGTGCTGGTGCTCGACGAGCCGACCGCGGGGGTCGACCCCGCCGCATCCGACGCACTGCTGGCCGATCTGCTCGGCGCGGTTGACGCCGACCGCGCCGTCGTGCTGATCTCGCACGTCGCCGTGCCCTCCGATCTGCTCGACCGCGAGGTGCGGATCGAGGACGGCCGGACGGTCTGACAGCGGGCGCGCGTTCGCCCGAGCGCGGCCCGGCGAATCCCCAGACGCTCTGAGGGGACGGGTACGGACCCGTCGCCGTCGGTGTAGATCGTCCGAGAAGACCCGCGACCTCATCTGACCGCTACGCTGGGCCGCAGCACACGGTCGATGGGGGACACGGCATGGGGCGACACAGGAGACGTGCGGCGATCGCGACAGCGGGCGCCACGATGTTGATCGCGGGGTTGGCCACCGGGCTGTCCCCGAACGGATCGGCGACGGCCGCCGATGCCGCGCCACCCGTCGTGTTCGTCCTGGACGCCTCGGGGTCGATGGTGCGCGAGACCTCGCCCGGGGTCAGCCGGATGGATGCCGCGAAGCAGGCCGTGACCAGCACGCTCGCGAACCTGCAGGACGGCACCGAGACGGGCGTGCTGGTGTTCGGCACCGGAACCGGGAACGACCCCTCCGAGCAGACCGCCGGCTGCTCCGACGTGACGACGCTGTCAGCGCTGGCACCGGTGGACACGACGACGCTGGACGCCGCGATCGCCGGTATCCAGCCCTCCGGCTACACGCCGATCAGCGCCGCGCTGCGGGAGGCGTATGCGATGCTTCCCGCCGGTGAGGCCGGCAGCGTCGTGCTCCTCTCGGACGGCGTGGACACCTGCGCCCCTCCGTCGTCCTGCGAGGTCGCCGCGGAGTTGCACGCGCAGAACCCGCTGATCGACATCAACGTCGTCGCGTTCGCGGTCGACGACGACGAGGCCGCGCGGCAGCAGATGACGTGCATCGGCGGCGTCGGCGGGGGGATCTCCTCGACCGCCACCGACCTCACCCAGCTCACCGCGCAGTTACGCGCCGCGGCCGGCGACGGCACCGCACTCGGCACGTCGGGGATGAACGACATCACGCTGGGCATGACGCTCGACGAGGTGCGCCATGCGATCGACGGTGCGTCCGTGAGCGAGCCGAGCACCGAGGACGGCGTCGAGATCATCTACGTCGACTGCTCCTGGGGTCGCATCGAGCTGCACGACGGCCGGGTGTACTCGATCACGCCGACCGACGACGACGTCACCACCGCAGACGGTCTCGCCCCGGGCGATCCCGTGTCGGAGGTCGAGGCGTTGTACGGCGACCCGGTGGACGGCGGCGTGAACGCCGACGGCACCCTCACCTACGTCTACCAGCTGACCGCGGGCGGCACCGCCGGATACCGGGTCGACGCCGACTCCGCCACCCGATCGGTGCAGCGGATCATCCTGTGCCGATGTGTGCCGATCTCCGCGATCTCCAGCGCCTATTCGGACTGGCAGATCGACGCGGACGGTGTCGGGCCGCTGCAACTCGGGATGAGTCTGGCGGCGGCGCGGGCCGCGGCGCCGTCGCTGGGGAGCGTCGGCACGTCCGCGTATTGGACCATCTCGGATGCCGCCGGCGTGTGGCTCGACGCCACGTTCTCCGATGATCGACTCATCAGCATTCGGGTCCGCGACCCGAGATCGGTCAGCGGTGACCTCTCGACCAACGGCGTCTCGTACCCCAGCATCAACGGCATCCGCTTCGGCGACAGCATGTCGACCGTGCTGAGCGCGTACCCAGGTGGCATGTACTACCGCAACTACGCCGGCGGGATGAGCGACTACGTCGTCACCGATCGGAGCGGCCACGTCCTGACCTTCTCGCCGACCGGCGGGACGTCGTCCTCGACGGCATCCTTCGCGGACAGCATCCGCGCCGGCTTCCTCTCCGCCGTCACCGTGGAGGATGCGACAGCGACCAGGGGCTCCACCGTGAGCACGAGCCCGACCGCGAGCGCGAGCGCGAGTCCTACGGCGAGCGCATCTATCGAGGGCCTGCCGAGCGAGCTGGACGGCGAATGGTGCTCGTCATCGGGCGATGAATGCGTCTCGTTCCCCGACCTCGCCGAGCAGTTCCCGAATGCGTGGGTTCACTCGTCGGAGGCGTCGCCCAGCGGCGTCACCCGGTATGTGATCTGCCTCGACGCTGATCTGGGGGACAGCAGCTGCACGACCGCGATGACGATGTACCTCGACTACTTCCCGGTCGGAGTGTCTTGGGACTGCGAGACGGACGGTGCCGGGGACTTCTTCTCCACTTGCAATCCCGACTACACGAGCGAGCACGACACGAGCCAGGTTCGCCTGGTGAAGCAGTTGAATCACCAGATGGAGGACTACTACGCCGATGCGCACCCGCTGTACCGCGTCGACTGATCAGCGGTAGCCGATCTCCTCGGTGAGCTGCGCCCTGGCCTGCGTGATCGTGTCACGCAGAACCGTCGCGTAGGCATCGGGATCTCCTGTCACGGAACCGTCGGGGACCGACACCACGACCACCACGTTCCCCTCCGAGGCGAAGGCGCGCACCGACGTGCCGTCATCATCCGACTGTGTGACGACGAACACGTCGTCGTCCGTGGCGCCGGCCGCCAGGTCGAGACTGATGGTGCGGTAGACCGTCGATCCGCTGAGCATCTGGAACTGATCGCACCCGGCCAGCTCATCCGCGAACGACCGGTAGTACGCATCAGCTTGGGCGAGCGTCGGAAACTGCAGCGCGGTCCACGTCGCCACGGTTTCCGCGTCGGCGCCGACGGTCCAACTGCTGCGACGCGTGCCCACGATCCCGTTGTCGTCGGTGATGATCCAGCGCAGGCACTCCTCCTTGTCCGCATCGGCGCCGGCGCTCTCGCCCTCCGTCAGATACGAGGCGTCCGTCGCCAGCCCGGACGCTCCCGGCGAGAGCGTGCTCACCTCCGTCGCGTCCGGCAGGAACCACTCCAGCTCGTCGCCGACGTACACCGGATCCCCCGCCAGGGTGCGACCGGGCGCGGGCTGTGCGGCGTCGCTCTGCCCGGCATCCGTCGAGCCGCTCCCGGACGTCGGCAGCAGCGCGACCGCCGCCCAGCCCGCGCCGCCGAGCACGAGCACGGCGCCGACCGCGATCGCGCTGACGATCGCCCAGCGCGGGACGCGTGCGCCCGATGCCGCGGGCCCGGCGACCGCTTCCGCCGCCGATGTTCCCGGTGTCACTGTTCCGGCCGTTCCCGCCGTCGCCGCTCCCCCGACGGCCACGCTTCCGACCGCCGTTGTCGCTCCGACTTCCGCCGCTTCCCCTCCGACCGCCGGCGCCACCGCCTGCCGTGCCCAGGCGATCAGCTCGGGGTACGCGTTCGGATGCCGCGCGACGGCATCCGCGAACTCCGGATAACCGGCAGCGATCCGCGCGAGCTCGGCCACATCCGTCGCCGGATCGTGCAGCCTCGCCCACGCCGCGTCCCGTTCGAGCACCATGACTCCCCCATCCCCTGCGCATATCATGCCGTACGCGCGGGGTGTCCCCCGACCGGCTCCCCTGACGGTCAACACCCCGCACGCGATTCGACTCCATCACGGCGGCACGATCCGCACCATGGGGAGAAGTCCCCATCAGCCCTCGCCCGCCCGCCGCCGCCCCCGGATCAGAACACAGGACAATCCCATCGACATACCGCACACGCGCAGTTAAACGCTTCCCCGAGCACAAATGTCCTGTTTTTTGCGCTGCCCCTCCGCAGCCCCTCCGGCGTCCCATCCGCCGCTCGTCAACCCCGACCGCGCCCCGGCCCGCGCGCCCCGCGAGCCGCCCTCAGCCCGCGATCACGCGCACCGCGGCGGGGTCCAGCGAGAGCTCGACGTCGGCGCCGGGCACCAGCGGATGCTGCGCCCACCGCCCCAGCGGAACATCGACCGCCAGCAGCGGCGACTCGGTGTGGACCCGCACCCCGCCGACCGTCTGATCGACGCGGGTGACGCGGGTGCGCCAACTCACCTCGCCGGCCACGCCGACCCGCACCGCACCGGGGGCGAACACGGCTGCTCCGGCACCGTCGGTGACACCCGGGGCGGGCAGCCGCAGCGCGTCCGCGCTCCACACCCCGCCGATGACGATGCCGTCCACCCGGTTCAGCCCGGCCTGCTCGGCAACGAAAGAGGTCGCCGGAGCGGCGAACACTTCCCGCACCGCACCGAGCTGGGTCACCCGGCCGGCCTCCAGAATGCACAGCCGGTCGGCGAGGGCGACCGCATCCACCGCATCGTGCGTGACCAGCACGCAGGTGACCTGCGCCAGCAGTTCGGCGAGCAGGCTCCGGATCTCCCCCGCGGTCCCGGTGTCGAGCGAGGTCAACGGTTCGTCCAGCAGCACGAGCCGAGGGGATGCGGCCAGCGCCCGCGCGATCGCGACGCGCTGCTGCTGACCGCCCGACAGCGCCGCGGGGCGGTGCGGGGCGGCATCCGGCAGTCCGACCCGGGCGAGCAGTTCCGCGGCGCGCGCCGCGGCCTCGGCGCGCGGGGTGCCGTGCGCACGCAGCCCGAAGGCGACGTTCTCCCCCGCGGACAGGTGCGGGAACAGCCGCGGGTCCTGGCCGAGCAGCACCGTGTCACGGCGAGAGGCCTCCACCGTGCGCCCGGGCGCGGACAGGTCACGGTCGTCGAGGCGCACATGGCCCTCGTCGAGGGGGATGAGTCCCGCGAGCGCGCCGAGCAGCGTCGACTTCCCCGCGCCCGACGGTCCCATGACCGCCACGGTCTCGCCGTCGGCGACGGTCACGGCCGCCTGCAGGGTGAACCGCGTGCCGCGGCGCACCACGATCCGCGCGTCGGCCCCGCTCCGGGAGCGGTCCTCGCGCTCGGCGGACGCCGGACTCACCGCACCGCCCCGGGTCGCCATGCCCGCACGAACAGCAGCACCGCGATCGCGGTGACCAGCAGCAGCAGCGAGAGCGCAAGCGCCGTGCTCTGCGTCACGCCGGCGCCGTTGAAGGCGGTGTAGATCGCCAGCGGCATGGTCTGCGTCACCCCGGGCGAATTCCCGGCGAACAGTGCCGTGGCGCCGAACTCGCCGATCGCACGCGCGAAGCACAGCACGGTGCCCGCAACCAGTCCCGGAGCGGCCAGCGGCAGGGTGACCCGGCGCAGGATCGTCCAGCGTCCGGCGCCGAGGGATGCGGCCGCCTGCTCATACGCCGTGCCGGTGGAGCGCAGCGCACCCTCGACCGACAGCACGAGGAACGGCAGCGCGACGAAGGTCTGCGCCATGACGACGGCGACGGTGGTGAACGGCAGGCGGATGCCGACGGCGCTGAGCGCGTCGCCGAGCCATCCGTTGCGGCCGAAGAGGAACAGCAGCGCCACACCGCCGACCATGGGCGGCAGCACGAGCGGCACGGTCACCAGCGCCCGCAGCAGGGCCGCCCCCCGTCCGCCGCTGCGGGCGATCAGCAGCGCCAGCGGCACGCCGAACACCACGCATACGAGCGTCGCGGACACCCCGGTCACCAGCGACAGCCACAGCGCCGACAGCGACTCCGTCGCCGTGATGTCGGCCCACAGGGTGCTCCAGGAGACCCTGCTAACCAGCGCCGACAGTGGTATCAGCAGGAACGCGAGCGCGATGACCGCGGGCACGGCGAGGGTGCGCGGCGCGTAGCCGCGCACCCCGCCGTCGCGGGTCACGGCTGGCCGAAGCCCAGCTCGGAGAGGATCGCCTGACCGTCCTCGCCCAGGACGTACTCGACGAAGGCCGCTGCGACGGCGGCATCCGGGGCATCGTTCAGCGCGACGATCGGGTAGCTGTTGACGACGTCGGCGGCACCGTCGGGGACGATCGACTCGACCGCGTCGTTGCCGATGACATCGGTGGCGTACACGAGGCCGGCGTCGGCCTCGCCCGCGGCGACCTTGGTGAGCACCGCGGTCACGCTCTGCTCATAGCTCGCGGGGGTGACGGTGAGCCCGGCGTTGGAGATCAGCGTCTGGGCGGCGGTGCCGCAAGGCACGCCCACCGCGCAGAGCACGACCGTGTTGTCCGGGTCGGCGAGGTCGGCGAGGGAGGTGATGCCAGCGGGGTTGCCCGCGGGCACCGCGATCACGAGGGTGTTGGAGGCGAACAGCTGCGGATCGGCCGCAAGGCCCGCGTCGGTCACCTTGGTCATGTTGGCCTCATCCGCGGAGGCGAACACGTCCACGGAGGCCCCGCCGATGATCTGGGTCGCCAGCGTCGACGATCCGTCGTACGAGATCGGCGAGACGGTCACGCCCGGGTTGTCCTCTTCGAAGGCGGTCGCGATCTCGTCGAACGCGGTCTTGAGGGATGCGGCGGCGTAGACGGTCAATGTGCCGCTGAGCGTCGACTCCGTCTCTCCCGCGGAGGTGGTGGTGGCGGTGTCGCTCGCGGTGGAGGAACACCCGGCCGCCGTCAGGGCGGTGGCGGCGATGATGGCCGCTGTGGCGATGGCGCGACGTGCTGTGAGGCGCATGGATTCAGTCCTTCGGTGTCTCGATGATGACGGTGGTTGCCTTCACGACGGCGACGGCCAACGACCCGGGCTCCAGCCCGAGTTCGCGCGCGGCCTCCGCCGACATGAGTGAGACGACGCGATGAGAGCCGGACTGGATGTCCACCTGCGCCATCACGCCGTCGGCCTGCACCCGGGTCACGAGTCCCACGAACCGGTTCCGTGCACTGGAGAGCACATCGGTCGGGTCCTCGACGGTTGCAGCCATGTCCACAGCGCGCTGCGCGAGCGCAGCGCCGGGGATCTCCGTCGGACTCGCGTCCGTGACGGGGAGGATCCCCTGTTCGACCCAACGGCGCACGGTGTCGTCGCTGACGCCGAGCAGGCGGGCCGCCTGTGAAACCTTGAAGCTCTGCATTGCGCCACTCTATCTCCGCATCTGCGGTCTTTTTTGTGCCTCCGATCCGCATCCTGCCCTCTTGCCTCCTCTTCTCCCCTCTTACGTCCTCTCCACCCCTCCGCTCCGGGATGTCTCGCGGAGAGGCCGGGCCGACAGGCGTGGTCCAGCGTGCCGCCGGATCAGGTGGTTCGCCGAGATCAGGCCGGAATCGGCCCTGAACGGCCTGATCCGGCCGAATCACCTGATTTCGCACGAGCAGGAGAGCAGGAGAGCGACAGAGCGAGAGAGCGGGCAGCGGGGGGATCGGTGGGGATAACCTGGCAGCATGCCGCTGCCCCCCCTCGTGGACGCCCTCGACGCCCTCTCCCCCCGCGAGCGTGAGCGCACGGCGCGCCACACGGCGCTCTCCGGGTTCGGCGAGCGGGCGCAGCGCCGGCTCGCCGCGTCACGGGTCGCGGTGGTCGGCGCCGGCGGACTCGGATCTCCGGCCGTGCTGGCGTTGGCCGCGGCCGGGGTCGGCGAGCTGATCGTCGTCGATGACGACGTGGTCGAGATCTCCAACCTGCAGCGGCAGGTGTTGCATCGCGCGCAGGATGCCGGCGCACCCAAGGTCGACAGCGCCGTCCGCGCCGCCGCCGACCTCTCTCCCGACACCCTCGTGCGGCCAGTGCGGGAGCGGCTCACGGCGGCGAACGCGACCGAGCTGCTGCGAGAGGCGCACCTGGTCATCGACGGCACCGACACCTTCGAGACGCGTGCCGCTGTCGCGGCGGCGTGCGAAGCGCTCGGCACACCTCTCGTCTGGGGAACGGTGCAGGAGTTCGACGCGCAGGTCACCGTCTTCTGGTCCTCACCGCCGGCAGGTGTCGAACCGATCGTGCTGGCCGACCTCTACCCGCCGGAAACGGTCGGCGAGCTGCCGTCGTGCGCCCAGGTCGGCGTGCTGGGCGCGCTGTGCCTGCAGATCGGTGCGCTCCTCGCGACCGAGGCCATCAAACTGCTCACCGGTATCGGCGAACCGCTGCTCGGGCGCGTCCTGCTCGTCGATTCGTTGCGCGCCCGGATGCGGGAGGTCCCGCTTCACCCGTCGACCGCCCGGCATGCGGTCCCGTCGGCGATGCAGCATGCGGTCCCGCAGAGCCCCGCGGCGGTCGCCCCGGTCCCCACGGCGGATGTCGCCGACCTCGAATCGCTGCTGCGCTCCTGTGTCACGGTGCTCGATGTGCGCGAGCCCGCGGAGACGGCGACCGGCACGATCCGCGGAGCCGTGCGGCGTCCGCTCAGCGAGGTCCTGACAGATCCCTCGGCTCTCGGCCCGGGGCCGTTCCTCGTCGTCTGCCAGGCCGGCATGCGCGCCGAGCGCGCCGCCCGTGCTCTCCTGTCCGCCGGCGCCTCGGCCACCGTGCTGAGCGGCGGGATGAACGCGCTCAGCGGGCAGGAGGAGGCCTCCCTATGCTGACCGTCGAAGAGCAACAGGCGACCGTGCTGGCGGCGGGGGGCACCACGGAGGACGAGATCGTCGCCCTCTCCGACGCGGCGGGCCGCACACTGCGCGCGCCGATCATCGCGCGGGTCGACATCCCGGTGTTCGACAACTCCGCGATGGACGGGTTCGCGGTGCGGTCGGCGGATGTCGCGACCGCGACATCCGACGCACCCGTCCGCCTCCGCGTCGTCGCCGACCTCCCGGCGGGGAGCCCGCTCGACCCCGATCTGCAACCCGGCCAGGCAGCCCGGATCATGACCGGATCCGCGATGCCGACCGCGGCCGACGCCATCG
>JAATGR010000144.1 GCA_015654575.1 Actinomycetales bacterium
CGTAGTGGTCGAGGAGGATCGGGAAGAACCGGTCGAGCGAGCCGAACAGCGCACGGTGGATCATCACCGGACGATGCTTCTCCCCGTCGGATCCGGTAAACTCCAGATCGAACCGCTCGGGCAGGTTGAAGTCGATCTGGACGGTCGACAGCTGCCAGACGCGACCGAGCGCATCCTTCGTCTTCAGGTCGATCTTCGGACCGTAGAACGCCGCCTCGCCGGGAACCTCGATGAGCTTCAGTCCGGATGACCGGGCGACCCGCCGCAGCGCATCGGTGGCCATCGTCCAGTGCTCCTCGTCGCCGATCCATTTGGACTTCTCGTCGTCGCGCATCGACAGTTCCAGCTCGAACTGCGTCAGACCGAAGTCGCGCAGCATCGAGAGGATGAACTCGAGCACCCGCGTCGCCTCGGACTCGAGCTGATCGGGGGTGACGAACAGGTGCGAGTCATCCTGCGTGAAACCGCGCACGCGGGTCAGTCCGTGCAGCGCACCGGAGAGCTCGTACCGGTACACGGTCCCGTTCTCGTAGAGGCGCATCGGCAGATCGCGATAGCTGCGGGCGCGCTCCTTGTAGATCAGGATGTGCATCGGGCAGTTCATCGGCTTTAGGTAGTAGTCGGTGCCGGCCTTCGTGACCTCGCCGTGCTCGTCGCGTTCCTCGTCGAGACGGATCGCCGGGAACATCCCCTCCTTGTAGGTGACGAGATGGTTGGACTGCAGGAACAGGTCTTTCTTGGTGATGTGCGGCGTGTACACGTAGGTGTAGCCGCCCTGACGGTGCCTGGTCAGCGCGTGCTGCTCCATCTCCTGGCGGATGACGCCGCCCCTCGGATGCCACACGCTCAGACCCGATCCGATCTCGTCCGGGAAGGAGAACAGGTCGAGTTCCTTGCCGAGCTTCCGGTGGTCGCGTTTGGCCGCTTCCTCGAGTCGCTGCTGGTAGGCGCGCAGCTCGTCCTTCGTGGGCCATGCCGTGCCGTAGATGCGCTGCAGCTGCGGGTTCTTCTCGCTGCCGCGCCAGTACGCGCCGGCGACGCGCAGGAGGTCCCAGCCGTTGCCGATCAGGCGGGTTCCCGGCACGTGCGGTCCGCGGCACAGGTCTTTCCAGACGGTCTCGCCCGCGCGGTCGAGGTTGTCGTAGATCGTCAACTCGCCGGCGCCGACCTCGACGGACGCCCCCTCCGTCTTGTCGCTGCCGCCCTTGAGCCCGATGAGTTCGAGCTTGAATGGTTCGTGGGAGAGCTCGGCTCGTGCCTGGTCGTCGGTGACGACCCGGCGGACGAACCGCTGGTTTTCGCGGACGATCCGCTCCATCTCCTTCTTGACGGCCTTGAGATCCTCGGGGGTGAACGGCGTGTCCGTCCCGAAGTCGTAGTAGAAGCCGTCGGTGATCGGCGGACCGATGCCGAGGGTCGTCTGCGGCTTAATGCGCTGCACAGCCTGGGCGAGCACGTGCGCCGTGGAGTGGCGGAGGATGGCGAGGCCGTCCGGGGATTCGACGGTGACTGGCTCGACCTGGTCGGTCGCCGTCACCACCGTCGCGAGGTCCTTCAGCGCGCCGTTCACGCGCAGGGCGACGATCGAGCGGTCGGGGAACAGGGCGAAGCCGTCGGTCGGGTAGTCGACGTCGGCAGGCATGGGATCGGTCACGGAAACTCTCCAGAAAGTGGCTCGTCTCCAGGCTACCGGTCCGGCCGTGCGCGACCGGGCGCGACGGTCTCGACGACCAAGCGCGCCCCGCGAAAGACTTTCTGCTTTTCTGAGAAGTCGCGTCACGTTCCGGCGTCAGCATCGTCACTGATACCAGCGGTAGTCGTTTTCGGCGGCGCCGTGGATGTTGGAGAAGCGCCCTCGACTTCAGCATCGTGGGAGGGACTCACCCTGAAAGAGCCCCTCCCACACAACTTCTCGCGGGCTTCCGCCGCGTCCAGAGCATCCATGCGCGGCGACTTCGCTTCGGTGCGTCCCTCAAACCACAGGCACTGGCGCACGCGCGCGAAGTGAGCCGGGCGGTGATCCGAGAAGCACTCGTCCGCTTGGTCGGCGACGGCCTGGCCGACCTGCTCGCCAACCGAGGCCTCGCCGTACCGCTCCAGTACGACAAATGAGGGGAGGGCCTCACCCGTCGGAGTGGATCGCGGCAGCGATGACACGCTCCCGCTCTGCTTGCTCCGCAGCGATGATCCGGGGGATCGACATGACGGACTTTGCTCCGGCCGAACACCTCACGTCGACCGGAGCAAGGAAGGAGTTCTGATTCATACGCTGTGGGC
>JAATGR010000187.1 GCA_015654575.1 Actinomycetales bacterium
CCCGGGGCGAACTTCGATCGCGTGGATGACGGTACCGGTCGGGATGTTGCGCAGCGGCAGGTTGTTGCCGGGCTTGATGTCGGCCGATGCGCCCGACTCCACGACGTCGCCCTGCGACAGCTTGTTCGGCGCCAGGATGTAGCGCTTCGTGCCGTCGACATAGTGCAGCAGCGCGATGCGAGCGGTGCGGTTGGGGTCGTACTCGATGTGCGCGACCTTGGCGTCGATCCCGTCCTTGTCTCCGCGGCGGAAGTCGATCAGGCGGTACTGGCGCTTGTGGCCGCCACCGATGTGACGCGTCGTGATGCGTCCCTGGTTGTTGCGACCGCCGGTCTTCGACAGCGGACGCAGCAGCGACTTCTCCGGCGTCGACCGGGTGATCTCAGCGAAGTCGGCGACCGACGAACCGCGACGACCGGGGGTCGTGGGCTTGTACTTGCGAATTGCCATTGTTCTCTCGTCCTCGTCCCGACCGTCAGCCGACTGCCGTGAAGATGTCGATGGTTCCCGACTTCAGGGTGACGATGGCGCGCTTGGTGTCCTTGCGCTTGCCGGTGCCGAAGCGGGTGCGACTGGCCTTGCCGACGCGGTTGATCGTGTTGACCGCGGCGACCTTGACGCCGAAGATCTTCTCGACCGCGAGCTTGATCTCGGTCTTGTTCGCGCGGGTGTCCACGTAGAACGTGTACTTACCCTCGTCGATCAAGCCGTAGCTCTTCTCCGAGACGACCGGGCGCAGGATGATGTCGCGCGGGTCCTTGTTCACTGTGATCTTCGGGGTGCTCATGCCGAGACCTCCTCGGTGGCCGTCTTCGAGGCGACGAACGCCTCGTATGCGGGCTGGGTGAAGACGATGTCGTCGGAGACGAGCACGTCGTAGGCGTTCAGCTGGTCGAAGCTCAGCACGTGGACGTACGCCAGGTTGCGCACACTCTTGATGCTCAGCTCGTCGCCCCGCTCGATGACGACCAGCACGTTCTTCGCGCCGCCGAAGTTCGACAGCACCGCTGCGGCGGCCTTCGTCGAGGGTGCGCCGTCGATCGCGAAGGACTCGACGATGTGCAGGCGGTCGCCGCGGGCCCGGTCGCTGAGCGCACCCAGGAGGGCGGCCGAGACCATCTTCTTGGGCGTGCGCTGCGCGTAGTTGCGCGGCTTCGGACCGTGGACGATGCCACCGCCGGTCATGTGCGGGGCCCGGATGGAGCCCTGACGGGCGTTACCCGTGCCCTTCTGCTTGAAGGGCTTGCGGCCGGCGCCGGAGACCTCGCCGCGACGCTTGGTCGAGTGCGTGCCCTGGCGTGCCGCCGCGAGCTGCGCGACGACGACCTGGTGGATCAGCGGGATGTTCGTCTTGACGTCGAACAGCGCGGCCGGCAGCTCGACGGAGCCTGCCTTCTTGCCGTCTGCCTTGCGGACGTCGAGCGCGAGAGTCGAGTCAGCCATGTGCTCAAGCCCCCTTCACTGCGGTGCGGACGTAGACGATGCGGCCACGGGCACCGGGAACAGCGCCCTTGACGAGCAGCAGTCCCTTCTCGGCGTCCACGGCGTGCACCGTGAGGTTGAGGACGGTCACGCGCTCGCCGCCCATGCGGCCGGCCATGCGCATTCCCTTGAAGACGCGGCTGGGCGTCGAAGAGGCGCCGATCGAACCGGGCTTGCGGTGGTTGCGGTGCGAACCGTGGGAGGCGGACACGCCCTTGAAGTTGTGCCGCTTCATGACACCCGCGGTGCCCTTGCCCTTGCTGGTGCCGACGACGTCGACCAGCGTGCCCGCCTCGAAGGTGGCGTCCACGGTGAGCTCTTGACCGAGTGAGTAGTCAGCGGCGTCCGCGGTGCGTACCTCGGTGAGGTGGCGACGGGGGGTGACCCCGGCGGTGTCGAAGTGGCCCTCGAGGGGCTTGGTGACCTTGCGGGGATCGATGGCGCCGGCCGCGATCTGGACGGCCGAGTAGCCGTCCTTCTCGGGGGTGCGGACCTGGGTCACCACGTTGGGCGTGATCTGGATGACGGTGACGGGGACGAGCTTGCCCTGCTCGTTCCACACCTGAGTCATGCCCAGCTTGGTGCCGAGCAGTCCCTTGGAAGTCTTCGTGTTGATGTCGGACATGTCGAGCCTCAGAGCTTGATCTCGATGTTGACGTCGGCCGGGAGGTCGAGACGCATCAGGGAGTCGACCGCCTTAGGGGTCGGGTCGATGATGTCGATGAGGCGCTTGTGGGTGCGCATCTCGAAGTGTTCGCGGCTGTCCTTGTACTTGTGGGGCGACCGGATGACGACGACGACGTTCTTCTCGGTCGGCAGGGGCACGGGCCCCACGACGGTCGCGCCGGCTCGGGTCACGGTGTCGACGATCTTGCGCGCCGACGAGTCGAGACCGGCGTGGTCGTACGACTTCAGGCGAATGCGGATCTTCTGTCCCGCCATTGTCTGCTCACTCTCTGTATCGCGTCATACCGCACCGGGTTCGGGGGCATCGGACGCACGACGGCGCTCGCGCGCCGGGGCACTTCTCCGCTTTCGCGGGATACTGCACCGCTGTTCTCATGTCAGACCGGTGCCCGCGGACCCCGGCCCTCATCTCGCGCACGCGCCGAGGCGCCGGTTTCCCGGTGACGCTGATGAGGTGTGATGTTCTGCTGCCCGCGGCCTAGAGTGGCGTGTCACGCTCTCTATGCACTGCCCTGGCAGTGACCCGGCGGGCACAAGGCAACGCCGGAGTGTGGAACCTGACTAGTCTACGTGCCGCCCGGGCGTGTCGCAAACCCGGGCGTGTCGGGTGCCGGCCGGCGCGGGTGGGACGGTTCAGCATCCATCGTTGACGGTCGTCGCGGTCGTGTTCACCATGGGCGTGGACCACAGCGTGAGCGGGCCGCCGTCGACGTCGGAGCCGGAGAAGGTCGCAGTAACCGTCGCGCTCTCACCCGGCGCGAGGTTGAGGTCGAACGCTGCAACCGGTCGACCGAGGTCGTCGATGTCCGTGCTCAGCACGTCGACGTCGACACCGTCCACCGACACCGATTCGACCGTGGTCCCCGGCGGGCCGTATACGTAGACGCCGGTCCTGGTCATCGCCGATCCCCAGTTTCCGCTCTTCACGTAGGCCGAGAGGTCGTCCGCCTCCGCCTGCGTGATGTCCAGGCTCAGCGTGGTGGTGGCCGTGTAGGTGGCGGTGTCGGCCGAGCACTCGCTCGACAACGCCACCGCGGAGTCCATGTAGTAGTCGATCTTCGATCCCCCCGAGTGATCGAAGAAGTAGACGCCCATGACGGTCTCGTCCGTGTTATCGGTCGGCATGACGCCGGAAGCACGGGTATCGGCGAACAGGTCGTTGATCGTGGGGTCGCTGCTCCAGACCAGGATGTCCCCGTTCGAAGCCGACTCCGAGACCGCACTGATCATCTTCACCGGGGCGAAGTCGCCCGTCGCGATTTTGTCGAACAGCGTGCTGGCGACCTTCGCGAAGAACGCGTCGGCCTTCTTCGCCTCCGTGGCGGAACTCCCCCACCAGGCGTAGGCATCGCTGAGCAGGATCTGCACGACGTTGTCGGACGTGAGCTCAACGCCGTCGACTGTGATGGATCCCACGGCGTCGAGCACCCCGGGCATCACGAGCGGGTTGATCGAGATCACGCCGTCGATCCGGGTGTCGTCGATGTCGCGGTTCCAGAAGGCTGTGAGGATCTCCGCCGCCGTGTCGAAATCGGGACGGCCGACAGCGGTGTTCACGTGGCTGACAAGGTAGCCCGAATACAGGTCGATCGCACTCTGGTCGACGTCGACGTCGACACTCGGTTTCACCTTGAACGAACCACTGTTAGCCTGTTTGACGATCGAGAGCGCCCCGTCGTCGGCGGAGATCAGGGTCTGCGACGCCGCACTGCCGCCTAGCGGCAGCGACTCGGCGTTGTTCTGGAAGACCAGAAGGTAGTTCTTCGCACCGTCCGCGCCGAGCAGTGACGGCGCCAGCTGGAGAGCGGTGTCCATCGACGCGACCACCGGCTGCACGGTGTCGATGGCGGTGCGCACCGGTCCGACGAGAAAACCGGATGCGGCGGCCGCGGTCACCGCCTCGTCCGCCGCCGCGGCCGCGGGCGCGGCCGTCTGAATCACCGGGATCGCCTGCGTCAGCAGCCCCTCCTCGGAGGTGTCGTCGTCCGTGCCCACCCCGTCCTGGGCCGCGAGGATCGGCAAGGCGACGTCGTTGACCGCGAGGTCGACGGCCTGCGCCGACACCCGCACGGCCCGGAGGTTGTCGCCCAGCACCGGAATGAACTCCGCGCCACGCCAGATCGGGTCGTCCGCCGCCGCGGCCGCGGACGCCGCCCGCACCCCTACCTCGTCGATCCGGTCGCTGATGTCTCCGCTGCCGCCGAGGGCGCTCTGCGCCGCTTCGAGGTCGTTCTTGACGGTGATGACGCGCCAGCCGAGCCAGCACGCCATCACGAGCACGAGGGCCGCGCAGGTGATGAATCCGACTCGGATCATGCCCGCGGTCGTCCACGTTGACGCCCGCGCCACGCCAGCGGTCACCGCACGTCGCAGCGCCTCCACCGGCCGCCATAAGCGTCGTCGCTGACCCGCACGGTACTCGCGTCGGGTCAGGTGAGGCACCCGTGGATCCTAACCGTCATGTCCTCGGAAGCCGGCGGGAACGCGCCGCTCCGGGGTCAGCGCGCCGATCTGCCCGGTGCGATCACGGCGCGGACGGTGCGGAACAGGATCACAATGTCCTGTGTGAACGACCAGTTCTCGACGTAGTAGAGGTCCAGCCGAAGCGCGTCCTCCCAATCGAGCTTGGAGCGGCCGCTCACCTGCCACAGCCCACTCATCCCGGGCTTCACGAGGAGCCGCCGGTGCGCCGCGTCGTCGTAGAGCGCGACCTCCTCAGCCCGCTGCGGCCGGGGGCCCACGAGACTCAGCTCCCCTACGAGGACGTTGATCAGCTGCGGCAGCTCGTCGAGCGAGTGCCTGCGCAGGAACCGACCGACCCGCGTGATGCGCGGATCGTCGACGACCTTGAACAGCGGCCTAGTCGCGGTGCCCTGCAGATCGAGCAGGCTGGCGAGCTGGTCGTCGGCATCGGCCCGCATCGACCGGAACTTGATCATCCGGAAGGGCCGGCCGAGACGACCGACGCGCTCCTGCGCGTAGAAGACCGGGCCGGGACTGTCGGCCTTCACCACGATCGAAACCACGAGCATCACGGGCGAGAACAGCACGATCAGAATCAGCGCCCCCGCAAGGTCGAAGGCCCGCTTGAAGAACCGGTTCACGCCCTCGAGCCGGGGGAAGGACACGTGCACCAGCGGCAGGCCAGCGACGGGGCGGGCGTGGATGCGGGGTCCGGCGATGTCGGTCAGCGCGGGCGCGACGACCCAGTCGACGTCGCGGTCGGACATCGTCCAGCCCAGCCGGCGTAGGGTCAGCGGGTCCAGATCGTCCGCGCCCGCGATGATCACGGTGTCGGCGTCGACCGCGGCCACCGCGTCGGCCGCCGTCTCATAGGTGCCGACGATGGGCAGACCGGAGACCGAGCGGTTCGTCCCGCCACCCGCAGTGACGATACCGACCAGGTGCAGCCCGGTGCCCACGGAGCGGCCGATCATGCGGGTCACGTGGGCGATCTTGCCGCGCTCCCCGATCACGACCGTGCGGTGCACGAAGGACTGCTGTCGCTGCTGGCGGCGCAGCCACTGGCGCCATGCCCAGCGCGAGAACAACAGCAGCACGATGCCGACGGGGAGCGCGATGACGAAGAGACTGCGCGCGAGATTCATCTGCAGGAAGAAGGCGATGCCGAGCAGGCTTCCCCAGGCCACGAGCGATGCCCGGACGATGCGCTGGTACTCCTCGACCCCATGGCCGACGGCGTGCCGGTCACGGGTGCCGGCCGCGGCCAGCGCAATGATCCACATCACACCCACGACCACGAGCACGAGCCAATACGACACACGGAATGGACCGTTCCAGGCGACCGTCCCGATGGTATCGGGCAGTGACAGCATCCGGAACGAACTCAGGGTCACGGCGACCACAAGGAGGTCGCTGAACAGGAGCCGGTTCGCATAGCGCTGCGTCCAGCGCGCCGGACGACGCCGGCCGGCCTCCTCGCTCGGTCCTCCCCCCGCGGCGGTGCTCCCCTGATTCACGACGTGGCGACTCCCGTGGCGCCCTCGACGAACACCGGCTGCGCGGTCAGCGGCACCGTCGCCACGCCGTCCACCGGCTCGATCTGCGTGACCGTGCCGTCGGTGTCGGTCACGGTCACCGTGCCGGATGCCGTGTACGTCGCGTCGTAGGCCCCGTTGGCGCTCCACGCGACCTGGACCTCGTCATCGGTACCGAAGGCCACCGATGAGAAGTCGTCGGTGAAGGAATCGACCGAGGTCAGATCGAGCCCGGTGATCTTCGCCGCCAGCACGGCGCGGGCCATCGCCGCGGGCTTGGGCGGGTAGGCGGCGACGCCGTCGACCTGCTGGTAGAAAATGCCGAAGTTGCCCTCGTTGTCGGCCGCGTCGGTCTCGTCGTTGATCAGGTCGTACCAGTAGACGGACGTCGCGCCGCCGGCGAGCGCGGCGATCGTCGCACGCACGAGCGCATCGCCCTGCTCGTCGATGGGGGCGCCATCGGTCTTGGTGGACCAGCCGATCTCCGTCACCGAGATCTCGGGGGTGCTCTGACCGTCGAGGTACGAATCGATGTCGGTCTGCGCGTTCTCGACGATCTGCTTCAGCAGGTCCGGGTCGCCGAGCGTGGGGCTGCTGTCCGCCACCTCGTAGGGGTGGAAGCTCACGACGTCCGCATAGTCGAGCCCACCGAGCGACCAGAGCTGCTTGAGCCAGTCCCCGTCGTACAGTGCGGTCGCGCCGGCGACGACCGAGACCGACGGATCGACAGCTTTGACCGCTTCGAACGTCGCTTTCAGGATCGGGAAATAGCAGTCGGCGGTCTTACCGCAGCTGTTGTTGCTCTGCGAAATGTGGTTGAACTCGTTGTAGACCTC
>JAATGR010000271.1 GCA_015654575.1 Actinomycetales bacterium
GGAGTGGGCGAGGGTGATCTGGGGTGCGAAGGGGATGAAGAGGGCGAGGCCGAGAGCTCCGGTTGCGATGACGACGATCGCGGGGGAGGGGGCCAGCACGATGAGGAGCATCGCGATCGCCGCGGCGAGATAGCCGGTGCGGATGACGTTGATGCGCCGGTGTCGGTCGGCCAGCCACCCGCCGCCGAGGGTTCCCACCGCGCCTGCGGCCGGAAAGACGGAGAGCGCGATGGATGCCGTCCCGGCATCGACGTGGAATCGCTCGATCGAGTACAGCGAGATGAATGACGACGTGCCAACGTAGGCGATCGACCAGAACGCGAGCACTCCCACCAACAGAGCGAAGAGAACCCATGCATCGTTCATACGAGGACGGGTTGCCGGCTCATCACTGCTGAGCACATCCGACCGAGATGAGATCAGCCGCGCCCGCCGTGACCGGGTCAGATATGCGATCGCGACGACGACCGCCGGAATCGCCAGGAAAGGGGTCGCCCGCAGGCCCATGATCCCAACAGTGAGGATCACCGCGGTAGGCGCGAGAGCCGTGCCGATGTTTCCGCCGACAGAGAATATGCTCATGGAGCTGTTCGAGCCACCGCCAGCTTCCTTCGCCGCCATCGTCGCGGCTGGATGATAGGCAGCGACGCCGATCCCCGAGATCGCGATGACGATCCACGTGAGCCAGTACGACTGCGACACCAGCCCGCTGACGGCGACACCTGCCGCCGCCACGGCAAGACCAGCAATGACGAGCCATCGGAGGCGGAAACGATCGCTGAGGTAGCCGAACGCCGGCTGCGCGACACTGGACAACGAGGTCGCTGCCAGCGTGATTCCTGCAGCCGCGGCGTAGTCGTAGTGTCGCTCGAGCACGAAGAAGGGCAAGAGCGCTGCCACGGCCCCCGTGTAGAAGTCGTTCGCCGCGTGGGTGGCGGTCAAGATCCACAGATCAGTCCGACGCTTCATGCGACCGCTTTTTGAGATCGTGTGGTCCGAGATCGTTCTTGCATTGCTCTGTCCTTGTCGTCGATCAAGTGCGACCGGCGTCAAGAGAGGCTCTCCGCCACGGGAAGGCCGGTCTGATCACTTCCCGCCGCGGCACAGAAGAAAGTGTGCGATCGACGGCATGTGCGGTACGCTAGACCAAAACTACTCCTCAGACAAGCTGAGAGGCACATGTGAACACAATCCGCCGCTCTCCGCTGGCCGAGCAGGCAGCAGAAGCCCTCCTGTCCCGCATCCGGGCGGGGGAGTGGGGCCTCGGTCATAAGCTCCCGGGGGAGACGACCCTGTCGGCCCAGCTCGGTGTCGGGCGTTCGACGGTGCGTGAGGCGATTCGCGGCCTCGCAGGCCGCGGGGTGCTGGAGAGCCGTCAGGGAGCGGGCGTGTTCGTCACGTCGCTGGAGCCGGCGGACGACTGGGACACGGTGCTGGCACGCGCGGACGTCGTGGCGGTGATCGAAGCTCGCGTCGCTATCGAGGCGGAGGCAGCCGCGCTCGCCGCCGGACGACGCACCCCGACAGACCTGCGCGCTCTGCGGCAGGCTCTCGCCGACCGCTCGAAGACGGGCACGAGCATGGAAGCGCACGTGGATGCGGACATGGCGTTCCACCGTGCGGTGGTGGCGGCAGCTCACAACGAGGTGTTGTCGGAGCTGTTCGACGCGTTCGTGCCGCGTATCCACCGGGCGATGGTCGACATGCTCAGGATCAGCCCGCTGCCGTCGGAGGAAGCGGATCATGCCTCCCACGAGGTCTTGTTCGAGGCGATCCGGGCCCGCGACGCGCTCGCCGCAGCGGAGGCGAGCCGCTCGCACCTGCAGAGCCTGAAAGACCTGCACGCATGAGCGTTGCGACGTCGACGGGAACGCCTGTGCTGGTGTTGGACGAGGTCACGTTCGTGCGCAGCGGATCCACGATCCTCGACCGGGTGAGCCTGACCGTGCGGTCGGGGGAGCACTGGGCTTTGCTGGGGCCGAATGGCGCCGGGAAGAGCACGATCCTCGGCTTCTGCGGGGCGATGACCCATCCCACCTCGGGCACGGTCGAGGTGCTCGGCGCACGGCTCGGCCGGGTCGAGCTGCAGGCGCTGCGACGCAGCATCGGACATGTGAATCCCCGGCATCCGCTGCAGTCCCCGCTGAGCATCCGCGACGTCGTGCTGACCGGCCTCACCGGCACGGTCGAGACACCGATGCGATGGGAACCGGATACCGCCCAGACCCGCCGAGCGGATGAACTCATCGACGCGCTGGGCTTGGCCGGCAAGGCCGGTTCGCGCTGGCCGACCCTGTCGCAGGGGGAACGCGGTCGCGCGTTGATCGCGCGTGCGCTGATCTCCGACCCACGCCTGCTGCTGCTCGACGAGCCGTCCACGGGACTGGACGTGGCCGCCCGAGAGCAACTCCTGGAGACGATCGACCTGCTCGACCAGACCCACCCGGGACTGGCGTCCATCCTCGTTACCCATCACCTCGAGGAGCTGCCCTCTACGACCACGCACGCCCTACTGGTGGCGCACGGCCGCGTCGTCGCCGCAGGCTCCGCCACGGACGTCATCACCACCCAGAACGTGACCCGCGCGTTCGAGCACCCGATCGACGTCGAGCGCCGTGACGGACGGTGGAGTGCTCGCGCCCGCCGCGCCGCTCCCGCCACCCCGGCCGGACCGCGACGAATCGAGGAGTTGCACGGTGTCCGCTGATGCGCACACCGCGCCGCACCTCGGCACGTCGGCGCTGCTGGTCATCGACATGCAGCGCGATTTCCTCGACGGCGGTGCCAGCCCTATCGCCGGGACGAGCCAGGTGCTTCCCGCGGTCACCGATCTGACGGGCGCGTACCGCGAAGCGGGACTGCCGATCGTGCACGTGGTGCGTCTCTATGACGGAGATGATGTCGATCTGCCGCGCCGCTCGCTGATCGCCGCCGGCGCAGCCATCGTGAGGCCGCATTCCACGGGCTCACAGATTCCTCGGGAACTCCTGCTCCCGGGCGTGCCGGAACTGGATCCCGAGCTGCTGCTCTCCGGTGGACTGCAGGAGCTGGGTCGACACGAGTGGGCGATGTGGAAGCCCCGCTGGGGTGCGTTCCACCGCACCCCGCTGGACGCACACCTGCGCAGGCTCGGCGTGGACACGGTCGTCGTTGCCGGATGCAACTTCCCGAACTGTCCCCGCGCGACGATCTACGGCGCGAGCGAACGCGACTATCGCACCCTGATCGTGGAGGACGCCGTGTCGGGAGTGCTGCCCCTTCACCTCGAGGAGGCAGAACGAATCGGCGCGGCGCATCTCCGCGTCGCAGAGCTGAAAGACCGTATCGAACACGCCTGAGTGCGCCGCGACCGGGCGCGACAACGACGAAGGAGACATCGCATGGACAGACCGACAGCCTTGCCGGTGCTGGAGTACCTACAACGTCAACTCGCGGGAACCCTTCAGGAGGACGACAGCACCCACCTGCGGTATCCGACGGCGATCTCTCGGCTGTTGAGGATCGAGCTCGTCGCGATCGCGGAACGTCAGGCTACTCTCCGGATCGAGGCCGATCCGGAGCTCCATAGCAACCAGCAGGGGACTGTGCACGGCGGGCTACTGTGCGAGCTGGCGGACGCGGCGATAGGCACCGCGCATTCCACGATCATCGAACCCGACCAGTCATTCACCAGCATCGACCTGAAAGCGACATTCCTCCGCCCGGCCTGGGCGGGCACGCTGACCGCGACCGCGTACGCGACCCACAGCGGCCGGACGATCAGCCACTACA
>JAATGR010000081.1 GCA_015654575.1 Actinomycetales bacterium
ACGCAGACGCGGCACAGCAGCAGCAAGCCCCATCCCCAGCCCCGACGACAGCCACCTGCCACAAGGCAGCCCCAGCGCGTGCCCCGACAAACAGCCACCGCCACCAGACGCCGGCCAGCCCCGCCCCTCAGCCCCCCACGTAGTCGGCGAGGTGCTGCCCGGTCAGGGTCGAGCGGGTGGCCACCAACTCCGCGGGGGTGCCTGCGAACACGAGCCGCCCGCCGTCGTGGCCGGCGCCCGGGCCGAGGTCGATGATCCAGTCGGCGTGCGCCATCACCGCCTGGTGGTGCTCGATGACCACGACGGATGCCCCGCCGTCGACGATCCGATCGAGCAGCCCAAGCAAGTGCTCGACATCGGCGAGGTGGAGACCGGTGGTCGGCTCATCGAGCACGTAGATCGATCCCGCCCCGGCCAGCTGCACCGCCAGCTTCAACCGCTGCCGCTCACCCCCGGACAGCGTGGTCAGCGGCTGCCCCAGCGAGACGTAGCCGAGTCCCACGTCGGCGAGCCGGTCGAGCACGGCGAGCGCCGCCGGCGTGCGCGCCTCGCCCGCGGCGAAGAACCCCCGCGCCTCGGCGACCGGCATCGCCAGCACCTCGCTGATGTCCTTGCCGCCCAGCCGATACTCCAGCACGGACTCCGCGAAGCGGCGCCCCTCGCACGCCTCGCACACCGTGCTCACGGTCGCGAGCGGCCCGAGGTCGGTGAACACCACGCCGGCGCCGCCGCAGGTGGGGCAGGCCCCCTCTGAGTTGGCGCTGAACAGCGCCGGCTTGACACCGTTCGCCTTCGCGAAGGCCTTGCGGATCGGCTCCAGCAGCCCGGTGTAGGTCGCCGGGTTGCTGCGACGCGATCCCTTGATCGGCGCCTGATCGACGGTGATCACGTCGTCCCGGGGCGAGAGTGAGCCGTGGATGAGCGAGCTCTTGCCGGAGCCCGCGACGCCGGTGACGACGGTCAGCACTCCGAGCGGGATATCGACGTCCACACCGCGCAGGTTGTGGGCGGTCGCCCCGCGCACCTCGAGCGCGCCGGTGGCGGGGCGCACGGCATCCTTCAGTCGGATTCGGTCGTCGAGATGACGCCCGGTGAGGGTACCGCTGGCGCGGAGACCCGCGACCGTGCCCTCGAAGCAGATCTCGCCGCCGTTCACGCCGGCACCCGGACCGAGATCGACGACGTGATCGGCGATGGCGATGCTCTCCGGCTTGTGCTCGACCACGAGTACCGTGTTGCCCTTGTCGCGCAGCTGGAGCAGCAGGGTGTTCATGCGCTGGATGTCGTGCGGATGCAGCCCCACGGTCGGTTCGTCGAAGACGTAGGTGACGTCGGTCAGCGCGGATCCGAGGTGCCGGATGAGCTTCGTCCGCTGCGCCTCGCCGCCCGACAGCGTGCTGCTGGAACGGTCGAGCGAGAGGTAGCAGAGGCCGATGTCGACGAAGGAGTCGAGGGTCTGACGCAGCGAGGCCAGCAATGGCACCAGCTTCGGCTCGTCGAGCGCGCGTACCCAGTCGGCGAGGTCGCTGATCTGCATGGCGCACGCATCCGCGATGCTGATCCCGGCCACTTTCGAAGCCCGAGCGTGCTCGGCGAGGCGGGAACCGTCGCAGTCGGGGCAGACGCCGAAGGTGACGGCACGCTCGACGAAGGCACGGATGTGCGGCTGCATCGCCTCCGGGTCCTTCGAGAGCATCGACTTCTGGATCTTCGGCACCAGCCCCTCATAGGTCAGGTTGATGCCGCCGATCTTCAGCTTCGTCGGCTCCTTGTAAAGGAAGTCGTCGCGCTCGCGCTTCGTGTAGTCGCGGATCGGCTTGGCCGCATCCAGCAGTCCTGACTCGGTGAAGATCCGCACCTGCCAGCCGTCCGCGGTGTATCCGGGGATCGTGATCGCGCCGTCTGCGAGCGATGTGTCCTCGTCGAACAGCTGGGCGAGGTCGATGTCGTTGACGCGACCCAGGCCCTCGCAGCGCGGGCACATCCCGCCGACCCGCGAGAAACTCGCCCGTTCGGCCTTCTGGCGCCCGCCACGCTCGACGGTGACGGCGCCGTGCCCGCTGGCCGACGGCACGTTGAACGAGTAGGCCTGCGGGCCTCCCGCATGGGGCTGGCCGAGCCGGCTGAAGAGGGTGCGCAGGTGGGCGTTCGCATCGGTGACGGTGCCGGCCGTGGAGCGGGGATTCGCGCCGATCCGCTCCTGATCGACGATGATCGCCGTCGTCAGTCCCTCGAGCCGGTCGACCTCGGGACGCGCGAGGGATGGCAGGAACCCCTGCGCGAAGGCGCTATAGGTCTCGTTGATCATCCGCTGCGACTCGGCGGCGATCGTGCCGAACACCAGCGAGCTCTTGCCCGACCCGCTCACCCCGGTGAAGACGGTGAGGCGTCGCTTCGGGAGGTCGACGGAGACGTCTCTGAGGTTGTTCTCGTGCGCGCCCTGGACGCGGATGAGGTCGTGTGCGTCGGCGGGGTGCGGGTCGGGCATGGCGATCCTTCCTCACGGTTCGGTCGATCCCACCATGAACCGCGTCCGCGCGCGAGTCACGGCGGATGCGGGGTGCCGCGCCGTGCCCTGCGCCCCACACCACCGCCCGTGCCCGGTCGCCTGTCCGTGTGACGCCCGGTCGCAGAATCCCACGGGCGTCGCAGAATCCGAGCGGACTCCTCCGACGAAGAGCGGATACTGCGACGCAGCCGAAACGCTCGCACTCGGCGGCGGCACCTCAGCCCGGCGGGGTCACGAACCCGCTCTCGTACGCCCAGACGACGAGCTGCGCACGGTCGTGTGCGCGGAGCTTGGCCATGATGCGGTTCACGTGCGTCTTCGCGGTGTGCGGGGAGATCACGAGATCCGCCGCGATCTCGTCGTTCGAGCGGCCGCGGGCCACCAGCGCCAGGATCTCGGCCTCGCGCGGAGTGAGGTCGGCGGGCACCGGCCGGGGCGCCGTCGGCGCGGCGCCGAGGTACTTCGCGATGAGCGCACGGGTCGCGGTCGCCGACAGCAGTGCGTCGCCGGCGTGCACGGCCCGCACCGCCCGGACGATCTCGTCCGGCTCCGCGCCCTTGCCGATGAACCCGCTCGCCCCGGCGCGCAGCGCGGCGAAGACATTGTCGTCGTCCTCGAAGGTCGTGAGCACTAAAACTCGCACGAGCGCGAGGTCGGGATCGGCGCAGATCCGCGCGGTCGCCTCGATGCCGTCGACGAGCGGCATCCGGATGTCCATCAGCACGACATCCGGACGCAGCCGGCGCGCCGCATCGACGGCAGCGACGCCGTCGGCCGCCTCCGCCACGACCTGGACACCGGGGTCGGCGGCGAGGATCTGGGCGACCGCCGTCCGGATCAGCGACTGGTCGTCGACGATCAGCACCCGGATCATGCCGCCGCCCCCGGCGCCAGCGGCAACCAGACGCGGAGCCGGAACACGCCGGCGTGGGCGACGGCCTCCACCGTGCCGCGCACGCTCGCGACCCGTTCCCGGATGCCGGCCAGCCCGTAGCCGGACTCGGAGGTGCGGGCACCGGCGACGACCGGGTTGGTGACCGCGATCTGCATCCGAGGGCCGTCGAGCGTCAGCCGCAGATGCGCGTGCGAGCCGCTGCCGTGCTTGTGTGCGTTGGTCAGCGCCTCCTGGATCACCCGGTAGGCGACCACGTCGGCGGCCGGGGCGAGAGCGGCCCCGCCGTCGTCCCTGCGCACCGTGACCTGCAGGCCGGAGGCGGCGAACGTGTCGACCAGGGCATCGATGCTCACGAGCCCCACCGTCGGCGCCAACGGCGGGGCGTCCTCCGCGGACCGGAGCGTGGACAGCATGTCGCCGATCTCCCCGAGAACCGTCCGGGAGGCGGTGCGGATCGTCGCCAGCGCCTCCCGCGTGAGGTCGGGACGGCTCTCCAGCGTGGAGCTCGCGACGCCGGCGTTCAGGCTGATGACCGAGATCTGATGCGCCACCACGTCGTGCAGGTCGCGGGCGATGCGCAGCCGGTCCTCGGCGACGCGTCGCGACGCCTCCGCCTCCCTGGTCGCCTCCGCCCGCAGGGCGCGCCCGGTGATCTCGGCGATGTAGGCGCGACGGGTGCGCACGGCGTCGCCGAGGGCGGCAGCGAACCCCATCGTCACGATCACCTCCACGATGCCGGGGGGCAGCACATGCCCGCCGGAGACGACCGTCAGGGCGACCATCACCGCGATCACGACCGCCGCGGTCCACAGCGCGGTGCGGCGCTCGGTCTGCGCGAACACCGTGTACAGCGCGATCGCCACCGCGAACGGCGCCCCCGGGGTGAACGGCGCCACGATCACGAAGACCGCAAAGCTCGCAACACAGACACCCAGCACCGCCCACACGAAGCGCCGGCGCAGCAGGACGATCGGCGCGGGCAGCAGTGCCGCGATCCAGCCCACGAGATCACGGTCGCCGTTCACCTCCGAGAACCGCGCCACGGCCGAGACGACGACCAGGAGCGCGCCCGCGATGTCCCACACTGCTTGCGGGATCGTGAACAGCGGGCGCTGCACCTCGACGGTCATCCCCCCAGCATGCCGTGCGCGGACGAGGATGTCGTCGCCCGAGCGGAGTACCGCGGCCGCGGTATCCGCTGCATCCGCCCGGGGGATGCCGACGTGCCCCGGAGCGCCCATCCTGAAGGAGGCCCCGATTCCCCGGCACTGGAGGACCCATGAGCACACCTGTGATCTCCGCGCACTATCTGCGGAAGAGCTACGGCCGCGGCAGCGGCGTCTTCGAAGCACTCAAGGGGGTGAGCCTCGACATCGACCCCGGCGAGAGCGTCGCGATCATCGGCAAGAGCGGGTCCGGAAAGTCGACGCTTATGCACCTGCTGGCGCTGATGGACGAACCGACGACGGGCACCATCGAGCTCGAGGGTCAGAACACCGCGAAGCTGGCGGGCCGCATCCTGAACCGGGTGCGCAACAAGACCTTCGGGTTCGTGTTCCAGCAGTTCTTCCTCACCTCGAACCAGAGCGTGCTGGAGAACGTGGTGCTGCCGCTGAAGATCGCGGGCGTCCCCGCCCGAGAGCGCCGCCGGCGCGGAATGGCGGCCCTGGAGCAGATGCAGCTGGCCGACAAGGCGAAGAACAAAGCCGTCAACCTGTCCGGCGGGCAGAAGCAGCGCGCGGTCATCGCCCGCGCGCTCGTCAACGATCCGCGGATCATCTTCGCCGACGAACCGACGGGCAATCTCGACTCCGCCACCGGCGCGGTGGTGGAGGATCTGCTGTTCTCGCTGAACCACGAGCAGGGGATCACGCTCGTGATCGTCACGCACGACGCGGATCTGGCGGCCAAGTGCGACCGCCGCATCCACATCAAGGACGGGCTGATCGTCGACGAGGAGGTGGCGGCATGAAGACCCGCGACCTGCTCGGCACCGCGGTCGGCAACGCGTTCCGCTCGCGGACCCGGACCCTGCTCACGATCCTCGCGATCTTCATCGGGGCGTTCACCCTGACGATCACGAACGGGCTCGGCACCGGCATCAACCGCTACATCGATGACACCGTGTCGACGTTCGGAGCCAGCGACGTGCTGAGCGTCACCAAGACCGTGGCGAGCTCGACCGACGGCGGGCCGGAGGTCTACGACCCCGACAGCGCCGCCGCCACGGGCGTGGGCAGCCGGCTCGCGACGTCATCGGTCTCGGTGCTCACGGCCGACGACCTCGACGAGCTGGCATCCATCGACGGGGTGACCGAGGTCGATCCGGTGCGCTCGGTCTCGGTGGACTACATCCAGTCCGGCGACGGCACGAAGTACACGATCAGCGCGGGCAGCCTCGTCGAGGGGCAGGACGTCACCCTCGACGCCG
Organism: Actinomycetales bacterium; assembly: GCA_015654575.1. Lineage (GTDB taxonomy): Bacteria > Actinomycetota > Actinomycetes > Actinomycetales > Microbacteriaceae > Microbacterium. The sequence goes on from JAATGR010000081.1 coordinate 5,836, forward strand.
GCGACGTCCCCGACGACACCGGCACGGCGCTGCAACTCGCGCTGCCGACCGCCTACGTGAGCCCGCTCGGCTTCGCCGACGCCGACGCCGCGGTGGGTCAGGAGGTCACCCTCGCGGTCTCCGACGCGACCGGGGTGCAGCACACCGTCACCGCCACGATCACGGGTGTGTCCGAGGACACCTTCAGCCTCGGCGGCACCACCGGCAGCATGCTGCCGAACACGGCGCTGACCTCGGCGCTGTACGACCTGGCGCAGACGGGGCTGCAGGCAGACCAGCAGGACCGCTACACGCAGGCCCGCGTGTGGTTCGATCCGGATGCGACGGCGTCCGAGGTGTCCGCCCTGCAGGACCGGCTCACCGACGCCGGGTTCACCTCGACGACGGTCGCCCAGCAGCTCGGAACGTTCGAGACCGTGATCGACGGCATCGTGCTCGTCCTCAACGCGTTCGCGATCATCGCGTTGCTGGCGGCGAGCTTCGGCATCGTGAACACGCTGTACATGTCGGTGCAGGAACGCACCCGCGAGATCGGGCTGATGAAGGCGATGGGCATGGGATCGGGCCGCGTGTTCGGCCTGTTCAGCCTCGAGGCGACGTTCATCGGGTTCCTCGGCAGCGCGATCGGCGTCGGGATCGGGATGCTGGCGGGCACCGTCATCAGCACGGTGCTCAGTCGCACGGTGCTCTCCGACCTGACGGGCCTGCACCTGATCTCCTTCGACTGGACCTCGATCGTGTCGGTCATCGTGCTCGTCATGGCGATCGCGTTCCTCGCCGGCACGCTCCCCGCCGCCCGCGCCGCCCGGAAGGATCCGGTGGAGGCGCTGCAGTACGAATGACACGGGTCTCGGATCGTCCGGAGCGGACCTGCGCCGCCCTGGCCGGAAGCGGAGATCGAGGACGGAACCGGTCGCAATCGCGCCGGTGTCGGAGCCGTCGTCGTATCGTCGCTACCGGGAACGGACAGGGAGAGGACGTCCGGATGACGCGCATAGCCATGCTCCACCCCGGCGCGATGGGCGCGGCCGTCGGAGCCGTGCTGGTCGCCGCCGGTCACGAGGTGGGATGGCTGAGCGCAGGCCGCAGCGAAGCGACGATCGGACGCGCCAGGACGGCGGGGCTGATCCCACGGACAGATCTGGCCGGTATCGAGGTGATCGTCTCGCTCGTTCCCCCTGCTGCCGCGGTCGAGACGGCGAGCGACCTCGGCGACTTCCACGGGCTCTACCTCGACGCCAACGCCGTCAGCCCGGCCCGGGCGGCTGAGGTCGCGAGGCTCGTCCGGGCGGCGGGCGCGACCTACGTGGACGGATCGGTGATCGGACCGCCCCCGACCGTGGCGGGGACGACACGCCTGTTCCTCTCCGGGGCCGCAGCGCCAGATGTCGCGGAGGTCTTCGCCGACGGCATCCTGGAACCGATCGTGCTCGAGGGCGAGTTCGCCGCCTCGGCGATCAAGATGAGCTACGCGGCGATGACGAAGATCGGCGACGCGCTCGTGATCGCCGCCGCAGAGCTCGCCGGGGCCGACGGCGTCGAGGACGCCCTGCTGCACGAGTGGGGACGCTCGCAACCGGCGTTCACGGCACGTCTCACGCGGGCGCGCGCCAATGCGGCAGCAAAGGGGTGGCGGTGGGGCGACGAGATGCGGCAGATCGGCATGAGCCTGGCCGGCGCGGGGCTCCCCGCAGGGTTCGGCGACGCCGCCGCCAAGGTCTTCGACCGGTACCCGCGGCCGGAGGGGGAGATTCCGCGCGGTACGGAGGGGCTGGGCGAGTGAAGGTCGGTTCATCGCCGCGTGGCGCCGGCCGACACCGGCGTCGTCGTGCGCTCGCCGATGGCGACCGCGCACCAGGTTGCGATACTGAGAGCTCGATGGAGCCGGCTGGATCACGACGCGGCTCCGTCCCGGCGCGGTCATCCGTGGCGACGATCGCCGGGCCCTGCCGCACCGGCCGGCGACGCGATCAGACCCCGGGGCGACCACACGTACTCCGGTCTCATCTCCCCTGCCCCGAGCATGTCCCCGTTCGGACCGCTCGGCAGGCTCCGAAGCGGTCCGAACGGGGACATGACCCGGGCGAAAGTGGGACATGCGCCCGGGAGAAGCCGCCGACGTGCCGTAGGCTGTGTGGACCGATCGGTACAGGATGGAGCGCACGATGTCGTGGCAGAAGGAACTGTTCGCCAGACGGCTGCCCCGCCCGGGGTGGAAACGGCTCGCCGTGGCGGGCACCGGCGGGGTGATCGTCATCGGCCTGCTGGGCCTGATGAGCGATCTCACCCAGCTGCCGCTGCTGGTCGCCTCCTTCGGCGCCTCCTGCGTCCTGGTGTTCACCCTCCCGGAGGCGCCGGTGTCGCAGCCGCTGAACGTCGTCGCGGGGCACCTGATCTCGGCGGCCTGCGGTCTCCTCATCGCCGCCCTGCTGCCGGTCACCTGGTGGAGCATCGCCCTGGCGGTCGGGCTGGCGATCGTGGTCATGGCGACGCTCCGGGTGACACACCCGCCGGCGGGAGGGAACCCGATCGTCGTCATGACGGCCGCGGCGAGCTGGTCGTACCTGGTGCTGCCGATCCTCGTGGGAGTGCTCGTGGTGGTGCTGGTCGGTCTCCTCGTCCACCGCCTCACCGGGACCGTCTATCCGATACGCAGCCCCCGTCCCGCGACCGAGCCCCTCGCCGTACAGCCCGACACCGCCACCCGGCCCGACACCGCCGCGCAGGACTAGCGACGTGGCGGACAGGACCCGGGTGCACGCGCAGCTCGCCGGACTGTTCCGCGAACGCGGCTACGCTGCGACGTCGCTGCCAGATATCACCGCCGCTACGGGGCTCGGCAGGGGAAGCCTCTATCACCTGTTCCCGGGCGGCAAGCCGCAGATGCTCGCGGAGGTCGTCGCCGGTGTCGCCGCGTGGTTCGAGCAGGAGGTGTTCGAGCCGTTGGAGGGCGCTGCCCCCGACGTGGACGCGATGCTCGACGCCGTGAGCGCCTACTTCGACTCCGGCCGCAGCCTGTGCCTGATCGGACGGCTGGGACTCGAACCGCATCCCACCGGGCTCGATGCCGCATTGCGGCAGTACTTCGCGCGCTGGCAGGACACGCTCGGCACGGCGCTGCGAACGCTCGGCCACGCCGAGCCGGATGCCGCCGCCGAAGAGCTGGTCGTCGCCGTCCAGGGCGCCCTGGTCGTCGCGCACACCCGTGGCGAGCCCCAGGTCTTCACCCGTGCGATCACCGGCTGGCGCGCACATCTCAGCGGCTGAGTCCCGACCGCCGCGTCAGCGCGCCGACCTGCGGATGGAGCGCACGTTGCGCAACCGCAGGCTGTTCCACACCACGAACACGCTCGACAGCGACATCGCCGCCGCCGAGATCAGCGGGTTCAGGAGTCCTGCCGCCGCCAGCGGGATCGCCGCGACGTTGTACGCGAACGCCCACACCAGGTTCCCGCGGATCGTGTGGAGCGTGCGCCGCGAGAGCCGGATCGCATCCGCGACGACGCTGAGATCGTCGCGGACCAGGATGATGTCGGCGGATTTGAGGGCCACATCGGTGCCGTCGACGACCGCCAGCCCGAGATCCGCCCCGGCCAGGGCAGCCGCGTCGTTGATGCCGTCGCCGACCATCGCCACCCGGCGCCCCTCCGCCTGAAGCCGGGCGATCACCTCGGCCTTCTCGACGGGCGTGACCTGGGCGCGCACGTCGTCGATGCCCACCTCGCGCGCCACGCGCCGAGCGGCGGCCTCGTCGTCGCCGGTGAGCAGCACGGTGCGCAGTCCCATGCCGGCGAGCGCCGCGACCGCGTCCTTCGCGGTCGGCCGCACCCGATCCTCGACGGCGAACACCGCGACCGCCCGCCCGTCCAGGCACAGCACGATGGGCGACGCACCATCGGCGGATGCGGCGGCCACCGCCTCGGCCAGCGACACCGGCAGCTCCGCCCCCAGGGTCGCGGCCAGCCGCGGGCCGCCGATCGCGGCGTCGACGCCGTCGACCACGGCGCGCACCCCCAGCCCGGGCACGACCGTGAAGCCGGTCGCCGGCGGCAGATCCGTCACGAGCGTCGCGGCGTGCTCCAGCACGGCACGCGCCACCGGATGGGTCGATCCGCTCTCCAGCGCCGCCGCGATCCGCGCGGCGGCGGAACGGGGGACGTCCGCGGCGACGGTCGTCTCGACCACGCGCATCACGCCCTCGGTCACCGTGCCGGTCTTGTCGAGCACGACGGTGTCCACGCGACCGGATGCCTCGAGCGCGCCCTGCCCCTTGATCAGGATGCCGAGCTGGGCACCGCGCCCGACGCCGACCATGAGAGCCGTCGGAGTCGCCAACCCGAGCGCACACGGGCAGGCGATGATGAGCACGGCGACTCCCACGGAGATCGCATGGGAGGGCAGCGCCCCGGCCACCAGCCAGCCGACCGCGACCACGATCGCGAGGGCCACCACCGCGGGCACGAACCACTGCACCACCCGGTCGACGAGGCTCTGCACCCGTGCCTTGGACTCCTGTGCGCGTTCGGCCAGCTGCGCCAGCTGCGCCAGCTGCGTGCGGCTGCCCACGGCCTGCGCCTCGACCACGAGGCGCCCGTTCGTGTCGACGGTCCCGGCCAGCACGCTCTCCCCCGGGGCGACCTCGCGAGGGATCGGCTCGCCGGTCATGGCGCTGGTGTCTACCGCGGCCCACCCCTCGGCCACCCGTCCGTCGACCGGCACGGTCTCGCCCGGAAGGACCACGACCAGATCGCCGGCGCGCACCTCGTCGATGGCGATGACGACCTCGGCGTCGCCCCGGCGGACCCGCGCGGTCGCGGGGGCGAGAGCGGCCAGCGCGTCGAGCACGTCGCCCGCCTTGCGGCGCGAGCGCGCCTCGAAGTACCGGCCCGCGAGCTGGAAGGTCGTCATCCCCGCCGCGACATCCAGATAGATCGCGTTCGCACCGGCGGGCGTCGGGCCGTAGCCGATCCAGTAGCCGGCCGAGTCGGATCCCATCAGCACCGCCACGAGCGCCCAACCGAACGAGGCCGCGATCCCGAGCGACACCAGAGTGTCCATGCTGACCAGGCCGTGACGCAGATTCCGCACGGTGTTGCGGTGGAAGGGCCAGGCGCACCAGGTCACGATCGGGAGGGCCAGCACGATGCACAGGAACTCCCAGCCGGGGAACCGCAGCCCCGGCACGAGCGCGAGCGTCAGCGTCAGATCCATCAGCGGAACGGTCAGCAACGCCGCGACGATCAGTCGGCGCCGCAGGGTCGTGATGCGGGTCTCGGTGCTGCGCCGGGTCCACTCGTCGGCGGCATCCACCCGCACCACGGCGCCGTAGCCCGCCTTCTTCACCGCGTCGACCGCCGTGTCGCCGCGGTCGGCGGGGAGGCCCCTGACCACCGCGCGCTCGGTCGCGTAGTTGACGACGGCCTCCACGCCGTCGAGCTTGTTGAGCGCGCGTTCGACCCGACCCGCGCACGCGGCGCAGCTCATCCCGGAGATGTTCAGCTCGATGGGCGGTGTCTGCAGCTGCGTGTCGGTGACGCTCATGGGGTCTCCTTCTCGGAATCGCCCGCACCGGTGGGCGCCGGTCCCGGCGATCGGTCGGCGCGCGAGGCGAGCCGGGCGAGCATCCGGTTGTAGTCGTCGAACTCGTGGTCGACACCGGAGTCGAGGTGACGGTCCTTGCGCACCGCCTCGCGCTGGTCCTGCCGGGCCCACTGGACGCCGAGCGCGATCACGACCAGCACCAGCGGCAGCTCGCCGCCGGCCCACGCGATGCCGCCGCCGAGGTACTGCTGGGCCATGAGATCGCCCATCCAGGGGAAGTCCAGGGTGAGGTAGAAGTTCTCCGCGATGGGCACGCTCGCGGTCATGAGAATGATGCCAAAGAAGGCGTGGAACGGCATCGCGGCCAGCACGAACCCGAGCTTTCCGATCGGGGGCAGGGGTCTCGGCGGACGGTCCACCCCCACGATCAGGCCGTAGAAGAGGTACCCCACGATCAGGAAATGGACGTTCATCGCCTGATGCGCCCAGTGGAAGCGCATGATGTTCTCGAACAACGGCGTGAGGTACAGCGCGTAGTACGAGCCGATGTAGACGATGAACACCAGGAACGGGTTGAAGATCAGCCGGAGACCGGGCCACTGCAGTACGGCCGTCAGCCATTCGTGCGGGCCGGCCGGCTGCGACCGCGGATGCGCCGTCGTCGCACGCAGCAGCAGGGTGACCACGCCGCCGAGCACGAGCAGCACGGGCGCGAGCATGTTCAGGCTCATGTGCACGATCATGTGGACGCCGAACTGCGACCCGGAGTACTGCCCGAGGGCGGAGCTGGTCGAGATCACCACGACCACCCAGCCGAGCATCCAGGCGACCGTCCTGCCCAGGGGCCAGCGGTCCCCTCGGCGATGCAACCGCACGACGGCCGCAAGATACACGCCGACGGCGAGGAGCGAGATGACGAGGAACAGGATGTTCGGACGCCAGTGCGTCAGCATCACGCCCAGCGTCGGGGAGATGTCGGTGAGGTCGTACCCGAAGTAGACGACCGAGATGTTGGAGTCCACGAAGTATTGCGGCGGCGGGATGCGGTTCATCGCGCCCGTCAGCCCCGCGTACCCGCCCGCGCACAGGACGAGCAGCGCAAGGGTCCAGACGAGCCGGCGGTCGCTCCAGCGACGGCGGCGCAGCCAGAACGAGGCGAGCACGATGCCCGTCAGGAGGATCACCGCCGAGCGCGACAGCAGGAAATACACGGTCGGGTTGGTCGCCGACGGCCCGGCGAGCTTGAACAGCGCGAGCACCACGTCGGCGGCGGCGACCACCACCCAGGAGACGGCGAGGACCCATCCGGCGCGCACGACCGCGGCGGGACGCAGCAGTCGCCCGGTCGCCACCCGCAGCCCGAGCACGATCGCCGTCCCAAACAGCACGGCCGCGGCCAGCGACTGGAAGATCGCGGCATCCGAGCCGAAGTCATGGTTCAGGCCGACCTGCACCTGGCCGATGACGACGGGGGCGAGGATCGACAGCGCGCCCAGCCACGCGATCACCAGGAACGCGGCCCAGCGGTGCGCGAACACGGAGACCAGGAACGCGAGCGCCGTCGCGCAGAACACGAAGATCCAGGCCTTGGGCAAGGAGGCCGCGTCGACGAGATAGCCGAGGGCTCCCGGCTCGGTCAGCCGCGAGACGCTGAGGCCGTTCGCGTCACCGGCGTCGACGGGCACCAGCACCGCCGCGGAGACCATCCACGTCAGCAGGGAGTAGCGCAGCAGCCGCCACTCCGGTTCGTCGACGACCGCCAGCCGTCCCCGGCCGGGGACCGCGGCGATCCCCATCACGACGACGAGGCAGCTGATCGTGACCCAGGCGGCGAGATCGGCGATCGCCCGGAACACCGTCGAGAGGACACCGGTCGTCGTGCCGGGGAAGCTCCGGAACAGGCTCGTGTAGTCGGTCTCGCCGCGGAGGATCGTGGTGACGGTGGGAACGCAGAATGCGAGCGCCACGGCGAGCACGGCGACGATGACGATCGCCGGGATCGACCGCCGAATGCGAGGGTGCGCATAGGCGGCGGGTTCTACGACGGCGGCGGCGGTCACCGACGTGCGTCGTCAGCGCGAGAGCGGGTGCCGGGAGAGCACGCCGTGCCCAGATCGTCGCGGCGCGTCCGCGTCATCCGTCTCACCTCGCTCGATGGCCGTCGACGACGTGACGACCGAGGATTATTCTACATTCCGTGGTTGTCGGCGGCGGCGACGACCGATGCCCGAGACGGACGGAATCCCCGCTGAGATGCCTCATGTCACGGTTCCCGCGGAAATCGCCCCCGATCCCCTCACCGCGCATAACTCAGGCAATGTCGAGGCCCGGTGTCGCGGCATCCGCGTGATTCCGGGGGTGTCGCCGCGGGCGTGGCGCAAACAGCCTGAGTTGTGAACGCGAAGGACGGATGCGGCGCGGCGTCCGGGCCCGCCCGCACCCAGCTATCTCGACCGCGTGTAGAGGCATATAGGATCGGGGCGGGAGGAACGATGAGCGGTATCCGCACGCGGGGCAAGGGCGAACTCGAGGCAGGGGTGCTCACGATCCTGCGCGAGCACGGAGAGCCGATCGGGGCGGGCGAGATCCAGGAGTCGTTCACCGGTCACGTCCCCGCGTACACGACCATCCTCACCGCGCTCGACCGCCTGGTGGAGAAGGGCGAGGTCGTCCGTCACGCTCCGTCGCCGCGCAAGGTGCGCTTCATGGCCGCGCGCAGCGCCGTGGAGGATGCCACCGACACCATGCTGCGCGCGCTCAGCCAGATCGATGACCGGAAGGCCGCGCTGCTGAAGTTCGCCGGCGACCTCGACGAGGACGACGTCGAGATGCTGCGCGCCGCGTTGACCAAGCAGCGCCGCCGGCCGTGATCGCGATCATCGCGCTGCTCCTGGCTGCCGCGGCACTCATCTTCACGGCGCCGCGACTGCTCGTCGCCGGATCCTGGCAGGTGCATCGCCCGCGCCTGGCACTGGCCGCCTGGCACCTGGCCTTCGTCTCCGGCGTGCTGGCGCTGGCCGCGACGGTCGCCGTCGCCGTGTCGATCGCGCTGACGGCCACCGCCTCGGCAGACGGCATGACGGCCGTGATCCAGACAACCCTCGGCTGGGCGGCACTGGTCGCCGTGGCCGCGGTCGTCGTGGTGTTCGGCGCCGGCTCCCACGAGGTGCTCTCCTCCGGTCGTCACAGCTACGGCGAAGTGCTGCGGATGCCGCACACCGCCGACCGCCTGGAGGACGGGATCACCCTCATCACCTGCCGCTCCGACGAGGTGTTCGCCTGCTCGCTGCCGGGCAGCGAACCCGCCGTGGTCGTCTCGACCGGGATGCGCGAGCTGCTGACGCCGGCGCAGCTGCGAGCCGTCGTCGCGCACGAACGCGCCCACCTGCGGGGGCGCCACCATCTGGCGCTGCGGCTGGCCGAGATCAATCAGGCGTGCCTGCCGCGGATGCGCTCTGCCCGCCGTCTTCGCAGGTCCACCGCGATGCTCATCGAGCTCATCGCGGATGACCAGGCCGCGCGTCGCGCGGGCGCCGTCCACTTGGCCAACGCACTGGCGCGCATCGCGAGCTGTGAGGGCGATGCGGGGATGGCGTTGCGCGCCGAGCGACTGACAGGACGCACCTGGCGACCGGCACGCCGGCTCCGCCCCGTCCCCGCGGTTTATCGCGACAGCGCCGGCTGACTGCGGCCGCCCACCCCGAACGGAAGGGCTGGATCAGGAGCGGACCAGGCGGCGCACCGCGTCCGCCGCCTCTTTGACCTTGGCGTCGGCGTTCTCGCCGCCCGCGGCGACGGCCCCGGCGACGCAGTGGCCGAGGTGGTCCTCCAGCAGCGTCAGCGCGACGGATTCTAGGGCTTTCGTCGCGGCCGAGACCTGCGTGAGGATGTCGATGCAGTAGCGGTCGTCGTCGATCATCTTCGCGATGCCGCGCACCTGCCCCTCGATGCGGTTCATCCGTCGAGTGAGTGCCGTCTTGTCTGCGCCGTAGCCATGGCCCGTCATGCATCGATGGTACCCCAGTGGGGTATGAGAGGCCTCCGGACGCGAAGACCGGTTGGCCTCGATCCCGTCGAGACCGTTGCGGCGACGCGGCCTCATCCCTCATAATCTGCGTATGAATGCAGGTTCTAATAAATGCACCTTCACGCCCGACAGCCAGTACGTCGATCTGGCGGCGGAGGTGTTCTCACTCCTCTCGGACGCGACCCGGATCAGGATCATCCTCGCGCTCCGCTCGGGCGAGCTGGCGGTCGGCGAGCTGGCGGAGCGCGTCGGCAAGACGCCGACGGTGGTGTCTCAGCACCTGGCGAAACTGCGCTGGGGTCGGATCGTGGCCGCCCGCCAGGACGGAACCCGGGTGTTCTACAGCCTGATCGACGAGCACGCCCGGCAGCTCGTGACCCACGCCGTGTTCCAGGCCGAGCACGTCGTCGGCGACACACTCCCCGAGCACCACCTCGGCCAGCAGAGCGGATCGGCGAGCGCCGACAGCAAGGCGTCGTCATGAGCGTGACGGCGGCGCCGGAGACGACGACCGAGTATCTCCCGGAGCGGACGGTCTGGAGCCGCATCGACCGCGGCGATCTCGTCCGCACCGCCCTCGTCTGCGCCTGCGCGATCGCCGTGGCCTGCGGGCTCACACTGCCCTGGCCGCAGGTCCCGGTCGTCGCCGTGGTCGGCCTCATCGTGGGGTGCTGGCCGATCGCCGCCGAGGCCTGGAATGACGTCCGGCACCGTCGGATGAGCATGGAGCTGTCCATGCTCATCGCCATCGTCGCCGCAGCCGCCATCGGTGAATGGGTGACCTCGCTGGTGATCACGGTCTTCGTCCTCGCCGCGGAGATCCTCGAGGACCTCTCTATGGACCGCGGGCGCGATGCCCTCACCGACCTGATGGCGTTCCTGCCCGAGGCCGTGCAGGTCCGCGACGGCGACGAGATCACGACGATCCCGCTCGCCGAGCTCCGCGCCGGACAGCTCGTGGTGGTCGCTCCCGGGACGCGCATCCCCGTCGACGGCACCGTCATCGCCGGACGTTCCACGGCGGACCAGTCCCGGATCACCGGCGAGTCGATGCCCGCCGACATCGCGCCCGGCAGCGAGGTGTTCGCCGGGTCGATCAACCAGATCGGCGCGGTCGAGGTGCGCGCGGAGCGGATCGGCGCCGATTCGTCGTACGGCCGCATCGTGGAGGCGGTGCGGCTGGCACAGTCCTCCGAGCCGCCGGTGCAGCGCCTCGCCGACCGCCTCGCCGCCTGGCTGGTCTACCTCGCGCTGATCGGGGCCGCCGCGACGTTCCTGATCACCCGGGACTGGACCTCCACGATCTCGGTGGTCGTCGTCGCCGGCGCCTGCGGGATCGCGGCCGGCACGCCGCTGGCCGTGCTCGCCGCGATCGCGCGCATCGCCCGCGCCGGCGCCTTCGTGAAGGACGGCGCCCCCTGGAGGCCCTCGCCACCGTCGACACCGTCGTCTTCGACAAGACCGGGACCCTCACCATCGGAACGGCCACCGTCGCCGACGTCCGCCCCGCCGCCGGTGTCACCGCCGACGAGCTGATGCGAATCGCGGCCGCCGCCGAGTCGTACTCCGAGCATCCGCTCGGCCAGGCCGTGGTCGCCCATGCCCGCGCCGCCGGGCTCGGTGTCGACGCCGCCGAGGACTTCTCCTACGAGCCGGGGCGGGGCGTGACCGCCACCGTCTCCGGTCGCGCGGTCGCAGCGGGCAACCGCACGCTCATTCCCGGAGCCCCCGACGACCAGGAGGACTGGGGTGCGACCACCGCGGTCCATGTCGCGATCGACGGCGCCTACGCCGGCACCATCCTGCTCGCCGATGTCATTCGCGACACGGCCCGTGCCGCCGTGGCTGAGCTGCACCGTCTGGGGCTCCGGACGCTGATGATCACGGGCGACCAGGAGCGCACCGCGCGGGCGGTCGCCGACGAGGTGGGCATCCGGGATGTGCGCGCGGGCCTCCTCCCCGATCAGAAACTGCGGGCGATCGACGCCGAACGGGGCGCCGGCCATGCCCTCGCGATGGTGGGCGACGGCGTCAACGACGCGCCCGCGCTGTCCCGCGCCGATGTCGGGATCGCGATGGGATCGGGCACGGACATCGCCCGCGAGAGCGCGGACATCGTGCTGATCAGTTCCGACCTGGACGATCTCGTCCGCACCGTGCAGGTCGCTCGCCGCGCCCGGCGGATCGTGATGGTGAACTTCGCGGGCACCATCGCCATCGATCTGATCGGGATGGTCCTGGCGGCCTTCGGGCTGCTCGCCCCGATCGTCGCCGCCCTCATCCACGTCGGCAGCGAGACGGCCTTCATCCTCAATTCGGCGCGGCTGATCCCGCGGCGTCGGACCCACCGCTGACCCGCGGCGCGTCGGGTGCGCCGTGCGGCTCCTGGTGGCCGGCGACGCCGAGCTTCCAGTAACCGTGCACGTCGATCGCCTCGCGTGCGAACCCGGCGACCTCGCGCAGGTGGCGACGCACGGGCTGGACGCTGGTCGCCTCGGCCGACGCCCAGACGTAGGTGCTTCCGTCGTCGTCCGGGACCGCGGCGATCACCGCTTCGGCCAGATCGTCGCCCGCCTGCCGGTGCAGCCAATGCAGCCGCAGGCCGGGGTGCCGGGGCAGCTCGCGTTCCTCCGCGGCATCCGGCACGAGCACGAACACGTCGAGCACGGCCGCCTGCGGCGCCTCCGCGATCCAGCGCTCGGTGGCCGGCAGCGCGGTCTCATCCGCCGCGATGACGTAGCGCGCGTAGCCGTCCGGCTGCACGGTCGTGCCCCGCGGTCCCAGGAGGCCGATGCGGTCGCCGGGCTTCGCCGCGATGGCCCAGCGGCCTGCGGGCCCGTGGTCGTGCAGCACGAAGTCGAGCGACAGCTCGCCGGCGGCGGGATCGAACCCGCGGATCGTATAGTCGCGGATCGCGAGGTCGATACCGGCGGGCCTCTCCATGCCCCGCTCGCCGATCCGCGGGAGGTGGACCTCGCCGGTGACCGGGTCGGGGATGACGAGCTTCACGTGATCGGCGACGCCCAGCCGCGTGTAGGGCAGCGTGTCTTCGAGCTCGTCACCGCCGACGACGATGCGGCGCATCCCCGGGGAGAGCTCCTCGACGCGCCGCACGGTGAGGGTGCGGGCCTTCAGCGGATACCGCTCTCGGGTAATGCCGGCGCGGAGGACGGAGTCGGTCATGGGTGCTCATTTCGGGGGCGGTCGGGTCGCATCGGCGCGGCGAAGCCGGCCGGACGCCCGACAGCAGGATCCCTCACGGGGTTTCCTGCCCCGTCGAGCGGGTGCGTATGCGACGATAATGCGTTTGTTGCAAACATTTCTAGCGCGCACAGGAGACCCACATGGCACAGGCCCGAACCGACACCGGTCGCGCACTGCGCGAGGTGATGGGTCCGCTCCGGCGCGCCACCACGCACGCCGCGCGGGGATCGGCGCACGCCCAGGGGCTCAGCGATGCGCAGATCGAACTTCTCCTCCGCCTGCAACGGCACAGTCCGATGACCACGACCGAGCTCGCCGCCGAGCTGCACCTTGCCCGACCCACCGTCAGCAACCTGGTGAAGTCGCTCGACGCGGGCGGGATGCTGGTGCGCGAGCTCTCCCCGCATGACTCCCGGGCGGTGCTCATCCGCCTCTCCGACGCCGCCCGCCGAATCCTTGCCACCGCGGACGCCAAACGCTCGGACGTGCTGCAGCAGGCGATCAATCGACTCGACGAGAGCGATCGGGACGCGATCGACGCCGCCCTCCCCGCGCTCGCGCGCCTGCTCGCCACCCTCCGACACGACTACCCGCAGCCGGAACCGCTCACTCAACACACCCCCCACAACCAACGTTTGTTACTATAAAAATGTGAGTGACAAATCATCTGAGCCTCTCGGCGCCTGCCCCTCGTTCGTCGCCGCGATGGAGATCGTCGGGCGGCGTTGGAACGGACTGATCCTGCAAGCCCTGCACGAGGGATGCACATCCTTCTCCGAGGTCTCCCGCTATGCCGCCGGCTTGAGCGACGCGATGCTCTCCCGCCGCCTGCGGGAGCTCGAGAGCGACGAGCTGATCACGCGCACGGTGATTGATGCCCGCCCACCGTCGGTGCAGTACCAGCTCACCGAAGCCGGCGCCTCGCTCGCTCCGATCCTCGATCAGCTCACCTCCTGGGGTGAACGGTTCGCCACCGGCGGCGAAGTGGCGCTCGACGCGTCCGACCTGGGCGCGCTGACGGAGGAGATCCGATGATCGAGGTAGGCGCCCTCACGTTCGGCGAGGTCACCACGGATCCGGCGACCGGTCGGATGCCGTCCGCGCAGCAGCGCGTGGCCGACACGATCGAGCAGGCCCGGGTCGCCGACCAGGCGGGCCTCGACGTGTTCGGCATCGGCGAGCACCACCGCAGCGACTTCATCGCCTCCGCGACCGCGGTGCTGCTGGCCGGAGCCGCGACGGTGACCGAGCGCGTGCGGCTCGCGAGCACCGTCACGGTGCTCTCCAGCGACGACCCCGTCCGCGTCTACGAGCAGTACGCGACGCTCGATCTGCTCTCCGGCGGGCGCGCCGAGATCATGGCAGGACGGGGTTCCTACACCGAGTCCTTCCCGCTGTTCGGATACTCGCTCGCCGACTACGAGGACCTGTTCGACGAGAAGTTCGAGCTCCTGCTGCGAATCCGGGGTGAGAACCCCACAACGTGGAGCGGGCGGACCAGAGCCGCTCTGAAGAACGCCGACATCGCGCCACGCGCCCTGCAGGATCCCCTGCCGGTGTGGCAGGCCGTGGGCGGAAGCCCCCAGTCCGCCGTGCACGCCGGCGGGCTGGGTCTGCCGATGATGATCGCGTTCCTGGCGGGCCCGATCCAGGCTCATGCACAGATGGCGCACTACTACCGTGCGGCCGCGGCGCAGGCTGGCGTCCCCGCCGACTCGCTGCGCGTCGGTGCGAGCGTGCACGGCTTCGTCGGTCGCACCAGCCAGAGCGCCCGCGCGACGATGTACCCCTTCTTCGCCCGGGGGATGCGCGAGAACAACCACCAGCGCGGCATCGGGTTCGACATGCCGCGCGCCGCGTTCGATGCACAGGCCTGGCCCGGCGGGATGCCCATCGTCGGCAGCCCGCAGGAGGTGGTCGACAAGGTCATGACGTACCGCGAGGTCTACGGCATCGACCGGGTCATGCTGCAGATGGGCTTCGGCGGCGTGCCGCAGAAGGAGCATCTGGAGGCGATCTAACTGCTCGGTACCGAGGTCGCACCGGTGCTGCGCCGCGAGTTCGGCTCCGGCCCGGCGGCCCCCGCAGCCGAGACGGCGTCGACGGCAGGCTGAACGTCGTCCCCCTCGCCCGAAGAAGGCTGGGGAGGGGGACGTGTCCGCGCGGCTCGGGGCGCCCCCGGCGGGCTCCGCGCGGAGCACCGCCAGCCGAGCGGATCGGAACACGCGCAGCAGTGTCATCCCCCGTGGGGAGGAGGACGGCTGCGGCGGCCATGCTCACCGCGCTGGAGAAGACCAGCGCCGGCCGAGAGTCCCCTCGACGGATGACGTCGGTCTCGTCGGCGGATCCGTGTGGACAGCGGTGGACGCGAAACCCGCAGGACGCGGTTCGGTGCGGATGAAGAGCAGTGAGCATCGTTCTCAATAGCCGCGTTCGAACGTGGCTCGATGACGAGAAAGGACTCCGGCGCGCGTCACCTCGGCATCCTGGTGGGGGCCGGCCTCGCCGTGGCCGGCGCGGTGATCCAGGCCGTGGTCCGCAACCCGCTCGGCGATCCGTCGCAGATCGGGGTCACCCCGGGGCGTCGCCATCGGCTATCTCGTCTCGTCCCTGACGTACTTCCTGCAGACGATCGCCACGCCCAACCAGGTGCAGCGGGTGCTGTTCTGGAGCCCCGGCAGCATCGGCGGGGCCGGCTGGGGTTCCCTTCCCATCCCCGCCGTTGTCGTCATCGTCGGCGCGGCCGGCCTGCTGGCGGCGGCGGCGCCGACGCTCAACGCTCTCGTGGGGGCGACGATCTGGCCGCGTCGCTCGGCACCGATGTGCCACGACTGCAGCTCGTGCTCGTCACCGAGGGCACACCGGAGACGGTGGTGATATCGCCGCTGATCTCCGAGGTCTACGGCGTCCATGCGCAGCTCGGCGTCAATCCGTTGACCGGCCGCGCCGCCGTGCATCTCGGCGGCAGCATCAACGGGCCGCTCGTGGGCGGACCGGCCGCGTAGAGACCGGTGTTGTCGACGACGACCGTTCGATGTCCCCGAGCTCACGGGCAGAATCGGCGTCATCCTCCCCGCCCGCGACCGCAGGCAGCTGCAAGCGCACGGCCGAAGAGTTCCACCGCAGCGCTCCGAACCCAACGGCCACGCGAGAGCGGGGCCTGCGCTGGCGACGCGGCGTCGCCAGCGCAACCGCGTTCAGCCTTCGGGATACTGCGCGACGAAGCGTCCGACGACGCCACCCTCGCGGAGCTTCGACAACGCTTCGGGGATCTCTGCCTGCGTGATCAGATTGATCGGAGGATTCAACTCGCCCGACTTCATCAACTCGTAGAGCGCAGCCAGGTCCTCCTTCGTGCCGGATTTGGAGCCACGCAGCTGGAGTTGATTGATGATCAGCGGATAGGTGTTGATCGTCGACTCAAGGCGCCCCATGCCGACCTGGACAGCAACACCGAACTCCGCCAAAGTCTCGAGCATCGCTGCAGTCGTGACGCCGAAGCCGGCATAGTCGACGATGACCTCGAGACCCTTGTCCTTGAACTCGGTGATCGACTCGGCGACACCGGCGAGGCCGATGTCGTCCGCGAGCGCGCGCGCGGCGGGGCTCACATCGGCCGCGTACACTTCCGCGCCGAGCAACACCGCGACGCGAGCGCCAATGTAGCCGAGACCGCCGAGACCGATCACACCCACCTTTTTGCCCTTCGCAGCGCCGCCGACTGCGACGATCGCGTGATACGCGGTGAGCCCGGCATCGGTCGCCATCGCACCGAGTTCGAAAGACACCTCGTCCGGAAGCTTCACGATGTTCGCGTCGGTGGCGCGCACAGAGGGCCCATAACCGCCGTCCCACTTGCCGTAGCCGATCGCATCACCGTCGGGCATCACCGGGGCGAGACCGACACGGTCGCCGACCTTCCAGTGCTCCATGCCCTCTCCGACCTCGGTGATGACGCCGGCGTTCTCGTGCCCGAGCGTCATGGGTAAGCGGAAGAACATCGGCATCCAGCCCGGGTCATCGAGCGCGGTCACATCGGAGTGACAGACCCCGGCGGCACGCACCTCGACGACGACCTCCCCGGGGCCGGCGTGGGGCTCCTCGACGTCCTCGAGGGTGAGGGGCTGGTTGGTTCCATGGAACCGCCATGACTGCATACGAATCTCCTTCATAGACCTGCGTGGCACACCGTGCACACGCAGAGCACAGCGACGCACGATTTTCATACGTACGAATACAACACCGGAAGAATGGATACGATTCCACGCCAACTCGTCCCGTTGTCGATACGAACCGATCGAGACCGAGGATCGCGCGCGCGACAACGTGCCTGCCGACCCGAACCGCGACGCCGCGAATGCTCACGAGGCCCACGCCCCGACCGGTCGGAGGACGGCGCGTGGGCCGACCACGCGGACTCGCCGCGCCGGCTGTCGACGTGCCCGTCGTGGGAGTGGGCCTGTGTCGATCGCGCCGCCGAACACATAGCCAAACATCAGCATGATCGCGACCGGCATGATCGCCGTCGTGATGATCGTGTCCGGGCTCCGCGAGATGTGGGTCATCGACCGTCCCGTCAGCGTCGAGGTATCCCCGAACAAATGCGTGGTCATCGCGCGCCCTCCTCATCGGCGAACTCCTCCAGGGTGTCGTCTTGCCCGCTCCGTTCGAACCGAGCAGCGCGAAGTTGCTGCCCGCGCGACGTCGAAGTCCACGCCGGGCAGGACCTCGATCCTTCCGTACGACTTCCGGAGGCCCCGCACGCTGATCGCAGGGGCATCGAGACCTCCGCGTCGCCCGCTGCGCTCCGCCACAACGGCATCCCTCTTGACGATGCGCATCGTCCGCCTCCTCCCGAACGCTTCCCGCCGAGTGCGGGAACACGTGCGAGGTCAGGATGCAAGGTTGATGCGGGATGGTCTCGGCATGCCCGTCTGACGTGTCTGACGGCAGTGTAGGATTGCTTGCATGACCACGGTGACTGCGCGAAACGCTTCTCGAGGGTTCTCCTCGTTGCTCGATCGCGTCGAGCATGACGGAGAGGAGTACACCGTCGTGCGCGACGGCAAGGCGATCGCCCGGATCGTGCCGGCAACCACACGCACCGTCGCCGGTTTCCTCGCTCGCCGCGCCTCCCGCGCGGCACTCGACGACGGCTTCGCCACCGACGCGACGAGCGCGCGCGACCTCCTCACCCAGGATGCGGTCGATCCGTGGCGCGACTGATCCTCGACACAAACGCTCTGATCCAGCTCGATCGGCAAGGGATGGACACGTGGCCGGTCTCCGAGTCCGATGATCTCGCCATCGCGGCGATCACACTCGCTGAGCTCCACCATGGCGTCCTCGCCGCGGACACGGGCCATCGGCGGGCGCGCGAGCAGTTCGTCGACGACGTCGAGGAGTCGATTGAGGTGCTCCCTTATACGAAGTCGACGGCAGCCGAGCACGCTTCACTGCTCGACCATGTGCGGCGCACAGGGAGGCCTCGGGGAGCTCACGACCTCATCATCGCCGCCCACGCCAAGCAGTCAGGCCGCCTGGTCGTCTCTCTCGATGCCAAGGCGCGCTTCAGCGACTTGCCCGGCGTGGACGTCCTCGCCTAGGGCCGCGCTCTGCTGCACGCTTCGAGCCGGTCCACCGCGGGATCCGCGCGCGGCGCGCCGATCACTCCTTCTCGACGACCACAGACGGGTTCTCGCTGTCGCCGTGCAGCCCGCCCGTCACGGCGTACTCCTCCTCGGGCGAGAGGACCAACCGGTGCCGCCCCCACACCGCGAAGCCGACGAAGATGACCGCATAGACCACGATGATGGCGATGATCGCCGGCAGATACGAGGGGTTCAGCAGCAGACCGACGAAGACGACGGCAGAGATCACCGCAGCCGAGACCGCGCCGAACATGCCCCAGGGGCTGCGGTAGGGTCGCGTCGCCTTCGGGAAGCGAATCCGCAGCACGATGAAGGAGACCATCTGCATGAAGTAGGCGACGACCGCGCCCCACACCGCGATGTTCAACACGATCGCGCCCGCCGGGCTGCTGTCACCGCCGGCGAACTGGATCACCAGCAGCGCGACGAAGCCGATCACCGCGCCGACCACGAGCGCGACCCACGGCGTCTGGCTCCTGGCGCTGGTCAGTGAGAGCCAGCGCGGGTAGTAGCCCGCACGAGACAGCGAGTACATGTTGCGGCCGTAAGCGAACATGATGCCCATGAGGGAGGCCAGCAGTCCGATCAGGGCGAGGATGGCCAGGATCGCGCCCACCTTGTCGCCGACGATGACGACGAAGCCGTCCAGGAGGGGCTGCGCCGAGGTCGCCGTCACGTTCGAGCCGAGCACGGCGGTGTTGAAGAACAGCACAAGCAGGCCGGTGACGATCAGGGTGCCGCGGGCCCACAGCCCGGCTCGCGGGATATCGCGCACCGGGTCATGCGATTCCTCGGCCGCCAGCGGCAGCTCCTCGATGCCCAGGAAGAACCACATCGCGAAGGGCAGGGCGAACAGGATCGCGCCGACACCGTTCGGCAGGAAAGACGAGGAACCGGCGACGGCCGGGTCGGCGGCGATGTCCCACAGCCCACCCCAGTCGAGATGGCCGCCCCCGATCGCCATGACGGTGAAGGCCAGGATGATGACGATCGAGATCACGGACACCACGATCGCAAACCGGAACGAGATCGCCGCGCCGGCCGCGTTGAGGACGATGAAGAAAGAGCGGAAGAGGAAACGTCTGAAAACAAGAGGAGAAGGTCAAACCCAAGAATGAAACATGTGGATAAAGATAAGGAGCACGACTAGGCAGCGAAAGAGCGG
>JAATGR010000240.1 GCA_015654575.1 Actinomycetales bacterium
CCCGCGTCCAGCGCGACCCGGGTGAGTCCGTCGGTCGCCGCGGCGGACACGTATTCGAAATGCGGGGTGCCGCCCCGGATGATGACGCCCAGCGCGACGACCGCGTCGGCGCCGGCGGCGAACGCCGCCTGGGCCGCCACGGCGAGCTCGAAGGACCCGGGAACCTGGACCAACGACCACTCGGCCCCCGCGGCGTCCAGCGTGCGCGCAGCGCCCGCCACCAGACCGTCGGCGATCCGGTCGTGCCACGTTCCGGCGACCACGACCACCCGCAGTCCCGTGCCCGCGATCTCCTGCGCCTCAGGCGCTCCCTTGCCGCTCATTTCTGGGCGTCCTCTCCCATGTGCTCCAGCGCCTCCGCGAATTCGGCGTCGGGCAGGATGTGCCCCATCCGGTCGCGCTTCGTCTCAAGGTACTGATGGTTGTTCGGTCCGACCCCGACCAGCAGCGGTACCTGCTCCACCACGTCCAGCCCGAGCGCTCGCAGCTGGGCCACTTTGTCGGTGTTGTTGGTCAGCAGCCGGATCTTCTCGACGCCGAGGTCGGCGAGGATGCCGGCGGCGGCGGCGTAGTCCCGGGCGTCGGCCGGAAGACCCAGGGCGAGGTTCGCGTCGACGGTGTCCAGGCCGCGCTCCTGCAGGCTGTAGGCGCGCAGCTTGTTGATGAGGCCGATGCCCCTGCCCTCGTGCCCGCGCATGTAGACGACGACGCCGCCGTCCTGCTCGATCGCATCCAGGGCGGCTTCCAACTGCGGCCCGCACTCGCACTTCAGCGACCCGAATGCTTCGCCGGTCAGGCACTCCGAGTGCACGCGCACGAGCGGCGCCTCGTCGTCGAGGTCGCCGGAGACGACCGCGAGGTGGTCGGTGCCGGTCTGCCTGTCCTTGTAGGCCAGGAAGCGGAAGACGCCGTGCGAGGTCGGCACGGTGGACTCGGCGCGCAGGCTCACCCGACGTCGGTGCGCCGATGCGGACGGCCGGTGGGGGTCCTGCGGGTCGGTTTCGTTCAGGTGGGTGACCAGCTGCTCGATCGTGATCACCGGGATGTCGTCGGCCTCTCCCAGCTCGATCAGGCCCGGCAGCCGCATCATGCTGCCGTCGTCCGCGACGATCTCGCAGATCGCGCCGACGGGCTGAAGGCCCGCCAGGCGCATGAGCTCGACCGCGGCCTCGGTGTGCCCCCCGCGTTCGCGCACGCCGCCGTCCACGGCGCGCAGCGGGAGGACGTGGCCTGGGCGGATCACGTTGGAGGGAGTGGACTCCGGATCGGCGAGCACGTTCAGGGTGTGCGAGCGGTCTCCCGCCGAGATGCCGGTCGTGACCCGGTCGGACGCGTCGACGCTGACCGTGTAGGCGGTGCCGCGCGCATCCTGGCTCACCGCGACCATCGGGGGCAGGTCGAGCCGGTCGGCCCACTCCGCCGGCATCGGGGCGCAGATGAAGCCGCTGGAATGGCGCACGATCCACGCGATCCATTCCGGCGTCGCCAGTTCGGCGGAGATGATCGCATCGCCCTCGTTCTCGCGGTCCTCGTCGTCGGCGACGATGACCGGACGCCCCGACCGCAGTGCGTCGACCGCCTCGGAGATGGTGGACAGGCTCATCGCGAGCCTCCTTCGGTGGGAGTGGGTGCCGGGAACGACAGCAGTCGCTGCACGTGCCGGGCAAGGATGTCGGTCTCGAGGTTCACCGGATCGCCGACCTGGCGGAGGCCGAGCGTGGTGGCAGCGAGGGTTTCGGGGATGAGTGATATCTCGAACCACTGCTCGGCGGCATCCGCTGCGCTCACCCGGGACACAGTGAGGGAGACGCCGTCGACGGTGATCGACCCCTTGTCCACCACCAGCGGGGCGAGTTCCGCGGAGAGCGAGATCCGCAGGACACGCCACTGCTCTCCCGGTCGCACCTCGACGATGTGGCCGGTGCCGTCGATGTGGCCCTGCACGATGTGTCCGCCGAGGCGTCCGTGCGGACTCATCGCACGCTCGACATTGACGGTGCTGCCCGCTGTCAGCCCGCCGGTCGTGGCCGTCGCGAGGGTCTGGCGCATGACGTCGGCGGTGAACCAGTCCGCCCCCTTGTCGATGACGGTCAGGCACACGCCGCTGATCGCGATCGAGTCGCCATGGCCGGCGTCGGACACTGCCGTCGGCGCGTGGACGGTCAGTCGCACGCCGTCTCCGGAGGGCGCCACGGCGGTGACGGTGCCGATCTCCTCGATGATCCCGGTGAACATCAACTCTCTCCTTCATCCAGCGGTGATGCCTCGGCGGGACTGCGCACGGCCGAGGGGGTGACGCGTCCCACCAGCAGCAGGTCGTCGTCCAACCGTTCGACGGCGGCGACCTCCAGCCGACGGGCCTGTCCGATCGTGGCGACACCGATGTCGGTGAGCGCCGTGCGCGGACCGCCCAGCAGCACCGGCGCGACGTAGGCGAGCACCTCGTCGACGAGCCCCGCGGCGAGGAAGGCGCTCGCGAGCGTCGGCCCGCCCTCCACGAACACACGCTGCACACCGGTCTCGCGGAGCGACTGCAGCACGGCGGGGAGGTCGTGCGTGGGGTAGACGAGAGGCGCCGCCGGGTGTTCGCGCAGCTTCGCGTCGGCGGGCACGGGGCTCTCTCCGATGATGACGGGGATCGGCTGGTGGTCGAGCAGCGCGCCGTCGGTGTCCCGCGCGGTCAGTGCCGGATCGTCGGCGAGCACCGTGCCGGTGCCGACCACGATCGCGTCGGCCAGGGCGCGCCGGCGATGCACGTCGGCCCGCGCGGCCGATCCGGTGATCCACTGGCTCGTGCCGTCGGCGGCGGCGGCGCGGCCGTCGAGGCTCTGCGCCCATTTGACGGTGACGTGGGGGCGTCCCAGCCGTTGCACTGTCGTCCACGACGACAGCAGCTCGCCCGCTTCGGCGGTGCGGACCGCCCCGATCACGTCGACGCCCGCCTCGCGCAGCCGCTCCGCGCCTCCGGTGGCGACCGGGGTCGGATCGTCGACGGCGTAGAGGACGCGCGTGATGCCGGCGTCGATGAGGGCCTCCGCGCAGGGACCGGTGCGTCCGGTGTGGTTGCAGGGCTCCAGGGTCACGACGGCGGTGGCGCCGCGGGCGCCGCCAGGGGGCAGCTGCGAAAGCGCATCCACCTCGGTGTGCGGTGTTCCGGCGCCGCGGTGCCAGCCCTCGGCGAGCACCTCACCGCTCGGGGAGAGGATGATCGCGCCGACCTGCGGGTTGACTCCCCGCGGACCTCGCCGTGCGAGCACCAGCGCCCGTGCCATCGCACGTCGCTCCGTCTCTGTCGCCGGCATCCGCTCTCCCTGGTCTTTCGCCCGGGGTGCGGTCGACAATCGGCGCGTACGATCACGCGCGTGCTGCCTCCCATCCGGACTCGCGACGCCTGAGCGTCGCATCACCGTCGGTCCCGGAATTCCACCGGATCGGCGTCATGACCCGAAGATCGCGACGCTCGCGGACTGTTACCGCCGGTTCGGATTCTCACCGACCCCGGAGCACGTTGTTGCACTGATCCTACCCAACGTCGCCCGATGCGATTCATTCCCCGTCGTACGACGACGTATCCGGGATCGGCAGCGCTGTGTCGTCCAGGAACGGACACCGTCGGCGGCGGGTGCCGGGCCGCGGCGCGGATGGATTCGGGTCCGCCCGCCGCGCGGATCGCGGGATCGCGTGATTGCGCTCTGGTAATTCTCTGTTGCGGACGCCACAGTAGTGCAAATGAGCATGTATACGTGCGTATGTCCGATATTCGACGTTGCCAGGCTGGGTCGATGTCTGGTTCATCGGATGCGTGGGCGCGCTATACGCGCGAGTTCGGGCTTCGTCTGCAGCGCGCCCGCGCGGCACGCGGGATCAGCCAGGAGCGCGTCGCGTACGCGGCCGGCATCTCCGTTTTCACCTACCGCAAGCTCGAAAAGGGCGAGTCGAACCCGGGCACGCCGGCAAATCCCCGGCTGCACACGCTCATCGGCCTCTGCGAGGTACTTGGCGTCACGCCGGCGGAGCTGCTCCCCTCTGATCTGCCCGGAGCGTGACGGCGGGCGGCTGATGTCGGGGGCTGCTGGTGTGATGGCAGCGTGCCCAATCGACTCGACCGACACGTGAAGAGGCCCCATGAGTCCGATGTGGCAACGAACACCCTGTCCGCCATGGTGCAGCGGCGGCCATCGCGAAGATGACCATCCCGACGATCGCGTACATCGGTCGGCGGGGATGATTGTCCCGGTTGTCAGCCGGCGCGTCGTGGATGACGATCCGGCGATGCATCACGTGACCGCGCAGGAGT
The DNA here is from genome assembly GCA_015654575.1 of Actinomycetales bacterium. Taxonomy (GTDB): domain Bacteria; phylum Actinomycetota; class Actinomycetes; order Actinomycetales; family Microbacteriaceae; genus Microbacterium. The sequence continues at coordinate 4,298 of JAATGR010000240.1, forward strand.
TCGAGGTGGCGCTGTCGTTGCGCGACGGGTCCGGTGAGACGTGGGTTTACCTAGGCGCGGGCCCGAACGAATATGTGGAAGTGTCCCTCGGTACCGCCGTCGACCTGCTGCGCGTGCTGGAGGCAACGGTGTGGTGGGGACGCGATTTCCGGAGCGACGCCATGGTCGACGACGACATCCGGCCCCCGGCTGCGGGTCTCGACCCGGGGGGATAGTCGACCCCGGACCGTCGACCGCATACGTCTCCGTGTCGAAGATTGCCTGGATCCTCGACAACGTTGCCGGGGCCCGCGCCGCGACATTCGGGCGGGCCGCGTTCGGCGCGGGGGAGTCGAAGAACACCTACGGGGGCACCTTCCGGTTGGCCGCCACCGGTGAGCGCATCGTGCGCTCACCGCGCGGCCTTCTCATGACCGTCGCCTACCCGTGCGGTTCGCCGCCCCACGCGATGCCGGGGACGGATCGATCGCCGACATCGGCCGTCCATTGATCGAGCTGCGGTTCGATGGCGGGATGACGCGTAATTCCCTGCCGATGCGGTTCCAGGCCGACATCTTCGGCGCCTCGGTCGTGCGGGCTGAGATCGTCGAGACGATGGCCCTCGGCGTGGCCTACGCGCCGGGGTCCGCGACCCGCGTCATTTCAGCAGGCGCGACAACCGCCGGTCGGCCAGCAGCCTGCCGCCGGTCTGGCACGTCGGACAGTACTCGAGGCTGTTGTCCGCGAAGAACACGCTGCGCACCTCGTCGCCGCAGACCGGACAGGCCTCGCCGCGCCGACTGTGTACCCGCATCCCGCGCCGTTTCGCATCCTTCAGCTCGGCGGGGGGCTTGCCGGACGCGGCCGAGACCGCCTCGATGAGGGTGTCGTGGATCGCGGCGTGGAGGATGGCGATCCCCTCGGCGTCGAGCGATCCCGCCGGCGTGTACGGCGACATCTGTGCGACGTGGAGGATCTCGTCGGAGTAGGCGTTTCCGATACCCGCGATCATCGACTGGTCGCGGAGGACTCCCTTGATCTGGGTGCGGCGGCCGCGCAGCAGCGCCGCCAGCACGTCGCGGGTGAATGCGGGATCGAGCGGGTCGGGGCCGAGCCGGGCGATGCCGGGGACGTCGGAGGGGGAGCGCACCGCGTAGACCGCGAGAGCTTTGCGCGTGCCGGCTTCGGTGAGGTCGAATCCGGATCCGTCGTCGAAGCCCACCCGGAGCGCGATCGGCCCGCGTCCCGGTTTAGCGGGGGCTGTCTGGGCGCGGTCGTACCAGCGCAGCCATCCGGCCTTGGCGAGGTGGCACACGAGGTGCGGCGTGGCGGCATCGGCGCTTTCTGTGGTCTTGTGGTCGGTCATCGTCGCGATGTCGATGAACTTTCCGTGACGGGTCACGCCGGTGACCCAGCCATCTCTCAGAGCATCGATCGGCGGATCGACCGTCTTCAGCGCCGAGATCGCAACCGGCTGCACCCGTTCGACACGCAGCCCGGTGAGCCGCCCGCCGAGGAACTCGACGAGGCCCTGGACCTCGGGCATCTCCGGCACGCCCTCATCCTGTCACGCGGCACCGACATCCGCGCCCGCGTGCCCGTCGGATGGTGTTCCGCCTGTCGCGTTCTCTCGTGTGTCGGGCGTGGGCTGCCGCGTCTTGTCCTCTGCCCGTCGCGTCCTGTCGTGCGCTTGCTCCCTCCGTGCCGCCGCCGCAGCTGCGCTGATGCGTGGTCGCTGCGCGGAGTCGGCTGGCGAATCGGTGAGTATGGCTGTCATCGAGTGGCTCGGTTACGAGCTTCCCGAGCAGCAGGTCGAGTTCCGGTATGAGGGCGCCCGCGATCGTGTCGACATGTACTGGCGGCGGCTGCGCATGATCGGCGAATCGGACGGATACGGCAAGTACGATGCGTCCGACGTCGCGGCTTCCAAAGCGCACTTCGTCCGCGAGAAGCTGCGGGAAGATCGGCTGCGCCGGCACGGGGTGGCTTCATCCGCTCGGACCCTCGCGTCGAACCCGCGATCCCTTCCTCGCCGAAACCGGGGATAACCGCCCAGCCATGGTGCCCCGCACTCGGGTTCGAGGGATTTCCCTTGGCTCGGCGAGAGCGCGGGGCGGGTCAGCCGAGCAGCGGCGAGACCTGCGGGATGCGCGCATCGGCGGCCAGCGGATCTGCGTTCAGGCGTCGGCGCGGATCCTCGCATCGTTACGCATGGCGCGCCGTAGTATGCCGCCATAGCGGACGCCGAGCTGCCGCTCGATGCGTGCGGATCCGACATTGCCGACGATCGCACGCCATTCGATCCGCTCCAGCTGCAGCGGTCCGGCGAAGCCCCAGTCCACTATGGCGGCCGCAGCCTCGGTCATCAGTCCCGCGCCCCGGAAATGTGGGGCGAGTCAATAGCTGATCTCGACCTCGTCCGGACCGGGCTTATGAAGGTCGATCATGCCGGCGAGCACCCCGTCACGGCGCAGCGCCCACACCGTTTGCGTCTCCTCCGTCCATCCTGTCGATGGCTATGCCGCAGAACTCCTCTGCATGCCGTCGGTGGTAAGGGGAAGGTACCGTCGCGAAGCGTTGAATGTCGGCATCCTGACATGCCTCCTCGATGGCCGTGGCGTCGGTGGCCACCGGGACGGACAGTGTGAGCCGCTCCGTGTGGAGGGTGGCAGGCAACAACCCGCCAATCTATGTCAGCGCCGGACGGACTCGGACGACGTGCGGGGCACGAGCCGTGTCAGCTGCGTGACGTGCGCAGGGGTGAGCTCGTCGAGCGTCTGCACCTGAAGCAGCTTCATGGTGCGCACGACCTGCTCGGACAGGATCTCGATCATCCGGTCGACCCCGGCGCGCCCGCCCGCCATCAGCCCGTAGAGGTAGGCGCGGCCGACGAGAGTGAACCGGGCGCCCATCGCGATCGCCGCGACGATGTCAGCGCCGTCCATGATGCCCGTGTCGATCGCGATCTCAGTGTCGGCGCCGACCTCGCGGACGACCTCGGGGAGGAGGTGGAACGGCACGGGCGCCCGGTCCAACTGGCGTCCGCCGTGGTTGGAGAGCACCAGGCCATCGACGCCGAGGTCGACGAGGCGCTTCGAGTCCTCGACGTTCTGCACGCCCTTGATCACGATCTTGCCCGGCCACAGCGAGCGGATGATCTCGAGGTCGTCGAACGAGATCGACGGATCCATCGCGGAATCCAGCAGTTCGCCGACCGTCCCGCCGGTCGAGGAGAGCGAGGCGAACTCCAGCGGCGGCGTGGTCAGGAAATCGACCCACCACCACGGGCGCGGGATCGCGTTGAGCACCGTGCCGAGGCTCAGCTGCGGCGGGATCGAGAAGCCGTTGCGCTTGTCGCGCAGCCGGGCGCCGGCCACCGGGGTGTCCACGGTGAAGAAGAGTGTGTCGAATCCGGCCTTCGCGGCACGCTCGACCAGTCCGTAGGAGATCTCGCGCTGGCGCATCACGTAGAGCTGGAACCAGTTCCTGCCCGTCGGGTTGACCGCCTTCACGTTCTCGATCGATGTCGTACCCAGGGTCGAGAGGGTGAACGGGATGCCGGCTGCTCCGGCAGCTCCCGCCCCGGCGACCTCCCCCTCCGTCTGCATCAGGCGGGTGAAGCCGGTCGGAGCGATGCCGAAGGGCAGGGCCGACGGTCCGCCGAAGATCGTCGTGGACGTGTCCACCTGGGAGACGTCACGCAGGATCGAGGGGTGGAACTCCACGTCGCGGAAGGCCTGGCGCGCGCGGGCGAGCGAGATCTCGGCATCCGCCGCGCCGTCGGTGTAGTCGAAGGCGGCGGCGGGGGTGCGGCGCTTGGCGATGCGGCGGAGATCGTCGATCGTCAGGGCGGACCGCAGGCGCCGCCTTTTCCCGTTGAAGTCGGGCTTGCGGAACTGCATGAGCTCGAGCAGCTCTGCGAGATTGGGTAGCTGGCGGGGGATCGAGCTCATCGTGTGTCCTTCGAAGGAGTCGTGGTGCCGATGCGACCACCCGTTTACAGTGGTCAGACCTCTTTGTAGGGTAGGGGCGGGACATGTGAGGCGTCAAGCGACGGAAGAATGGTGGCATGGGCGAGAACGACACGACCGGATGGGATCCGTTGCCTCGTTCCCGCGCCTACGAACTGGTCGTCCAAGCCATCGAGGACCGCATCGCGAATGGCAGCCTCCGCGTGGGCGATCCGCTGCCGCCAGAGCGCGAGCTCGCTTCGCGGCTCGAAGTCAGTCGTGCCGGGGTGCGCGAGGCGGTGCGGGTCCTCGAGGGTCAGGGTGTGCTGCGTGCGCGCGTCGGCTCGGGGTCGGAGGCCGGCACATTCGTCGCGGCCCTGCCCGACGAAGCGCTCACCCGCTTCCTGCGGTTGCATGTCGCCCTCTCCAACTTCCCGGTCGCGGATGTGGTCGCATCCCGCATCGCGCTGGAGAGCACCGCCGCCGCCTCCGCGGCCCTGCACGCCGGGACGGACGCCTTCGACGAGATCGAGGTCCTGCTGGAGGTCATGGAGCAGCCTGACATCTCCCGAGAGGATTTCAACGATGCGGACGCCCGGTTCCACATCGCGATCGCGCAGGCCGGCGGCAACCGACTCGCAGCCTCGCTCGCGACCGCTATCCGTGGTGCGCTTCGGGAACCGTTGCTTCGTGCGATCGTGTCGGCCTCGGACTGGGACGACGTTGTGACTCTGCTGCGTCGCCAACACCGAGAGATCCTCGCCGCGCTGCGGGCACGCGATGCCGCAGGCGTCGCCGACCTGATCGCGCGGCACATCCGCTATTCCGCCGACGTGTTGCCGCTGGACTGAGCACCGCCTGCGCGCGGCTCTGCCACGCGGCCCAATCCTGTCGGCCGCTGCGGCCGGGTTCGTCCCGCCTGCGCGGGCCATTCCACCGGGCCGGCGTCCGCATAAGGTTCGCCCGGTCAACACCCTCCCTGGGTTCTTCCCGTCGGCCTCGCCCGCACGCGGCTCAGCCCTCGAGGTCTGTCCTGCAGGACATCCTTCTTGTCGTCCCGCTGCGTACTCTTATGCCCTCCGCGACTCCTCAGCACAGCTGGTTCCGCGCCCGCGCTGCGCGTAACTCAGGCAGAATGCGGTGGTCGGGGGCACTGCAGGGCCCGACGCGCCCGTTCTGCCTGAATTGTGCGCAGCAGGGTACGTGCATCCTCTCCTCCCCAACCCGGATCGGGCCCCGGCCATCCCCAGTCTCCGGGGGAGACATCCCATGGTGGGGCGTCGCCGACGACCGTGGTCGCATGATCGCTCCTCTCGAATTCACCGACGGCGTGTGCACGCGCGCAGACCTCATAGCCGCGGGCATGCGACCCCGGCAGATCACCCGAGCCGTCCAAGACGGGACGCTTCTTCGCATCCGCCGCGACCGTTACACGACCGCGTCCCGGCATCGCATCGACGAGGCGGTCCGGATCGGCGGCCGGCTGGGGTGCGTGTCGCTCCTTGCTGTGCTCGGTGTCTTTGTCCTCGATGGGTCGTTGCTTCACGTGCATGTCGAGCACACGATGTCGCGGATGCGCTCTCTCCAGGACCGGTCGCGTACCTACGGTGCGGCCGACCGCCGCGGGACACAGCTCCATTGGTCTCCGCTGCACCACGAGCCCACGCTCGGCGTCGTCGGCATCGCGGACGCGCTGGCGCAGGCCGTGCGCTGCGAATCGGCGAGAGCGGCAGTGGCGACCGTCGACAGCATCCTCCATCTGGGGCTGATGACCATGGTCGAGCTACAGGACCTGTTCCGCCTCCTCCCGCGGCGTTATGCCCCGGTGCTGGCCTTGGCCGACGCGACGGCCGAGTCTGGGCCGGAGACGTACATGCGTCTGATCCTCCGCCAGCTTGGCCTCCGCTACCGCACCCAGGTGATGATTCCCACGGTCGGGCGCGTGGACTTCCTCGTCGAGGGGTGGCTCATCATCGAGTGCGACAGTCGCGCCCACCACGAAGGGTGGGCGAAGCAGCGCAGCGACCGGCGCCGGGATCTCGCCGCCGCGGCCCGCGGTCTGACGACGCTCCGTCCCCTTGCTGAGGACCTCCTGTTCGACAGCGCACGCGTCGTGTCGGCCGTCCGCGGCATCGTCGCCGCGCACGGCCGCACCCGCTGAGTCGATGCACCGCGGCCTCGGCATCGTCGTGTGGTGTTCATAACTCAGGCAGAACCGCCGAAATCGGCGCTCTGCGTCGCGGGTGGCGTGGGATTGCCTGAGTTATGCGCCGTGGTCGGGGCGTAGACGGTGCCGGGCCGGGCTAGGTGGGGCGGGAGAGCCGGGTCGACCTGGGCCGCGGCCGCTGAGTCGCAGCGCGTCGGCGTTGCCGTGTGGTGTTCATAACTCAGGCAGAACCGCCGGAATCGGCGCTCTGCGTTGCGGGTGGCGCGGGATTGCCTGAGTTATGCGCAGTGGCCGGGACGGGAGGGGATCAGCGGCGACGGAGCAGGCCGATCCGGTCGTATACGGTGTCGAGCGTCGCGTTCGCGATGGTGGCGGCCTTCTCGGCGTTGCGGGCGAGC
>JAATGR010000195.1 GCA_015654575.1 Actinomycetales bacterium
AGAAGTTCGACTACACCAAGGGCTTCAAGTTCTCGACGTACGCGACGTGGTGGATCCGTCAGGCCATCACCCGTGCCATGGCCGATCAGGCGCGCACCATCCGCATCCCTGTTCACATGGTCGAGGTCATCAACAAGCTCGCCCGTGTGCAGCGCCAGATGCTGCAGGACCTCGGTCGCGAACCCACGCCCGAAGAACTCTCCCGCGAGCTGGACATGACCCCGGAGAAGGTCATCGAGGTGCAGAAGTACGGCCGCGAGCCGATCTCCCTGCACACCCCGCTCGGCGAGGACGGCGACAGTGAGTTCGGCGACCTCATCGAGGACACGGAGGCGGTCGTCCCGGCCGACGCGGTCGGCTTCACGATGCTGCAGCGTCAGCTGGAATCCCTGCTCGACTCGCTCAGCGAGCGGGAGGCGGGGGTCATCCGGATGCGCTTCGGCCTCGGCGACGGACAGCCGAAGACCCTCGACCAGATCGGCGACACCTTCGGCGTCACGCGCGAACGGATCCGGCAGATCGAGTCGAAGACGATGGCCAAGCTCCGTCACCCGTCGCGGTCGCAGTCGCTGCGGGACTACCTCGAGTGAGCGCGGCGGCAGCGCCGCAGGCGAACGACGGCAAGTCGCTGACGACCGAGGTCGGCGGCGTCCGTTATCAGCGCATCCCCGTCCGCACACGGGTCGTGATGCCCGGTGACGAGCTCGACCCGTTCATCCTGGAGTACGCGAGCGACCAGGTGAGAGCGGGCGACGTGCTGTTCGTCACCGAGAAGATCGTCGCGATCACTCAGGGGCGATCGTTCCTGGTGGAGGAGATCCAGCCGCGCAAGCTCGCGTTCTTCCTGTCGAAGTACGTCACCCGCACCCCCTATGGGATCGGGCTGGGAATGCCGGAGACCATGGAGATGGCGCTGCGGGAGTGCGGGACTCCCCGCATCCTGTTCGCCGCCGCCGTGTCGGCCGTCACCAAGGTGTTCGGCCGGAAGGGCGACTTCTACCGGGTGGCGGGGGACAAGGCCCGCGCCATCGACGGGCCGACGAGCGGAACCATCCCGCCATACAACAAGGCTGTGGTGCTGGGGCCGGAGCGTCCCCGAGAGGTGTCCGCGCACCTGCGGTCGTTACTGCCGGTCCGCGTCGATGTGGCGGTCGTCGACATCAACGACCTCGGCGGTAACATCCTCGGGTCGACGCTCGATCGTGAGGGGGAGAAGCGCCTCGTCGCGATCCTGCGCGACAATCCGCTCGGCCAGGGGCACCAGTCCACACCGCTGGGAATCGTCCGCAAGGCCTGATCAGAACCCGATGGCGGCGCGGTACCGGGGCTTGTGGCCGGTGCGGATGCCGGTCGCGGTCGGCTTGTTCTCGTAGACGCCGGCGGCCCAGTTGCCCTCGACCAAAACCGGACCGGTCGGCGACACGACGATGTCCCAGCCGACGTAGCGCACGTCCGGGACGACACGCGCGACCTCGTCGATGAAGGCGACGACCTCGTCGTAGTGCGGAAGCTGGAAGTCGGCGATGCGCACACCCGACTCGGGGTGGAACTCGTGGACGTTGTCGTGCGAGTCGTACCCGGCTCCCACGGCATGGCCCGTGTCGTCGAGCATCGTATAGAAGCCGCCGTAGGTCATCTGATCGCTCACCGCGCCCCGGCCGAACTTCTGCGCGGCGGCGAGGATGTGCGTGCGGGTGCCGTCGAAGAACGCGGTGACGCGGGTGGTGTTGACGGTGCCAGGGCACACCGCGGCGAGGTCCGGATGCTGCACGATCACCTCTTCCAGCAGCAGCTCCCCGCGCTGGAGCAGGCCACGGTGGAAGGCATCCCAGTCCGCGACGTCGGCGGCGTGGTAACGATGCACCCCGGTGCCCGCGACACCATACGGTTCTTTGATGACCACGGTGCCGTGCCGCTCGACGAACTCGCGGACCCGATCCGCGTTATCCGTGTCGGCGACCAGCCATTCGCGCCGGAGGAACACGTCGAAGGCGTGGTCGAACGCGACCTTGTCGTGGAACAGATGGCGGTGCTCGGGGGCGTCATACCGCTGCGACAGCTGGTTCGACACCGGATGCGTCATGTACGTCGCCCGCTCGGCGGGCGAGAGGATCGCGAAGTCGTAGTCGGCATAGTCCTGGAATCCGACGTTGTGCGCGGCTGCCTGCCACAGCATGTCGGCCGCGACAGACACCGGCCTTCGATCATGTGCGGCGGCGGCAGTTCGGGCGCGCTGCCACAGGGAGGGAAGGTCGATCTGACGGGCGCGCGCGGCGAGATAACTCAGACGCGTCGCGAAGCCGAGGCCGGGCATGACGCTGCTCCAGAAAAGTGTGGGGGACCGCTCGATTCTAGAACGTCTGACACCGGCTTCGAGCGAGACGGCGCCGCAAGCGCAGGCGCAGGGTCAGCTCGCGTCGCCGAGCCGCGACGTCTCGTCGTGCCAGCTCGTGGCGATCGCGCGCAGCTTCTCCTCATACTTGCGACCGTGGTGGGCGCAAAACAACAGTTCGCTGCCGTTGACCTCCGCGGCAATGTAGGCCTGCGCGCCGCAGGAATCACAGCGATCCGAGGCGGTAAGACGGTACGCAAGGACCGGGGCCTGCTCGGGTGCGGTCGTGGTGGTCATCGCGGAGCCTCCTTCTAGTGCGTGCGCTGCGCGGTCGTCTCATACAACCACGTGCATGTTTCCGTCATGCCGCGAGGGGGTCACATTTCGCTGTGCGCGTACCCGGGCCGGAACGGGCCGTGTCCGTGTGCGGGGCCGAGACCGGCCACGGATACGCTTGACGATCGTGACCGCTGAGTACACCGCCCATCACCTCCAGGTCCTGGAGGGGCTGGAAGCGGTCCGTAAGCGGCCCGGCATGTACATCGGCTCCACCGACTCCCGCGGCCTCATGCACTGCCTCTGGGAAATCATCGACAACTCGGTCGACGAAGCCCTTGCCGGGCACGGCTCCCGCATCGATGTCGTGCTGCATCCCGACGGCAGTGTCGAGGTGCGGGATCGCGCCCGCGGCATCCCCGTCGACATCGAGCCGCGCACCGGCCTGACCGGGGTCGAGGTCGTGTTCACGAAGCTGCACGCCGGTGGCAAGTTCGGCGGCGGTTCGTACGCGGCGTCCGGCGGTCTGCACGGCGTCGGCGCGTCGGTGGTCAACGCGCTCTCCGAACGCCTCGACGTGGAGGTCGATCGCGGCGGGAAGACGTGGGCGATGTCGTTCCACCGCGGTGAGCCAGGGGTTTTCGACGATCGCGGCGGACCCCGGCCGGATGCCGAGTTCACACCGTTCCACGACCAGAACGAGTTGCGTGTCGTCGGTCGGGCGGCGAAGGGTGTGACGGGAACCCGCATCCGCTACTGGGCCGACCGGCAGATCTTCACAAAGGATGCCGCGTTCTCGCTCGACGACCTGGTGCAGCGGGTGCGACAGACCGCGTTCCTGGTGCCGGGGCTCGAGATCGTGCTGCGCGACGAGCGGCTCCCCGCCGGAGAGGACGCCGCGCCGACGGAATCCGTCTTCCGGTTCGACGGCGGCATCTCGGAATTCGTGGACTTCCTCGCACCGGACTCCGCAGTCACCGACACCTGGCGGCTGAGCGGCACCGGGCGGTTCACCGAGACGGTGCCGGTGCTGCAGGCATCCGGGGCGATGGTGCCCACCGAGGTGGAGCGCGAATGCGGGGTCGACATCGCGATGCGGTGGGGGACCGGTTACGAGACGGTGAGCCGGTCGTTCGTGAACATCATCGCGACGCCCAAGGGCGGTACGCACCAGCAGGGTTTCGAACAGGGCCTGATGAAGGTGCTGCGCACGCAGATCGATCAGAACGCGCGCCGCCTGAAGATCGGCAACGACAAGCTCGAGAAGGACGACATCCTCGCGGGCCTGACTGTGGTGCTGACGGTGCGCCTCCCCGAGCCGCAGTTCGAGGGGCAGACCAAGGAGGTGCTGGGGACCCCCGCCGTGCGGCAGATCGTCTCGTCCGTCGTGACGAAGGAGCTGACGGCCAGGCTCACCTCGGCCAAGCGCGACGACAAGGCGCAGACCGCCCTGCTGCTGGACAAGATCGTGTCCGAGATGAAGGCGCGCATCTCCGCCCGCACGCACAAGGAGACGCAGCGTCGCAAGAACGCGCTGGAATCCTCGTCGCTGCCCGCGAAGCTCGTCGACTGCCGTTCCAACGACGTGTCCGACTCGGAGCTGTTCATCGTCGAGGGCGACTCCGCACTGGGGACGGCGAAGCTCGCGCGCAACAGCGAATATCAGGCGCTGCTGCCGATCCGGGGCAAGATCCTCAACGTGCAGAAGGCATCGGTGAGCGACATGCTTTCCAACGCCGAGTGCGCCTCGATCATCCAGGTGATCGGATCCGGCTCTGGACGCTCGTTCGATCTCGAGACCTCGCGCTACGGAAAGATCATCCTCATGAGCGACGCCGACGTGGACGGCGCGCACATCCGCACTCTGCTGTTGACGCTGTTCTTCCGGTACATGCGTCCGCTCGTCGAGGCCGGCCGTGTGTATGCCGCGGTGCCGCCCCTGCACCGGGTGGTCGTCGTGAACCCGGGCTCCAAGCCGAACGAGACCATTTACACGTACAGCGAGCAGGAACTGCACGATCTTCTCGGCAGGCTGCGGAAGCAGGGGAAGCACTGGCAGGAGCCGGTGCAGCGGTACAAGGGCCTCGGCGAGATGGATGCCGACCAGCTCGCGGTCACCACCATGGACCGTGCCGGACGCACCCTGCGCCGGGTGCGCGTATCGGACGCAGAGGTGGCGGCGTCCGTGTTCGAGCTGCTCATGGGCAACGAGGTGGCGCCGCGTCGCGATTTCATCGTCACTTCGAGCGATCGGCTCGCGCGCGACCGCATCGACGCCTGACGCGAGTCATCCATCCCGTGTGGCTGGCCGCGTGCGGCGCGGGAACCGGGCTCAGGCGATCGGTCCGCCGACCGCGGTGATGACGGCGTCGAGTGGCACGCCGGACGCGTCCCGCTTGGCACCTGGCGCGGGCAGGGCTCGCACGGCGCCGTCCGAGCCGACCCCGCGGGGTTCGATGCCGACCCACGCGACCGTCAGCTGGTCCTCGCCTTTCAGGAACCGTTGCGCCCGCACGCCGCCGGTCGCCCGGCCCTTCGAGGGGAACTCGTCGAACGTCGACACCTTGCCACTGCCGGCATCGGTTCCGGCCAAGGCCTGCGAGGAGCCGGCGATCGTGACGACGACCGGCTCGGAGGGGGTCTCCACCGCGCCGAAGAACACGACGGATGCGCCGGGGGAGAGCCGGATCCCCGCCATGCCGCCGGCCGCCCGCCCCTGCGGCCGCACGCTCGACGCATCGAAGCGCAGCAGCTGCGCGTCGGAGGATACGAAGACGAGCTCCGCTTCGTCGGGCGCCGCTGCCGCGCCGACGACCCGGTCGCCGGGCTTGAGGGTGAGGATCTCGATGTCGTGCTTGTTAAGCGGCAGCTCGCTCGCGGCGACCCGCTTCACGGTGCCCTGCGCGGTTCCGAGCGCGATCACCGGATCGGCGACCAGCGGCACGACTGCGACGACGTGCTCGCCGCCGGAAAGCCCCACGTACTGATCCGCCTTGGTCCCCGCCGCCAGCTGCACCGCGTTACCGGGCACGGACGGCAGGTCGACAGGTGAGAATCGCACGAGACGACCGGTGCTGGTGACCGCGCCGAGCTCGCCGCGCACCGTCGTGTCGACGGCGGAGCGAACGGCGTCGTGCTTGGCGCGACGGGTGGGCGCGACGACGTCGCCGTCGGGCGAGAGCACGGCACGCGCCATGCGCCCGGTCGCGGACAGATAGACCCGGCACGGATCGTCGGCCAGCTGGAGATCTGCGGTTGCGGCTTTGCCGCGCGCGATCACCGGACCGCCGTCCAGGAGCAGCGTGCGCCGGGGGGTGCCGTAGGTCTCGGCCGCGGCGTCCAGCTCGCGCGCGACCTGCGCGCGCAGCAGGTCGTCGCTGCCCAGCAGCTCTTCGAGGGCGGCGATCTCGGCCTTCAACCGGTCGCGCTCGGCCTCGAGCTCGATCCGCGAGAACTTGGTGAGACGTCGCAGCCGGAGCTCGAGGATGTACTCGGACTGCACCTCGCTGAGATCGAAGACATCCATCAGGCGCGTGCGCGCCTGCTCGGCATCGTCGGACGTGCGGATGACCTGGATCACCTCGTCGATGTCGAGGATCGCGATCAGCAGGCCCTCGACGAGGTGCAGCCGCTCCTTGCGGCGCGCCAGCCGGTAGCGCGAGCGGCGGGTGACGACCTCGATGCGGTGATCGAGGTACACGCGGAGCAACTCGACGAGGCCCAGCGTGCGTGGCTGCCCCTCGACCAGGGCCACGTTGTTGATGCCGAAGGAGTCCTCCATGGGCGTCAGCCGGAACAGCTGCTCCAGCACCGCGTTCGGATCGAATCCGGTCTTGATCCCGATGACCATGCGCAGCCCGTGGCGGCGGTCGGTCAGGTCGGTGACGTCGGAGATGCCGGTGAGCTTCTTGGCGTTCACCGCATCCTTGATCTTCTCGATCACCCGCTCGGGCCCGACCATGTACGGCAGCTCGGTCACGACGATGCCGGTCTTGCGGGGACCGAGCTGTTCGACGGCGGTCTTGGCGCGGGTGCGGAAGGTGCCGCGGCCGGTCGCGTAGGCGTCGCGGATGCCGTCGAGCCCGATGATGATCCCGCCGGAGGGAAGATCGGGACCGGGGACGAACTCCATGAGCTCCTCGAGCGTCGCCTCCGGATGCTGCAGCAGATGGATCGCCGCGGCGACCACCTCGATCAGGTTGTGAGGGGCCATGTTCGTGGCCATGCCGACGGCGATGCCGGTCGTGCCGTTCACGAGCAGGTTCGGGAAGGCCGCCGGAAGTACCTCCGGCTGCATGAGCTGGCCGTCGTAGTTCGGCACGAAGTCGACGACATCCTCGTCGAGGTTCTCCGTGAGAGCCAGTGCGGGTGGGGCCAGTCGCGCCTCGGTGTAGCGGGATGCCGCGGGCCCGTCGTCGAGCGAACCGAAGTTGCCGTGCCCGTCGACCAGCGGCACGCGCAGAGCGAAGGCCTGCGACAGACGCACCAGGGCGTCGTAGATGGCCGCATCGCCGTGCGGGTGCAGCTTGCCCATGACCTCGCCGACGACACGTGCGCTCTTGACATGACCACGATCGGGTCGGAGCCCCATGTCGGCCATCTGGAACAGGATGCGTCGCTGCACCGGCTTCAGGCCGTCACGTGCATCGGGCAGCGCGCGGGAGTAGATGACCGAGTAGGCGTACTCCAGGAACGAGCCCTGCATCTCGGTCGAGAGGTCGATGTCCTCGACGCGGCCTTCGGGCGCGGGCAGATCGGAACGCGAAGATGGCATGGACAGACGAGGACCTCGGGTCGGCGGGTGGGCCGCGGCGGTGTGCCAGACTGGCCTGGATGACCCTCAGCCTACCGGCGCGACCTGCCGGAGCCCGGAGCCTCACCGAGGTGCTGCCGATCCTGACGGAGGCGGTGTCGGGTCGGTCGGACGTGCTTCCGCCGGTGCGCAGCGCCATCGTGTTCGTGATCGACGGACTGGGCGCCCGCAATCTCGCCGCGCATCGCGGCCACGGCCGATTCCTCGCCGGCGCCATGGGTAAGCGGGACGTCGCCGTCACCGTTTTCCCGAGCACCACCGCGGCGGCGCTCACCTCATTGCTGACCGCGGCGTGGCCCGGGGAGCACGGCGTGGTCGGGTACCGCGTCCGTGTGCCCGGATCGGGCGAGGTCGTCAATCAACTGAGCGGCTGGGATGATGGCGCGATCGATCCGCTGTCCTGGCAGCGTTGTGCACCCTTGTTCGACCTCGATGCGGCGAGCGGACATCCCCGTTTCGTGGTGTCGAAGCCGGAGTACGCCTCGTCGGGGTTCACAGCGGCGACGTTGCGCGGGGCGAAGATCCACGGCGTGGCGGAACTCGACGAGCGTGTCCGGCTTGCGGCGCACCTCGCCCGCGTTACCGACGGTGCGCTGGTCTATCTGTACGCGCCGGAGCTCGACGCGGCCGGTCACCGCGCCGGCGTCGAGTCGGACCGTTGGGCCCACACGCTGGAGGCCATCGACGGCGCAGCCCGGCGCCTGGTCGACGTGGCGGGTCCGCAGGTGGGCGTCCTGGTGACCGCCGACCACGGGATGGTCGACGTCCCGGCGCATCGGCAGGTGCTGTTCGGTGACGGCCCGCTCACCGACGGCCTCGCCGCAGTCGGAGGCGAGCCGCGGATGCTGCACCTCTACGCCGAAGACGGCGCCGCGGGTACCCTCCGTGCCGCCTGGGCGGAGGCCGAAGACCAGCGGTCGTGGGTGCTCAGCCGCGCAGAGGCGATCGAGGCGGGTCTGTTTGGCCAGACGGTCCCGGCGGAGGTCCAGCAACGCATCGGGGATGTCCTCGTGGCCGCTCGGTCCCGCGTCGCCTACTACGACGGTCGCGGGGCTGACACGTCGGGACGCGCCATGATCGGACAGCACGGATCGCTCACCGACGAGGAGACCGTGGTTCCCTTGATCCGGCTGGGGGCCTTCGCCCGCTGAGCGCCGATTATCCCTCGTCGCCGCGCGCGCCGAAGACGATCTCGTCCCAGGAGGGCATCGACGGACGGCCTTTGCGCTTGGGTGCGTCGGAGTCGGTCCGTCCCGCTTCCGGCTCGAGGTCCTCATCGGCACCGGGTTCCAGTGCGTCGAAGAGGGCGACCGGCGCTGGCGTGCGCTCCGCAGCCTCGGCGGTCGGAGCGGGCGTGCGCTGCCCGCGTCGACGGCGCAACGCCTCGAGCAGGTCGGCGGTCTCGGGGGAGGAGACGGAGGAGTCTGGAGCGCGTTTGATCGCGGCGTCCTGCACGGCCGAGCTGGAGGCCTCCGGCGTCTCCGGCAGGGTCCTGGGCCCGAACGCGCCGCTGTCGAAACGGGAGTCGTCCTTGAGTCCGGGGATCTCCAGCGCGCGCAGCCGCGGGATGAGGCCTTCGGGTAAGGAACCCTGTCGGGACAACTGGGTCGCGTCCGCGTTCAGTGGCGAGAGCGTGCTGCGACGCGGATCGAAGGACCAACGCGCATCGCGCTCCACGTCGCCCGCGACGAACAGCAGCTTCACCATCCAGCTGCCGGACTCCTTCCAGCTGCTCCAGCGCTCACCTGAAGCGGAGGCCTCCGCGAGCTTGGTGCGCACGGCGACGCCGAAGGTAGTGGAGGGTGCATCTTCGAAGTCGCTGCCGGTGAGCACCGGCACGGCGAGCGCTTGTCCCACGATGAAATCCCGCTCGGCGAGCACCGGCGGTTCATAACGGCGGACATCGTCGACGGCCACGCCCAGCAGGGCCGCGACGTCCTCCGTGGACAGGCCGGCACGAATCTGCGCCTGGATCTCACGGGGACTCGCTTTGGCGACGGCCGGGGCCTCCGCGTCGTCGACGCGGGCTCGGCGAACCTGCGCCCGTAGCACGTCATCGACGGCGAGCGCGTAACGCGCACCGGAGGAGGATGCCAGCAGGAGGGATCCTTCTTCCGTGCCGACCACCTTGAGCTGTTCCATGCGTCACACGCCTCTCGATCCGCGGTGTGTGGCCATGCTGACACACGGGTTGCCGAACGGCGGGAATATCGCGCGCGTGCCGCGAGTTTTCCCGCTCGCATCCGATCGTCCTGCATTTGCGAAATGACGAACGGTCATGCAAACTATGCCCGCCCGCATGCCCGGCGGCGCTTCCCACGGAGAAAAAAGAGACACCACGAATGGCCACGGATTACGACGCCCCGCGCAAGAACGAGGATGACAGCGAGTCGATCGAGG
Source organism: Actinomycetales bacterium (assembly GCA_015654575.1). Lineage (GTDB taxonomy): Bacteria > Actinomycetota > Actinomycetes > Actinomycetales > Microbacteriaceae > Microbacterium. The sequence continues at coordinate 9,822 of JAATGR010000195.1, forward strand.
CGCTCAAGGAGCGAGTTCCCGACAAGCTCTCCGGGGCGGTCAACGTCGAGGACGCCGATAACCCCTCAGGTTTCGAGCTTCCCGGCGCCGATCTGTCCGATCTCGAGCTGGACGTCGTGGTGCTGCCCGCCCAGGAGGACGAGTTCACCTGCGTGAGCTGTTTCCTGGTCAAGCACCGCTCGCAACTCGACCACGAGGATGCGGCCGGCCCTATCTGCGTGGACTGCGCGTCCTGAGCTGAGCGCGGAGCACGGCCGCCGCCAGACGGTCCGGGGTCCGGCTCGACACGACCCAGGAGGGGGCCGGGTCGTCGGCGTCGGTGACCGGCACGACCACGAGTCCGTCAATGCCCCCACGGAGCATGTGCCAGGCACGGACCGGCAGCCCTGGTCCGCGTAACGCCCGCGCCTGCTCGCCCCGCAGAACAGTCGGCTCGCCGAGGTAGGCGACATCGATGTGGGCCGGACCGACCCGCAGGATCGATCCGGACACGCGCACGGTGGGCGCGAGCAGGATCAGCGCAGACACGAGTCCGATCGCGACGGCGGCCCCGACGATGAGCGCGACGGTCGTGCCGACGGGGATGACCACGAGAGCCGCCATGGGCGCGGACACCATGGTCGCCACGATAATCCACAGCGAAGGCCCGAGGCGCTCCCGGTAGTCGGCGGGAACGGGCCGGGCGCGCGAGCTCATCTTCTGCATTACCCTCGTTGGGTGACCGAAACTGTGGACGTCCCCATTATCGCGTCTCCACCTCCGGTCTACGCCCACCCCGGCGACGCGGGCGCCGATCTTGTCGCCGCGGAGGCATGCCGGCTCGAGCCCGGCGCGCGGGCGCTGGTGGGAACCGGGGTGCGTATCGCGCTGCCCGACGGCTTCGTCGCGTTCGTGGTGCCTCGCAGCGGTCTGGCCGCCCGGCACGGGATCACGGTGCTGAACGCCCCGGGGACCGTCGACGCCGGTTATCGCGGCGAGATCAAGGTCGCCCTGCTGAACACGGACGCCGAGCACGCGTACGACATCGCCGCGGGGGATCGAATCGCGCAGATCATCGTGATGCCGGTGCCACGCGTGCGGTTCCTCGCCGTCGACGTCCTGCCGGAGAGCGCGCGCGGCGAGGGCGGGTTCGGTTCGACGGGATACACAAGCAACGGAGGAACTCCTGCATGAGCGATGTGACACCGGCGGCTGCCAAGGCGGCGCCCGAGGATCGTGCCAGCGAGGGGCCGTTCGACGAGTCCGAGGTGAATCCGGTGCGCCCGTACATCGACCTGGGGGCGATCAAGGTGCTGCCGCGTGAGGGGCTGAACCTCCGCCTCGAGGTCGAGGAGCAGACGAAGAGGATCGTCGCCGTCGGGCTCGACTACGCGGGATCCACGCTGCAGGTGCAGCCGTTCGCGGCCCCTCGGACGAGCGGGCTGTGGGAGGAGACGCGGGAGCAGATCCGGCAGCAGGTGCGGCAGCAAGGGGGTCGGGTCGAGGAGCGTACCGGTCCGCTCGGCCCCGAGCTACTGGCCGAGGTGCCGGTGGCGGCCGAAGGCGGGACCGGCGGCGGCATGCGACTCGCGCGGTTCGTCGGCGTCGACGGACCGCGCTGGTTCCTGCGAGGTGTGATCGGCGGATCGGGCGCCTCAGACGTCGACGCCGCGGCTCAAGTTGAAGACCTGTTCCGCTCGCTCGTCGTGGTCCGCGGCTCCGCACCCATGCCGCCGCGCGATCTCATCCCGATGAAGATGCCGGCCACGCCGGGGTCGGCGTGAGCGAACAACACCCCGAGGAGAACCGTCCCTCTGCGTCGGCGGCGTTCGGGCAGGCGTTGGGGGCGGCGGCCGCGCGGGCCGGCCTGGACCCCGCGGCGGGAGGCTCCACCGGTCACGTGGTGTGGCGGGCGATGGGCGGATGGCGGGGCGTGGCGGAGTCCGTGCTGCCGAGCCTGCTGTTCGTCGTGGTCTACACGATCACTGCGCAGCTGCCCTGGGCGCTGATCGCCTCTGTGGGCATCGCGGTCGTGTTCACCGTGGTGCGGCTGGCGCAGAAGTCGCCGCCGGCATCTGCGTTGGGCGGTCTCGTCGCTGCCGTCGTTGCCGCCATTCTCGCCCTGCTCACCGGCAACCCCTCCGATAACTTCGTCCCGGGGCTTCTCACCAATCTCTCTTACGGTGTCGCGATGCTGGTGTCAGCGTTCATCGGCTGGCCGATCATCGGTCTCGCCGCCGGCTACCTCATGGGGGAGGGCACGCGGTGGCGCACCGATCGCCGCAAACGTCGCACCTTCTTCTGGTTGACGATCGCGTGGGCGGGGCTGTTCGCCGCCCGTCTGATCGTGCAGGTCCCGATCTATCTGAGCTCGCTGGACCTCGCCGATCGCGACTCCGCGGTCGCGCTGCTCGGGACGTTGAAGATCGCGATGGGCCTGCCCCTTTTCGCGCCGCTGGTCGCGGTCACCTGGCTGGCCGCACGTGCGCTCTACCCGCGGCGCGCCGCCGCCGCGGGCGACGACTCCTCGCCCGCCTCTCGGTGATATATTTATCTTGACGTCAAGATAAATTTCCGCCCGCGGCAGGTAAGGATAGCCTTGCTGGCCGGCAGCCGGAGACCTGGCGAAAATGGGGGCGTCGGGTCTCGGGTCGAGTCCGATTCCGCGCGAACGAAGGAGACCATCGTGTCGACGGTAGACAGCTTCGGAGCCAAGAGCACCCTGACGGTCGGCAGCACCGACTACGAGATCTTCCGCATCGACGCGGTCGAGGGCTACCGGAAGCTTCCGTTCAGCCTGAAGGTGCTGCTGGAGAACCTGCTGCGCACCGAGGACGGCGCGAACGTCACCAAGGAGCAGATCCAGGCGCTCGGATCCTGGGACCCGGACGCCCAGCCGGACACCGAGATCCAGTTCACCCCCGCCCGTGTGGTCATGCAGGACTTCACCGGGGTGCCCTGCATCGTCGACCTGGCCACGATGCGTGAGGCGGTCACGGCCCTCGGCGGCGATCCGAAGCGGATCAACCCGCTGTCGCCCGCGGAGATGGTCATCGACCACTCCGTCATCGCCGACCTGTTCGGCAGCGAGAACGCGCTCGAGCGCAACGTGGAGATCGAGTACGAGCGCAACGGCGAGCGCTATCAGTTCCTCCGCTGGGGCCAGACCGCGTTCGACGACTTCAAGGTCGTGCCGCCTGGAACCGGCATCGTCCACCAGGTCAACATCGAGCACCTGGCGAAGGTCATCTACGACCGCCAGGTCGGCGGCGTGCTGCGGGCCTACCCCGACACCTGCGTCGGCACCGACTCGCACACCACGATGGTCAACGGCCTGG
>JAATGR010000088.1 GCA_015654575.1 Actinomycetales bacterium
AGTTCCTCGATCGCGAGTCGGTCCCCCACGATGCGCGGACGCCCGATGCCGAGGATGCGGCGGGCGCCGTCCGTCGTGCGCCCCAGGTGTACGACCGCATCGATCGCGCTGGACACTTGCCGCGCCAGCGCACGGTCGTCGAGTCCGGCGAGCGCGCCAAGCGCCTCCAGCCGGGCGGGCACGTCGTCCAGTCCGTTGGCATGCAGCGTGCCGGCTCCGCCGTCGTGGCCCGTGTTGAGGGCCGAGAGCAACTCGCGCACCTCCTCGCCGCGACACTCCCCGACCACGAGACGATCCGGTCGCATTCGCAGCGCCTCGCGCACGAGCCGGGCCAGTCCCACGCTGCCCGCGCCCTCCAGATTCGGCTGGCGCGCTTCCAGGCGCACGTGATGGGGGTGATCGATGCGCAGCTCGGCCACATCCTCGATGGTCACGATCCGCTCGGTGGAGGCGGCCAGGCCCAGCAGGGCCGCGAGCAGAGTGGTCTTGCCCGAGCCTCCGGCACCAGTGACGAGCAGATTCGCGCGATCCTGCACGAGGCGTTCGAGACGCTCGCGCATCGGCGCGTCGAACATGCCGTGCCGGCCGAGCGTCTCCAGGTCCATCCGTTCCGACCGCGGAATGCGGACGGAGATGGTGGTTCCGGTCAGCGAGACCGGCGGGAGCACGGCGTGCACGCGCACGCCCCCGGGCAGGCGCACGTCGACGCAGGGAGTCGCCTCGTCGATGTGCCGGCCGCCGGCCGCGATCAGGCCCACGGCCAACTCGCGCACCTCGGCCTCGTCGAGCATCCAGCCCTCCACCGGCGACGCACCGGTGCCGCGATCAACGAAAGCGCCCGTCGGACCGTTGACGAACACGTCGGTCGCATCGGCATCGGCCACCAGCGGAGTCAGCGCCCCCCAATGCGCGCCGACGGCGTGCACCGGCGGCGGAGTACTGCCGCGGGGTCTGACGACGAACTGGTGGGTCATGCCGGCGACGCTAGACCCGCGGGTTCCGGTGACCGGAGCTGTGGGGAACACCTGTGCAGGATCGACCGGAATGAAGACCCTGGGGAGGAACAGACGCCCCACCGCAGAAAGAGAGCCGGCGGCATCACGAGGGGGGTCGGGATGCCGCCGCCGCCGCTCCTCGCGATTGGGGGAGGCGAGGCGCCGCGGATCCCGTCCAACGAATCCGGACACAGCGACTATACGCAACCGATCGCAACGCGCAAAGCGGCGGCGGACCTCGAGATAATGGTTATATCGGAGCAGACATCCGGTGCCGCGTTGGTGCGGCACCGATCATCGCGCGGCATCGCAAAGGAGCGTTCCCATGACGAGTCAGATCGATCACCTGTTGACCGAGCACCGCCGCTTCGCACCCGACCCGGCTTTCGCAGCGGATGCGGTGGCGAAACCCGACCTGTACGACCAGGCCTCCGCCGACCGCGAGGCGTTCTGGGCCGGGCAGGCGCGCGAGCTGCTGCGCTGGGAGACCCCGTTCACACAGGTGCTGAATTGGTCGAATCCGCCGTTCGCGACCTGGTTCGCCGACGGACGCCTCAACGTCGCCTACAACTGCCTCGACCGGCACGTGGAGGCGGGCAACGGCGACCGGATCGCGCTGCTGTGGGAAGGCGAACCTGGCGATGAACGGCGCATCACCTACGCCGAGCTCACCAACGAGGTCAAACGCGTGACCAACGTTCTCACCGGCCTCGGGGTGGGCAAGGGCGACCGGGTCGCGATCTACCTGCCGATGATCCCGGAGGCGATCGTGTCGATGCTGGCCGTCGCACGACTCGGCGCGATCCATTCGGTCGTGTTCGGCGGCTTCTCGGCCGACAGCCTCCGCTCGCGCATCGACGACGCCGGTGCGAAGGTGGTCATCACCGCGGACGGCGGCTACCGGAAGGGAAAGGTGTCGGCCCTGAAGCCCGCCGTGGACCTCGCCCTGGCGGACCGCAACGGCTCCGGGCCGCAGGAGAGCGTGGCGCATGTGCTGGTCGTGCGCCGTGGGGGCAACCCCGTCGACTGGGTCGACGGGCGCGACATCTGGTGGCACGACGCGGTGCCGTCGGCATCCGCCGATCACGAGGCCGAGGCGTTCGAGGCGGAGAATCCGCTGTTCATCCTTTATACGTCGGGCACGACCGGCAAGCCCAAGGGCATCCTTCACACCTCGGGTGGATACCTGACGCAGGCGGCGTACACGCACCGAAACGTTTTCGATCTGCAACCCGAGACGGATGTCTACTGGTGCACCGCCGACATCGGCTGGATCACCGGGCACAGCTACGTGGCGTACGGGCCGCTTGCGAACGGGGCGACCCAGGTGCTCTACGAGGGCACGCCGGAGACTCCGACGCCGGGGCGGTGGTGGGGCATCATCCAGAAGTACGGGGTGAGGACCTTCTACACCGCGCCGACCGCCATCCGCTCGTTCATGAAGATCGGCCGACAGGTGCCGGCCGAGTTCGATCTGTCGAGCGTGCGAGTGCTCGGCTCGGTGGGAGAGCCCATCAACCCCGAGGCGTGGATGTGGTATCGCACCGTCATCGGCGGCGAACGTGCCCCCATCGTCGACACCTGGTGGCAGACCGAGACCGGCGCGATCATGATCTCGGCGCTGCCGGGCGTGACGGAGACGAAGCCCGGATCGGCGCAGGTCGCACTGCCGGGCATCTCGATCGACGTGGTCGACGAGACCGGGGCCCACGTCGGCAACGGCAACGGCGGACTGCTGGTGATCACGAAGCCGTGGCCCAGCATGCTGCGCGGCATCTGGGGGGACCCCGAGCGGTTCGTGGAGACCTACTGGAAGATGTTCGCCGACAAGGGCTACTACTTCGCGGGCGACGGCGCACGACTGGACGAAGACGGCGACATCTGGCTGCTCGGCCGGGTCGACGACGTGATGAACGTGTCGGGCCATCGCCTGTCGACGGCCGAGATCGAGTCGGCGCTGGTCGGCCATGAGTCGGTGGCGGAGTCGGCCGTGGTCGGCGCGCATGACGAGACCACGGGTCAGGCGGTGGTGGCGTTCGTCATCGTCAAGGAGAACTTCCTGAAGCAGCACTCCCCCGAAGGCCTCGCAGGAACGCTCCGCGCCTGGGTTGGCGAGCAGATCGGCCCGATCGCCCGGCCCCGCGACGTCTACATCGTGGGCGAGCTCCCCAAGACCCGCTCCGGCAAGATCATGCGCCGCCTGTTGCGCGACGTCGCGGAGGGACGCGACGTCGGCGACACGACCACCCTCGCCGACACGATGGTGATGTCCGCCATCGCATCCAAGGTGAAGAAGCGGAAGTAGCGAAAGCTCCCCCACCCCCAGCCGCTGAGTGTCCACGACACGCGGATGCGGAACCCCCGCCACCCGCGTGTCGTGGACACTCAGCGGGGCCGGCGCAGCAGGGCGGCGCGGGCCGGATCAGCCGACGACGAAGACGACCTCGACCTCGACCGGGCTGTCCAGCGGCAGCACCGGAACGCCGACGGCCGAGCGTGCGTGCGCGTCGCCGAAGATCTCGCCGAGCACCTCGCTCGCGCCGTTGATGACACCCGGCTGGCCGGTGAACTCCGGCACGGAGGCGACGAACCCGGTCACCTTGAGAACGCCGGAGATCCGGTCGACCCCGCCCGCGACCGCTGCCGCCGCCGCGAGCGCGTTCAGCGCGCTCTGCCGCGCGAGGACCTTCGCATCGGCGGCGGGAACGAGGCCGTGGCCGTCGCCAACCTTGCCGGTCGCGGGCAGCGCGCCCGCCACCATCGGCAGCTGACCGGAGGTGTAGACGAGGTCTCCGTGCCTACGCGCCGGCACGTAGGACGCAACCGGCGGAACCACGTCAGGCAGGACGATTCCGAGCTCGGCCAACCGACCGCTGATCGTACTCATTCGCCTGCCTCCTCGAACTGACGGGATGCTGCGGCCGCGGCATCCAGCCCTGCGTTGTTGTCGGCGCCTGCGCCGACCGGTCGTTTGAAGTACGCGACGAGTCCGCCCTCCGGTCCTGTCACCACCTGAACGAGTTCCCACCCTTGCCTGCCCCAATTGTTGAGGATCGCAGCGGTGTTGTGGATCAACAGGGGGGTAGTGAGGTACTCCCAGGTCGTCATGAACGTCTCCAGCGGTTTCGTCGGCGCGGCGCGGACGCAGGTGATGTCAAGACATCCCCCAGCATCCTGTCCTACGATCAACCCTATGCCCGATACCAAACGGACGACCAGCGGCGTGCTCGGGGGGCTCGGCGGACTGGTGGGACTGAGTGCCATCGCTGGCCTTCTCATCACTGCGACCGTCACTCCGGCCATCGCGGTCACCAGCGCTGCGGCATCGGGCGCGATCACCCTGTTCGATGACCTTCCGAGCGTGCTCGAGATCGACGATCTCATGGAGCCGACGACGCTCTACTACTCCGACGGTGTGACAGAGCTCGCGACGTTCTACGACCAGAACCGGTCGCCCGTCACCTTCGACGAGATCTCTTCGGTCATGTACGACGCGATCCTCTCCGCTGAGGATCCCCGCTTCTACGAGCACGGCGGCGTCGACATCATCGGCACGGGCCGCGCGCTGCTGTCGAACATCTCGGGCGGCACCACACAGGGCGGATCGTCGATCAGCCAGCAGTATGTGAAAAACATCCTGATCCAGCAGTGCGAGTGGAACGCCACCAGCGATGATGAGAGCGACGCCTGCTACACCGCGGCGACCGAGTCCAACGGGGTCGAGGGTATCGAGCGCAAGCTGCAGGAGATGCGATACGCCATCGCTCTGGAGCAGCAGTACTCGAAGAACGAGATCCTGCTCGGGTATCTGAACATCGCGAACTTCGGCGGAACGACGTATGGCATCGACGCCGCGGCGAAGTACTACTTCGGTGTCTCCGCCAGTGACCTCAGCCTCGGCCAGGCGGCCGCGCTCGCGGGGATGGTGCAGGCCCCGAACACGTACCGCATCGATCTCCCGAACGGGTCGACGACGGACTCGGCCGGCAACGCGGTGAACAGCGCCGCCGACGGCTATTCGCTGACGAAGACGCGCCAAACCTACGTGCTGGACCGGATGCTCTCCGATGGCAAGATCACGCAGGAGCAGCATGACGACGCCGTCGCTGAACCCATCACGCCGAACATCACGCCGGCGACCCAGGGCTGCGCCGCCAGCGCCGCAGCCTACTTCTGCCAGTACGTGGTGTCGGTGATCAAGAACGACACCGCCTTCGGCGAGACCGCCGACGATCGTTTGGTCGCGCTGCGACGCGGCGGCCTGCAGGTCACGACCACGCTCGACAAAACCCTGCAGGACTCGGCCGCCGCGACCATGTCCACCTACGCGCCTGCCACCGTCACAGGCATGAGCTTCGGCGCGGCGAGTACGAACATAGAGACATCGACCGGGCGAATACTCTCGATAACACAGAACACGACGTTCAATGAGAGTTCGTCAGCGGGAGAAGGAGAGTCGTCGCTTGTCTACGCGGGCGATCTGACCTATGGCGGATCGACGGGATTCCAAGTCGGATCGACGTTCAAACTCTTCACCCTCGTCGACTGGCTGGAAGAGGGGCATTCGGTCAACGAAGTGGTCAACGGCGTGAACCGCGTGTTCAGTCCATTCACGAACTCCTGTCTGACTAACCCGACGATCACAAACGCGACGAAGATCGCAAACTTCAACGGCGTGTCCGGGTCGGTCAACACCCCGATGTACTTCACCGCCCAGTCGATCAACTCCGGATACCTCGCCATGGCGCAAGAACTCGACATGTGCGGCATCCAGAACGTGATCGCCGCCCTCGGCGTCACGAGCGGCAGCGGCGAGGCGATCACGATGGCCAACCCGGCGCAGGTCATCGGCTCGGACAACGTCTCGCCGATCGCGATGGCAGCCGCGTATGCGGCCATCGCGAACAATGGCATCTACTGCCAGCCTCAGGCCATCGACAAGGTGACCGACTCGTCCGGCAACGAGCAGTCGATCCCGGTGCGCACCTGCACGCAGGCGGTGCCCGCCAACATCGCAGCCACCGCGGCGTACGCGCTGGAGGGCGTCATGGCCTCCGGTGGCACGGGCTCCAGCGGTAACCCGAGCGATGGCACCGAGCTGATCGGTAAGACCGGAACCAACGAGTCGTACCAGACGTGGATGATCGAGTCGAGCACCACGGTGACGACCGCGGTCTGGGTCGGCAACTCCGACGGGACGGAGAGCCTGTTCAACAAGTATTACAAGGGCACCCTGCTCTCCAGCCTGCGCTATACGATCGCGCGCAACATCCAGGCGACCGCGAACGAGCTGTATCCCGGCGGCACGTTCCCCGACCCGGATGCGTCACTGATCAAGACGACGATGAAGACGGTTCCGGATGTGGTCGGGATGACGCAGGAGGCTGCGACCACCGCGCTTGAGACTGCCGGCTTCACCGTGTCCGTCGGGGACGCGGTGGACGCAACATCGGCGGCGGGTGTGATCGTGTCGCAGAGTGCGACGGGGACGGCAGCCAGCGGCAGCACGATCACGATCGTGCCGAGCACCGGCACGGCACCGGCGACGACGCCGGATACGGTGCCGTCGGCGACCGCCACCGGGGGAACCCACTGAGCGCGGGCCGTGCTGCTGTCACAGCGATCGCCGCGGTGACAGCAGCCGGCCTGGGCGCTGCGGTGTGGGGCGCGGGCGTCGAGCGTCACCTCTATACGATCAGGCGGCACACGGTCGCGATCCTGCCCGAGGGGGCCGCGCCGATCCGGGTGCTCCACATCTCCGATGCGCACCTCGCGCCGTGGCAGCATCGCCGGCAGGAGTGGATCGCCTCGCTCACCGAGCTCGCCCCCGATCTGGTGGTCAACACCGGCGACAATCTCGGCCACCCCGACGCGCTGGATGCGGTCCGGCGCGCGTTCTCGCCGTTGCGCGGGATCCCGGGGCTCTTCGTCCACGGCTCGAACGACCAGTACGGTCCGACTCCGCGAAACCCCCTCCGCTACTTCGCGGGGTCATCGAAGCCGCCGCCGCAGCCGCAGCAGCTGGACACCGCGTCTCTCGACCGTTTCCTCAGCGACGACCTCGGCTGGCACAACCTCGACAACGCCGCGGCAACGGTTGACGCGGGCGGGCTGCGGATCGACGCGTTCGGCACCGGTGACGCCCACATCGGAATGGACGACCTCGATGCGCTCCCGCCGCTGCGGGCGGAGCAGCGGGCGGCCGGCGATGCGGATCTGGCCCTCGGCGTCACCCACGCGCCTTACATTCGCGTGCTCGACGCGTTCACCGATCTCGGCGCCGACCTGCTGCTGGCCGGGCACACGCACGGCGGGCAGGTGCGCATCCCGTTGAGTCCCCGCGCGATCGTGGCCAACTGCGACATACCGCTGGATCAGGCCCGTGGCCTCAGCACCTGGGAGCACGGAGCGCGCCGCATCCCCCTGAATGTCAGCGCGGGACTCGGACACTCCATCTACGCGCCGGTGCGCTTCGGATGCCGCCCCGAGGCGTCGCTGCTGACGCTCGTCTCCCCCTGGTGAGCGAGGCGACTCCCTCTCCTCCCCAGGCCGTCCCGCGCCGGTCCCTATCCACCGATTCGCCTCCGGAAGACCTCGCCGGCCGCGCGCGCCCGGAACATCGGGGGCATGAAACGTGCTCTGCTCGCGCTGCTCCTGGCCATCGCCGCGGTCGCCGCCGGCGTCGTCGTCTCTCTTCCCGCCGGCGCCGCGTCGCCCGGAGTCGGGTTCGGCTCCTGGGCGCCGATCTCGGCTCACGGCTGGCACGGATCCATGTCCATCAGCGGCATGGACACCTACTGCATCCTTCCCGGCCGTCCCGTCCCCACCGGCGACAGCACCGACCGCGGAGTATCCTTCGACGCCGCCGGGATCGACCCCCAACGGCTGACCGCCATCAACATGCTGGTCTCGACGTACGGCCAGACCAGCGATCCGGTGCAGGCGGCGAGCGTCGGGTGGGCGGTCAAAGCCATCGCCGACTGGGATGAGGCCCTCCACACGTTCGGCTACGCGGGTGATTCGCTGCAGGGCGCGATCCACTGGACGTTCTCGGCGCTAGCTCCCGGTCAGGACCAGGCCGTGCAGAACCTCGCCGCGGCTTACTACACCGAAGCGATGGCGCTGCCGGCAGGAGCGTCGAGCGGATCGGGGCGGCTCGATTTCACCACGCGCAACGACGATGTCTCGCGCGGTACGGTGACCGTGAACTCCGACGTGGCCGGCGCCCGCGGCACGGTGACGCTGGACAACGCGGTGTTCGCCGACACCGGATCAGCATCGCGCGATGACGTCGTGACGGGTGCGACGTATGAGATCGTGAGCTCGCCGCCAGCCGGCCAGAGTTCCTACACGGTCAGCGGGTCCGGCACGCTCCGCGGCGGGTTCCTCCCCGCGGTCAGGTGGTTCACCACTGCAGACGGCCAGGACACGGCCGGGCCGGGCGGCGTCCTGGAGTTCCCGGTCGAAGGCGCGGATGCGGCGCCGCGGGAGACCACTTTCGCTCCGCAGATCGCCACACAGGTCACCATGCGTTACGCCGCCTCGGGCCTCTACGTGGACGATGTGACGTTCACGACAGCGCACGGCAGCTGGGGGCGCACGAGCGACGGCGGCTACGCGCCGGTGACCGCCTCCGCCACGGTGTACCGCACGACCGCGGAGCCTGTCGTGGGCGATGCGGTGCCCGCCGATGCGAAGGCGGTCGGAACGCTGGAGGTGACGACCGATCCCCGGCTAGGACCCACGGCGCCGTATCGGGTCTCCTCGTCCTGGGAGGTGACGGGCACCGGTTTCTACACCGCGGTATGGCGGATCGACGCGGAGGCGCAGTCTGGGGAGACGCGTGCGATGCTCGATGACGGCTATCTGTGGACGGAGCGCTTCGGGGAGGCGAGCCAGGTGATGCTCGTGACCTCGGTCTCATCGGCCGCGGAGCCGCAGGTCGCCGTCGGCGCCGGGATGAGCGATCTGGTGATCGTCGAGGGCGCGGTCCCCGCGAACGGTCTCGACGTCTGGACTGAGGTCTTCCGCGTGCCCGACGGCACGGCGGCGGCGGATGCCTGCACTCCGGAGAATCTGGTGTGGAGCGCACCGCCGGTGCGGGTGGTCAGTGCAGGTTCCACGTCTTTCACCGCGCCGGCGGTATCCGACTTCGGTGTCTACGTGTGGCAGGAACGGGCGACGGATGCAGACGGCGTCGCGGTCCACACCGGCCTCTGCGGCACGGCGGCCGAGACCACACGTGTCGATCTCCCGACGGTCACGACCCGGGCGACGCCCGGTGTCGGTCTCGGCGGTGAGGCGACGGACGTCGCGACGGTGGCCGGATCGGTGCCGGTCACCGGCGTGACCGAGGTGGTCTTCGAGGTCTACCGCGGCGACGGCGCGATGGCCGGTGCCTGTCTCCCCGAAGACCTGGTCGCCCGCACCTCCGCCGTGTCGGTCACCTCCGCGGGCGAATACACATCGCCGCCGGTGCGGCTGACCGTCGGCGGCGCGCACTCATGGATGGAATACCTCTGGTGGACATCGCCGGAAGGTGAACGTCGTCTGCTCGCGCAGGGTGCCTGTGGCGCCGAAGACGAGACGACGATCGTGGAGCAGCCGACGCTGGTCACCCGCGCGCAGGAACGCGCCGCGATCGGCGCGGTCTTCACCGACACCGCGACGGTGACCGGGCTCGGCGACGGCATCGACGCGGAACTGGTGTTCTCCGTCTTCCACGCTGATACGGGCGCGGAGCCGGTGTGCTCGTCCGAAACGCTGGAGGCGACTCTCGCACCGGTCATCGTCGACTCGTCGGGCACGTTCACGTCACCCGATGCGGTATCCGACAGGGCGGGGACGAAGCTCTGGCTCGCGGAGCTCCGCTACCGGCCCACCCCGGATGCGGAACCCGTGGTGCTCAGCCGCGGAGAATGCGGAGAGACCGCCGAACTCACAATCATCGATTCGCTGGCGACCACCGGTGATGCGACGATCCCCGGCCTGGCGGTGTGCGGCGCGGGTGGCGGGCTGGTCATCGCCGGGGTCCTCCTGATGATCGTCAAGCGGCGGCGGCGCGCGCGGACTGTCGCGGACCGACGTATGGGCCCCGTCAACGGCGTCCTGCCCGGCGGCATCCAGGAATGGCGCCCCTGACAATCCCCTCCGACGCGGGCACAATAAGGGGATGGTCGTGTCCATCGAAGTGATCGGCGTGATCGTCGCGATCGGTGCCGCGACGATCGCCCTGCTGGGCGGTATCGCCTCGTTGCTGGCCTGGGCGCTTCGTCGGGTCGATGGTCGTTTCCGACTCATCGACGAGCGGTTCGACCACGTCGATGCCCGGTTCGAGCGCACTGACGCCCGGTTCGAGCGCATTGACGCCCGCTTCGACCGTGTCGATGCGCGGTTCGACCGTGTCGACGAGCGGTTCGACCGCCTCGAATCCGACATCGTGCAGGTGAAGGTCTCGATCGCGCGCCTCGAAGGCCCGCTCCCCCATCTCGTCACCCGCACCGGCCGGTGAATCTCCGCCACGGATTCGGCCACGAGCCCGTTCTCAGGTAGACTCGGAGGGTTGCCACGGGGTGTGGCGCAGCTTGGTAGCGCGCTTCGTTCGGGACGAAGAGGCCGCAGGTTCAAATCCTGTCACCCCGACCATTTACTGTTCCCTGCGCTTCTCAGCGCGGGAACGCTGAGAGAGAAGACGGCGGAAGCGCCCGCGCGAACGCGGGGCCTTCTCCGCCGATCTGGCCCACGGAGCGTCCCGTCGCGCACCCGGAGCGAGCCCCGGGAACAGCTCTTAGAGTGGATGTTGGACGTCGGATCCGGCGAACCACTCATCGCGCCGAGCACACAGGCCCGGCAGAACAGGACTGATAATGCGCGCAGTGACCTACGTGAAGAACGACACCGTCGAGATTCACGAGAAGCCGGTTCCGGACATCCACCCCGACGAGATTCTTCTTCAGGTGCGCGGCGCGGGTCTCTGCCACTCGGACATCACGATCATCAACTTCGGAGACGACAATCCGCTCATCGGCAGCACCCTCGGCCACGAAGTAGCCGGCACCGTCGCAAAGATCGGCGACGATGTGCAGGGCTGGTCGGAGGGCGATGCCGCCCTCGTCTCACTCATCCTCTCGTGCGGCCAATGCCGCGAATGCCTGGCCGGGCGCGACAACAACTGCGAGGTCGCGTATCCGCGTGACGCGCTGGCACCGCTCTCCCCCGGCATCGGCACCCCCGGCGGCATGGCCGACTTCATCGCGGTGAAGGCTCGCCACCTCGACCCGCTGGGCGACCTCGACCCGGTCGCCGCCGCGCCCCTCGCCGACGCCGCACTGACTCCGATGCACGCCATCAACGCGGTCCGCGACCGACTCACCGGTGACGCGACCGTCGTCGTCCTCGGGCTCGGCGGCCTCGGCCACATGGGTCTGCAGATTCTGCTCGCAACGACCGGATGCCGGGTGATCGGCCTCGACACCGACGAGCAGAAGCTGCGGTTCGCCGAAGAGCACGGCGCCATCGCGATCCCCAGCGACAGGGATGCCGCGCAGAAGATCCTCGACCTCACCAACGGGATCGGCGCCGATGTCGTCTTCGATTTCGTGGGAGTCCAGCCCACCGTCACCACCGCCGTGAGCGTCGTGCGCGGCGGCGGTGCGATCCGCTTCGTCGGACTCGGAGGAGGCGTCTTCGAATACGTCGCCGGCAACTCGGCGCTTCCCTGGGGAGTGAGCATCGAGCGCGCCTACGGCGGGACCCGTTCCGAGATGCGTCAGGTGATCGCACTCGCTCAGGCGGGCAAGATCGGCGTCGAAGTTCAGCGTTACTCCCTCGACGACGCCGTGCAGGCCTTCGACGACCTGCACCACGGTCGCATCCAGGGCCGCGCCGTGCTGGTGCCGTAACCCCCGCCCGACCCTCACCCCGCGGCGAAGGCGCGACGGTATTCCCGCGGGCTGGTGCCGAGGGCCCGCCGGAAGTGCTGCCGGAAGTTCGCCGAGGTGCCGAGCCCGCACAACTCGCTGATGCGGTCGATGCCGACGTCGGTGGTCTCGAGGAGCTCGCGCGCCCGGTCGATGCGGGCGGCGTTCAGCCATCGGATCGGGGTGCTGCCGGTCTCCGCGGTGAAGCGACGCTCGAAGGTGCGCACTGGCAGCCGTGCGTGCCTGGCGAAATCGGCAACGGTCAACGGCTCCGCCAAGCGGTGCAGCGCCCAATCCCTGGTGGCACCAAGGTGCCCCCGGGATGCCGGCGACGGCGCCCTGCGGATGAACTGCGCCTGCCCGCCGTCCCGGTGAGGGGCCGCGACCACACCTCGGGCGATCTCGTTCGCCGCCGCGACGCCGCGATCGTGACGCAGCAGATGCAGGCAGAGGTCGAGGCCGCTGGCGACTCCCGCCGAGGTGAGGATGTCCCCCGCGTCGACGTAGAGGACGTCCGGATCGACATCGGCCGCCGGGTGGCGTCGGGCGAGCTCGTCGGCGTACTGCCAGTGCGTGGTGGCGCGCCTGCCATCGAGCAGTCCCGCATCCGCGAGAGCGAAGGCTCCGGTGCAGATCGAGGCGATGCGCGCGCCGGCGCTGTGTGCGAGGCGGAGCGCATCGCGCACATCCTCTGGCGTTCCGTCGAGGAACCCGCGGAACGCAGGCACGATCACGGTGTCGGCTGCGGCGACCGCGGCGAGGCCGAAAGGCGCGTGGACCGGCCATCCGTGCTCCGTCTCGACCGGGCCCGCGGCGCGGCCGCACAACATGACCTCGTAGTCCAGGTGGGGTGCCCCGAACACGACGAACGGCATCCCGATCTCCAACGGCAGCGAGTGGTCGAGTGCGAGCACCGCGACGCGATGCGGGCGCGACGATCCCTTCGAAGGCGACATTGCGTAAATCTTTCGGTCTTCGTTGTTCCTGCCACTTCCGGTCAGGCAGAAGCTCACCGAAAATGAAATATCTCTACACAATGTAGATCATCTCGCCGGCCACGCGCCGACCTCGGAACAGGAACACATGCCCAGGAATCGAACCGGGATGACCGCGGCCATCACGGCCTCCCTCATCCTCGCCCTCGCAGGATGCTCGTCCACCGCGGCGGGATCGTCCTCCGGCGGATCAGCCGACATCGCCACCACCGGGTCCGGCTATCCCGTGTCGATCGAGAACTGCGGACGCACGCTCACCTTCGACGAGGCGCCCGAACACGTCGTGAGCCTGTGGCAGGCACCGACCGAGATGCTGATCGCGCTCGGCCTCGAAGACCGGATCACCTCGATGGCAGGCAATTACGCAGACTTCCCCGACAGCCTCGCCGAGGCGGCGAGCAGCATCCCGGAGATCGGCTCCGCGATGGGCTGGCCCTCAAAGGAAGTGCTGCTGACCCAGGGTGCTGATCTCGTCATCGGGCAGTCCCTCACCGGATACGCCTTCGATACCTCGCAGGGCTACGCCTCCGTCGAACAGATCGAGGAGAGCGGGGCCCAGGTCTACGGCGCGAGCATCTGCGACGCCGACGGCGGCGACGCCGTGGCAATGACGCTGGACACCACGATCCAGACGCTGCGGGATCTCGGCGCGATCTTCGACGTCTCCGAGCGCGCCGAGGAGGTCATCGCCGAGTTGAACGCCGAGAGGCAGGCCGTCGTCGACGCAGTGGACGGACTCGACACCGTCGACGTCGCCTTCTACAACGGCGGCGAAGGACCGCTGATCGTGCTCGCCGGCGGCATCTACGACGACGCCATCGAGACGGCCGGCGGCCAGAACGTGTTCCCCGCCGACTCGGTCTACGTGAGCCGGGAGGAGTTCGCCGCCTCCGACGCCGACGTCATCCTCGTCGGCACCTATCAGGGACAGGACTTCGACACCCTCCGCGCCTATCTGGAAACGACCTTCCCAGATCTGCCGGCGGTGGCGCAGGGACGCATCGTCGAGATCCCGGTCGACGACACCGACGCCTCCGTCACGGTGATGCGGGGCCTGACCGAGATCGCGAACGCACTGCATCCGGACCTGGACCTGCCGGTGCCGGCGACGTGAGCATCGCACCGTCCCCCGCAGGGCGGGTGCGCCGGCCACGGACGGTGCTCGCGGTCCTTGCCGCGTGCTGCGTGATCGCGGTGCTGCTGTCGGTCGGGGTCGGCTCCGTGCTGATCCCACCCGATCGCGTCGTCAGCGTGATCGGGGACCGCCTGCTGCCCGGGCTGGTCGGCACCTCCGCGACGGACACGGAGGCGCGGATCATCTGGGAGTTCCGGCTGCCCCGGGCGCTGCTCGCCGTCGCGATCGGCGCGGCACTGGCCGTCGCCGGCGCCGTCCTGCAGGCCGTGGTGCGCAACCCGCTCGCCGATCCCTTCGTCTTCGGCGTCTCCTCCGGCGCGTCGGTCGCGGCGGTGGCGGCGTTGACGCTCACCGGCGGTCTGCTCGTGACCGTCTCGGTTCCGCTGGCCGCCTTCGCCGGCGCGCTGGCGACCACGCTCCTCGTGTTCCTGCTCGCGCAGCGACGCGGGCGGGTGACGCCGAACCGTCTCGTCCTCGCCGGTGTCGCGATGTCGTACCTGCTCAGCTCAATCACCAGCTACCTCGTGCTGCGGGCGAGCGCGCCCGGCGAAGGGGTGAGCGCCGTGCTCTCCTGGCTGTCCGGGAGTCTCGCCGCCGCGGACTGGGGCGACCTGGGGCTGCCGACCCTCGTGCTCGTCGTGACGGTCACGGTGCTCGTCCTCATGGCCCGGGTGCTGAACGCCTTCCTGGTGGGCGACGAGACCGCCGCGAGCCTCGGCGTGGACGTCGGCCGCGTCCGGCTGATCCTGTTCGTCATCACCTCACTGCTGGTCGGCGTCGC
Source organism: Actinomycetales bacterium (assembly GCA_015654575.1). Taxonomy (GTDB): domain Bacteria; phylum Actinomycetota; class Actinomycetes; order Actinomycetales; family Microbacteriaceae; genus Microbacterium. Next base: position 14,826 of record JAATGR010000088.1, read on the forward strand.
CGTCTCGGTCAGCGGGGCCATCGGCTTCGTCGGCCTCGTCGTGCCGCACGCGATCCGGATGATCGTCGGATCCGACCATCGCTGGGTGCTGCCGGCCGCGGCCCTGGCCGGAGCGCTGCTGCTGGTCGTCGTCGACATCGCCGCGCGCCTGATCCTCGCGCCCTCCGAGGTGCCGGTCGGACTGCTCACCGCCGCAATCGGCGCGCCCTTCTTCCTGTTCCTGATGCGACGCTCGGGACGGAGCGACGCATGAGCCTTCCGGGCGGGGCCGAGCTGGAGGTCGACGAGGTCAGCGTCGACCTCGCCGGCCGGCGCATCATCGACCGGATCTCGCTCACCGCGGCATCCGAGATCCTGGGGCTGGTCGGCCCGAACGGCAGCGGCAAGTCCACGCTGCTGCGCACCGTCTACCGCATGCTGCGACCGGTCACGGGCCACGTCACGGCCGATGGCGGAGACGTCTGGCGCATGCCCGCCCGCCGGGCCGCGCGCATCACCGCGGCCGTCGTCCAGGATGCGCCGACCGACGTGGAGCTCACCGTCGCCGAATGCGTCGCCACCGGCCGCATCCCGCACGGCCGCGGGTACGTCAACGACACCACCGCCGATCGACGGGCGATCGAGCACGCCATGGTCGTCGCCGACGTCGAGGATCTCGCCGATCGACAGGTCGGCACCCTCTCCGGCGGCGAGCGGCAGCGGGTGCAGCTGGCGCGGGCGCTCGCGCAGGAGCCCCGCATCCTCGTGCTCGACGAGCCCACGAACCACCTCGACATCCGTCACCAGCTCGACCTGCTCTCGCTGGTGCGCGATCTCCGGGTCACGACGCTGATCACCCTGCACGACCTCAACCTCGCCGCCGCCTACTGCGACCGTGTCGTCGTCCTCTCGGCGGGCAGGGCCGTCGCCACCGGCACCCCCGGCGACGTCTTCACCCCCGACCTGCTGCGCCGGGTCTTCGGCGTGACGGGCGCCACGATCACCAACCCCCTGACCGGCCGTCCGCAGCTGGTCTACACCGATGGGAGCACACCATGACCGACCACCCGCTGGAGTGGGACGCGATGAACCACGGCACGCCGCCTGCGAAGGATGCCGCCGCCCAGGCCGCCTGGGATCGCTCCGTCGCCGCCCACCACGCGCTCGCGGCACGACCCGGCGTCACCCTGCAGGCCTCCGAGGAGATCGTCATCGTCCTGCATCCCGGCTTCGATACCCTCGACGCAATCGGACCGCACTACTTCCTCTCCTCCCTGCTCGGCGCCACCATCCACCTGGCCACGACCGGCCCCGTCGACGAACCGGTCACGAGCGCCGGGGGCCTCCCCCTGACACCGACGACCACTCTGGAGGACGCGCCGGAGGCGCCGACCGTGCTGCTCGTACCCGGCGGCGACACCGCGGTGCTGCTCCGCGATTCGCGCGCCATCGCCTCGATCCGCCGGCTGGGCGCTGCGGCGGAGACGGTTGCGAGCGTCTGCACCGGGGCGGTCGCGCTCGGCGCCGCCGGACTCCTCGACGGGCGACGGGCGACGTCGCACTGGTCCGTGCGGCACCTCCTCGCCGGCTACGGCGCGACCGCGGTCGACGAACGCGTCGTCACCGACGGGAGTCTGATGACCGCAGCCGGTGTGACCGCCGGAATGGATCTGGCCATCCGCCTCGTCGCCCGGCTCCGGGGTGACGACTACGCGCGCTTCCTCGAGCTCGGCGCCGAATACGCGCCCGAACCGCCCTTCGACGCCGGCACCCCCGACCGAGCCGGGGCAGAGCTCACGAGCCTTGCCCGAGACTTCTACGCCACCGTCGAGTACGGGCTGCGCGCCGGCTGAGACGGACGAGTCGGTCCGGGCGTCGGACCGACTCCCCTCACCTCCGACGCAAACGCCGTCCGAACACGTGCAACGCGAGCCCCAGACCGAGCAGCACCGGAATCGACGTCTCCAGCCACGGCGGGATGCCGTTCACTCCCGTCGACGGCAGCAGCGGGTCCGGATTCGGCGACGGGTCCGGACTCGGCGACGGGTCCGGATCTGGGGACGGGTCCGGATTCGGATCGGGGGTGATGCTCGCAGTGTTGTCGAGGAGGACGGACACCGAGGTCCCGCCCACGATCTGCAGCTGCGTCACGTCCCGACCGTCGATCTCGAAGCGGGGTACACCCCAGGCCATTCCCGTGACCGCCCCCGGAGTGACCTCCGAGAGCGACACCACGGTGCCTTCGGGCAGATCCTGTGGGCCGCTGACCGCCGGGCCGTCGGCGGTCAGGGTTAGCGTGCCCGCCGTCGCGCCACCGTAGGTGAGGGCATCCGGAACGCCTGCGCTCCAGGCGACCGTGAACTCGCGGCCGTCCGGCACCAGCCCGGCGCCGTCCCCGGAGATCTGCTTCGCGACCGAGAACCCGCCCGCGGAGACCGCCGGCTCCGGTGGGACGTCAGCCGTGTTCGTGAGGGTGACCGCAGCGATCTCACCATCGGCGACGGTCACCGATGCCGGGTCGAACACGGGCGTCCCACACACCACCCCGGCGATCTCGGGAAGATCCGTCTCCACGAAGGAGACCGCCGTCCCGGCCGGCAGATCATCCGGACCCTCGACGACCGAGCCATCCGCACCCACCGTCACCGTCCCCGAGGTCGCGCCCGAGTACTCGACACCATCCGGCAGAATCGCCGACCAACGCACCGTGAACACGGTTCCGGTGGGCACCGCATCCGCGGCATCCCCGCTGATCTGCTTGGACAGGGAGAATCCGCCGCCGGCGCCGCAGCCGAACGGAGCCGGACCGATCCACGGGAAGTTGTGCTGCTCGCTGCCGGTCCCGCTCACGGTGAGGTCACCGCCGACGTAGACGCGACCGTTCGTGCTCTCGAAGAGGGTGGCGTCCGCCTGAGGTGCGACGATCGAGCCGAGGAACTGGGATCCGCCCTCCATGGTCAGCGACGTCGCGTCGACGAAGTTCCACAGCAGCGTGGAGGCGACGTTCCCGTAGTCCTGGGATGAGAAGTCGTCGGCGAGCACGCCGTCGACAAGCACCTGGGTGACGTTGAAGGTGATGTCCTCCGGCACTCCCCGCACGTTGATGACGACGGGCGCCCACCGCGGCATGTCGTCGAAGTCGATCTCCAACGAACCGGTGAGCATCGACGCGTCGACGTCGAAGACGATGACGGATGCCGGGTCCGCGTCGGCGCCCGGCCCGGTGAAGGTCAACGGTTCCCAGGTCTCGTCGCGGGTGGGCGCCGCCTGGGTCACCGGGAGTGCGGCCAGCTCGGTCGAGGTGGTCGCGACGACGTCGCCGAAGTCGTCGAAGGGTGCCAGCGCCGCATCCAGCCCCATGCCCGTCGTGACCTCTCCACCACCGGTCACCAGCTCCCCCAGTGCTCCCGTCGTCGAGCCGCCGACGTGGACGGCGCCGCCCGGCTGCAGGCCCGCTCCCACCTGCACGGTCGTCTGCGCGGTGCTCGAGAGGTCACCGCCGACCGCGAGCATCGTCTCACCCGCCGCAGGGGCGATCTGAGAGCCGCCGCCCACTGTCCCCACGTTGAACGTACCGGCCGGGTTCTTGTCGAAGGAGGCGTCTCCCTCGACGACGAGGAGGCCCTCGGATTCCGCGGCCTCGCCCGTCGCGGCGTAATCCCCGCCCACGACACCGCGACGTTGGTGTCGACGAAGCTGCCGATGTCGTTGTTGATGTCCGGGTAGTCGCCCGGATCGGGACACACCGCGGTGACCGCCTCCGCCTCCTGCGCGGGGCCTGCCGCAACGAACAGGGCGGCGCAGCCCATGACGAGGATCACGGCGAGCGCACGTGCGCCCCGGACTCGATGCGAAGAGAAGAACGTCAGCATACGGGAGAGCCTCCAGGTCTTCTGGGCACCGGGAACGGGTGGCGACGGTTCCGTACCGCGACCGTTCTGGCGAGCGCTGGCGCAAAGATCCGTCTTCGCCGGGGCTGATCAGGAGCATATCGGTGCGCCGGCCCGCGTGCAGCAGCGGCGTACCACGGACCGTATCCCACCCGTGCGCGGATGCGGAAACCATCAGACCATGACGATATGACGACATGACGACATGACGACATGACGA
>JAATGR010000221.1 GCA_015654575.1 Actinomycetales bacterium
CGGCGGGCGATGACTCTCGTTAACTCACTCGATTCATAGGAGACAGACACTATGGCTATGTTCAAGGACGAGCCGGTGCGGCCGGCAGACTACGCGCGCTTCGCACACGAGACGCCGTCCTGGTATCGCGACGCGAAGCTCGGTATCTTCGTGCACTGGGGGCCATATTCGGTGCCTGCCTGGGCCGAGCCCATCGGCCCGCTCGGGACTTTTGATGAGCAGTATTGGAACACGCATAACCCTTATGCCGAGTGGTATTACAACACGATTCGCATTGAGGGCAGTCCTGCTCAGGAGCATCAGAAAGAGTTCTACGGTGCCGCGCCTTATGATGACTTTCTCGATGCGTGGAAGGCCGAGAGGTTTGATGCCGACGCAGTTCTCGCGCTGGTACGCGAGACCGGCGCCCGCTACTTCGTTCCCACCACGAAACACCACGACGGCGTGACTCTCTGGGATGCGCCGGGGACCGGGACGCGTAACACCGTGGCCCGCGGCCCGCATCGAGACCTTATCGGAGAGTTCCGCGACGCCGCAGATCGTGCCGGCGTCCGCTTCGGTATCTACTACTCGGGTGGCTTGGACTGGGGGTTCAGCGATCTTCCCCCGATCATGGGGCCCATCGGTAATGCGCTGCGACCGCGGGATCGGGCGTATGCCGACTATGCCTTCGACCAGGTCGCCGACCTGATCGAGCGGTATCGGCCCGAAGTCTTGTGGGGGGACATTGAGTGGCCAGACGCGGGAAAGATAGCCGGGGCGAAGAGCTTGATCGAGTTGTTCGATCGGTTCTATGGGGCCCGGCCCGAAGGGGTCGTCAACGACCGCTGGGGTGAGACTCACTGGGACTATCGCACGAGCGAATATCAAGAGGGACTGGGGGCCGAGAGCGCCGGCACATGGGAAAATACTCGCGGCGTTGGCTTCTCCTTCGGATACAACCAGTGTGAGGACGAGACTGCGTCGCTGAGTGGCCGCGACGCGATCATCCATTTCGTGGATGTCGTCTCCCGTGGCGGGAACCTGTTGTTGAACATCGGACTGACCGCGGCGGGCGAGGTTCCGGAGATTCAGCGACGGACGCTGCAGACGCTTGGCGCGTGGAACCGCGCGAACGAGGAGGCGATCTTCGGGTCACGTCCCCTGGACCCGAAGATCGGCGCACCCTCAGACGCTCCCTGGGTGCGGTGGACTCGCACAGCGTCAACCGCACACGCTTTTGTGCAGGCCGCCATCGGTCAAGAGGTGACGTTGTCCACGGACGCGTCGGTGCTGGAACTTCCGCGGGCGGGCGGGACCGGCGCTTCGGTTCGTATCGAGGACGGAGCGGCCGTCATCCGCGTCGAGCCAAGCGAGATCGCGGGGCCGCGGCGAATCGACATCCCGCTTGTCGGGTGAGGGGCCGGTGGAGTCCTTCGTTGTCGGAGAGGCCCTGATCGATATCGTCGGCCGAGGGGGCGATCGTCCGGTCGAACGGGTTGGCGGGTCGCCGACGAATGTCGCGGTTGGGCTTGCCCGGCTTCAGGTGCCGGTCACGTTGCTGACGATGATTGCCCGAGATGACCGCGGGAGCCAGGTCTCCCGATGGGTGGAGCGCTCTGGCGGGCGACTTGACGAGCGTTCGTTCGCCGCGGAGCGTACGTCGACGGCTCGAGCAATACTGGCTGACGACGGGAGCGCACGGTACGAGTTCGATCTCTCCTGGGATCCCGGGCATTTCACTATTCCGGACGTCGGTCTCGTTCACACCGGATCTCTTGCTGCTTTCATGGAGCCCGGCGCGAGCCGGGTGATTGAAGCGGTGTCGGCCCTGAACTCGGACACAATCGTTTCGTTCGATCCAAACATCCGCTCGAGCGTGATCGGGCCGAGGACGGAGGCCGTGGCTCGGGCCGAGATGTTCTTCGCTCGTGCGGACGTGGTCAAGTTGAGCGACGAAGACGCTGCCTGGCTATATCCGCGGCGTGACATTCGGGAGGTGTGCGACCGGGTCCTAGACCTCGGTGCCGACATGGTCGCGGTGACCCGAGGTGAAAAAGGCGCATTGATGGCCTGCGCGAACGGGCGCGTGTCGATCGACGCGCCGCGTGTCGCTGTTGCTGACACGGTCGGCGCCGGCGACAGCTTCATGGCTGCGTTGCTGTTCGCGATCTCGCGGGATCCGCAGGTTGTGCGCGATCCCGACCTGCAGAGACTGAGAGCGGCGGCCGGGATCTCGGTGCGCGCGGCCTCGCTCACGGTTCAGCGCGTCGGTGCGGACTTGCCGTGGATCTCTGAACTCGTTGATACGCTCTAGATCGCTTGTCTGGCGATCGCACCATCGGGGCGACAGCGGGTTCAAAAGCCCGAGAGCATGTATGAGAATTGATTGACGTGTGCGTCTCAGGGCGTCGATGAAGAGGCGATCGCGATCGTGCGCCAGACCCGTGACAGAGGAATCACGACCCTCGAAACGAGGGACACCGCTGCTGAGGCCGTTCGTGATGTTGCGCTGCGTGGGCGGACTTCAGAGCAAGGTATGGGCCATCGAGAGCGCGAGTGGTGCGCCGAAGTGTGAGCTGTTCACGCGCTAGCGGTCGATCTCGGTGGCCACCTGGTGTCGAGCCCGGCGTCGTACGCAGTGGTCTGGCATGTCTTTGAGAGAAAGATGGTGCGAAGCAGCGTGCGAGAAACTCGGCATCCCGCAGATCATCTGGTTGTTGACGACGCAGAGTGACATCAGCGGCAGTCCCCTGCCGCTCCACACGTTCCTGTTCCGTCGGGCTCGGCGGTCTGCTCCTGGTGCTGCGCAGCCTCCGGGTCGCGTTCGCGAGGCGCCGGCGCCGTTGAGGGCGGCCGACGCCTCGCCGGTCGGTTACGCGTTCGGGGTGATCACGGCCCGCGCGGAGAGCTTTCCGTCCTGCAGCAGGTGGTATGCGTCGAGGGCCTGATCCAGGGTGAAGGTCTCCACATCCGGCACGATCTGCCCGGCCCGGTACATGGCGACCACGTCGTGGAGGTCGGCGACCGATCCCCAGTACGAGTTGGCGATGACCGACTCGTACGGGGCGGTGAAGAACGACCACTCGACCGTGCCGCCGGCGATTCCGACGACCTGGATGCGGCCGCCGACGGCCACCACGGACTGCGCGAGCTTGATGGTCGGGGTCGCGCCCACGAAGTCGAACACGGCGTCGATCCCGTGACCGCCCGCCGCTTCGCGGATGCGTTCGGCCTGGCCCTCTCCTCCGGCCACGACGATCGCGCCGCGTTCGCGGGCGGCGTCCATCGCGGCCTGCTTGGTGTCGGTGGCGATGACCGTCGCGCCGGTGAGCGCCTTCAGGATCTGCACCGCGATCTGCCCGAGGCCGCCGAGCCCGATGACGAGCGCCGTCGCACCGCCCTTGTCGAGGTTCGGGAGGGCGAGCTTGATGGCGTGGTACGGCGTCAGCGCGGCATCCGCGAGCGGGGCGGCAGCCACCGGGTCGGCGTCTCCGAGCGGGATGAGGTGCCCGGCGGGCACCGCCACGTACTCCGCCATCCCGCCGTCGCGGCCGAGGCCGATGCCCTGGGCCGGCAGCGTCGCGGCGTTCTCGCAGTAGGTCTCCTCGCCCCGCGAGCACGCGGCGCAATGGCCGCAGCCGGTCGGGCCGAACACGAGGTAGGCGTCGCCCTTGCGGAAGCCGGTCACCCCGTCCCCGACCTCTTCCACCCAGCCGGAGTTCTCGTGGCCGAGGGTGTAGGGAGGGTTCAGACCGGCGACGCCGGTGTTCTCGTCGAAGTCGGCGAACAGCGAGACGTCGCTGTGGCAGGCGCCCGCGCCGGCCACCTTCAACAGGACCTCTCCGGGGCCGGGCGTGGGACGCTCGATCTCCTGCAGTTCCGGGAACGTCTTCCAATGGGTAAGCCGGATTGCGCGCATGATGTGGCCTCTTCCTCGTGATGGATCATTCGTTTTATGAATCCGTATGAATAAAGTCTGCTCCTGATTCGGAGCGGTGGCACCGGGGTAGCCGCTGGCTCGGCGGTGTCGTGACGTCCTGGATAGGGTGGGGAACAACGCCGATGTGGTCGGACATCAGCCGGAGGAAGGCCTGTATGAGTACCGTGGACCCGGTCCGTCGACGTGCCGAACGGGCCGCGGCGCGGCGCAACAGCCCCTGGCGGATCGTGCGGCACGTGGTTCTGCAGGCTTTGCAGTTTGTCTGTGCTGTCCTGCTCGGCATGGGGGTCGCCGCCATCGTGGACATGGGGCGGGTCACATCTCTGAACAGCGTGTTCGGCACCTGGGATTCCAGGCTGGAGGGCCTCTTCTGGACGTTGCCCGTCGGGCTCGTCGGGCTGATCCTCTTCGGCATCGCGGTGGGTGTGTCCGCCCGCACGATCACGGGACGGCCACTGACGTTCCCGGTGGTCGGCCCCGCCACCGTCGTCCTCATCGGCGTCGCGATCGGATTCACGGTGCTCGTGCCGCAGCTGACCCCGCCGGACCAGGTCGGCGTGCGTCTCGACACGACGTTCGGTGAGTCCGAGGCCTGGGGGTTCGGCGACTGGATCTGGTACCGGGTCGACGTATGGGGCACGGTGTTGCTCTGGGCACTGGCGGTGGCATCCGCCGCGACCGGATTCGTCGCGCGACTGCGTCGCCGTGCCCGCCGTGACGTCGTGGATCAGGTGCTCGCCGCGGGCGATCGAGTCCCGGGCGAAGTGACGGAGGCGCCGACTCCCGACCCTCACGCCGTCCGCACCATCTCGCGCATCACGGTGCGCTACACCGATCGGCTGGGCACGACCCGCTGGGTCGAGCCGGTCGTTGTGCTGCCCACGCGCGAGCTTCCGCGCGTGGGCGACATCCTCACCGTCGCCTACGACGGCAACGCCCCCGGCAACACGAAACGTGTCTTCGTCGGCCCGGCGGATGCGCAGGATGCCGCCGACTTCCGCCGCTGGAACATGAGCGCGTAGCGACTTCGGCAAACGGAAGGCGCGGCGCTCACGCGCTCTCGGCCGGCTCCGTGTCGACCGGCAGTGGCGGGCGCTCCCGCGGCACGAGCGGAACGGCCGCTGCCGGAGCGAGCGCGGTCACGGCGAGCGCGGCGGGGTAGCCGATCAGGGTGATCAGAGCGCCGACGCCGGGGCCCACGATCGACGCCGCCAGGAACTGGCCGGTGTTCTGGAGTCCCAGTGCGCGTCCCGACCAGAAGGGGCCGGCGATCTCCGCGACTGCGGTGTAGGCCAGTCCGTTGTCGGCGACGGTGATCCCGGTCGCGATCACCAGCACGGTGGCCGCGACCCACGCCGGTGCTGCCGTCGATGCGGCCAGCGCCAGCATGACGCCGGCGGCGCACCAGGCCACCAGACGCAGCGGTCGCAGGCGGCTCCCGACCCGGTCGGAGAGCGCGCCGATGCCGACCCGGCCCAGCGCGCCGATGAACTGAGCGACGGCCACCACGATGCCGCCCGCCGTCAGACTCATCTCGTTCGCCGACGTCAGCCATATCAGTCCGAAGATCGACACCGTGTACTGCGGAACGACTAGCAGCGCCGAGGCCAGATGGATGCGGACGAGCGTCGCCGCCCCGCGGTACGGGTTGGCGGCCGCGGCTGTGCCCGCTTTTCGCTCGGGGCGCGGCGGATCCACCACGATGACCGCGGCGAGCACGGCGGAGACGGCGGTCAAAACGAGCGGCAGCATCATCGCGGCGCCGACGCCTGCGGCTGCAGCCAGCGAGGGGATGCCGATCGCCGCGGCCGCGACGCCCAGGGGCTGGCACATCTGCCGGATCCCCATGGTCAGCCCCCGCCGATGCGGGGGGAACCAGCCGACGATGACGCGCCCGCTGGCCACGTTGCTGCTGCCGGAGGCGGCACCGCCGATCAGCAGCCAGGCGCCTAGGGCGAGATAGCCGGACGAGGTCACCGCGCCGACGGCGGCGATCGCGGTCAGCGCCATCCCCCCGGCGATGACCCATCGTTCGCCGATCCGATCGGTGAGCGCCCCCCACGCCACCAGGGTCAGCACGAGGCCCAGGGTGGGGGCGGAGGCGAGCAGGCCCGCCTGGGCGAGCGAGACGCCGCGCTCGGTGTGCAGCAGCGGGATCAGGAACGCCGGCGCGGATTGGAAGACGGTGCCGGATGCCTGGGCGATCACGGTGACCGCGAGCATGGACCACGGCCGGAGCCCGCCGAGCTGCGGCGATGATTCGGAGTGTGCGGGTCGTCTCGTCGCCATGGGTTCTCTCCCCGTCGGCGGGCATCCGACCGCGGTCTTGGTATACCGTACTGGTATACCAATCGTCGGGCAAACCGAGACGGAGGCGGCATGAGCGGGTCATCCCAGACGGAGCTCGTCTACGACGGTGTGCGCCGCGGCATCCTCGATCTGGAGATCCTGCCGGGGGAGCGGTTGAGCGAACGCGGTCTCGAGGCCGGACACGGCGCCTCCCGCACGCCGGTGCGCGCTGCGCTCTTCCGGCTCGAGGCCGAAGGGCTCGTCGCCCGCGAGGGCCGCGCGTGGCACGCCACTCCCATCGACCTCGACGAGGTGGCCGCGCTCGGCGAGCACCGGGCGGCCTTGGAGAGCACCGCCGCGCGGCTCGCCTGCGCGCGGGCGAGTGATGCCGATCTCGCCGCCTTCGCCGCGTCGGTCGTGCCCGGTGCCGACGGCGAGGACCAGGCCGAGGGCCTACGCCGCGGCAACGACTTCCACGAGGGGCTCGCGCGGCTCGGCGGGAACCCCTTCGTCGAGGCGGCGATCCGCGACGCCATCACCCGGATGGCGCGGGCGCGGTGGCTCGAACTGCGCGGCGCCGAAGGGCGCGCCGACGCCTGGAGCGAGCACGCCGCGATCGTCGACGCGGTGCGCGTGCGGGACGCCACCGCTGCCGCGGAGGCGATCGAGGCCCACGCCGCGGCCAACCTCGAACGGCTGCTGACGAGCCTCCGCGCCGACCGTCGCGCCCTCGGCGCGCGCGGTCTCCGAATCACCGGCGGTTGAGTCGCCGCCGTCTCCGGTCGCTGTCGGGTGCGGGCAGGCCTGGCATGTCGCCGGAATCAGGCGAAAATCAGCGGCGGACAGCCTGATCCGGCCGAATCACCTGATCCCGCGCGAGCTGCGCTCCGCCGGTACAGCCACGCAGCGCCGGTGACCGTGGCCGCGATTCGGCTGGCGTCAGCGAGCCGCTCATGTATGCGCTCACAGTGCCCCGGGTGGTTGCGGGTTGCTCAATGTGTGCGGTTTGTATACATTAAGGGGAAATCTGCTGTCATTCATCGGAGGATGCATGCGCGCCGGCGACAGCGCCTACGCCACCCTGCTGGCCGAGATCCAGTCGGGCCGGCTCGCGCCGGGTGCTGTGCTCGGCGAGGTCGAGCAGTCGGCGCGGCTGGGGGTGAGCCGCACCCCGCTCCGCGCCGCGCTGGCGCGCCTCATCGCGGACGGCCTGGTCGCCCGCGTTTCGCCCCGGATGACTGTCGTCACCGCCGTCGACGGGGACGACATCCGTGCGCTGTTCGTCGTCCGCCGAGCGCTGGAGGAGACCGCCGCCCGTCTCGCGGCCGCCTCGTCCGACGCTCCGTCTTTCGCGGAGCTCGCCGACGCGTTCGACGAGGCCCGCCTCGACGGCGACGCCGCCCGTGATGCCTACTATGCGCTGATCGCCCGTTTTGATCAGGCGCTGGATGCCGCGGCCGACAACGACCACCTCACCGCCGCACTGCGGTCGGTGCGCACCCACCTCGTGCGCGTCCGCGGACTCGCCAGGGATCAGCCGCCCCGCCTTGCCGCCTCGGTCGCCGAACACGCCCTCATCGCCCGGGCCATCGCCACGGGCGACAGCGACCTCGCCGCCCACGCCACGCACGTGCACCTGCACAACGCGCTGGTCAGCATCCTCGAATCGATCGAGTCGGCCCCGTCTTCCGCGCCCACGGCGCACGCCACCACCCGAGAAGGAGCAGCATGACCGTCATCCACCACCTTCGCGTCCACCGGAGCGACGAGAGCCTGCCGCGCGAGGGACAGCTCGCCTGGCACCTCGCCGAGGTGGCTGCCGATCCCGTGGCCGTGGAGCCCGACGTCGTCGACATGATCGTGAACCGGGTGATCGACAACGCGGCGGTGGCGGCGGCATCCCTCACCCGCGGGCCGGTGAGCGCAGCCCGGCAGCAGGCCCTCGACCACCCCGTGTCGGTGAACGGGGAGGGATCGACGGTCTTCGGATGCCCGCTGGTCCGTCGCTCCAGCCCGGAGTGGGCCGCCTGGGCAAACGGGGTCGCAGTGCGAGAGCTCGACTACCACGACACCTTCCTCGCCGCGGAGTATTCGCATCCCGGCGACAACATCCCGCCGCTGGTCGCCGTCGCCCAGCACGTCGGCGCCGACGGTGCGGCCCTGGTGCGGGGCATCGCGACCGGCTACGAGATCCAGATCGACCTGGTGCGTGCCATCTCGCTGCATGCGCACAAGATCGACCACGTCGCGCACCTCGGCCCGTCCGTGGCAGCGGGGTTGGGCACCTTGCTCGGGCTCGACGTCGAGACGATCTCCCAGGCGATCGGCCAGGCCCTGCACACCACGACCGCGACCCGGCAGTCCCGCAAGGGCGAGATCTCCAGCTGGAAGGCGCACGCGCCCGCGTTCGCCGGAAAGATGGCGGTCGAGGCCGTGGACCGCGCGATGCGCGGCGAGACCAGCCCCTCCCCGATCTACGAAGGAGAGGACGGCGTGATCGCCTGGCTGCTCGACGGACCCGAAGCCGCGTATGACGTGCCGCTGCCCGCATCCGGCGAGGCGAAGCGCAGCATCCTCGACTCGTACACCAAGGAGCACTCGGCCGAATATCAGGCGCAGGCCTGGATCGACCTGGCCCGCAAGCTCCACCGGGAGCATCCCGAGCTGGCGGATCCGGCCAACGTCTCCTCGATCGTGCTGCACACCTCGCACCACACCCACTACGTCATCGGGTCCGGCGCGAACGACCCGCAGAAGTATGACCCGCAGGCCTCTCGCGAGACCCTCGACCACTCGATCCCGTACATCTTCGCGGTCGCCCTGCAGGACGGTGCCTGGCACCACGTCGACTCCTATGCGCCGGCGCGGGCCGCCCGGGCGGACACCGTCGCGCTGTGGCGGAGCATCACCACCGCGGAGGACCCGGAATGGACCCGCCGCTACCACTCCGAGGATCCGAACGAGAAGGCGTTCGGCGGCCGGGCCGAGATCCGCCTCGCTGACGGCACGGTCCTCGAGGAGGAGATCGCCGTCGCCGACGCTCACCCGCTCGGCGCGCGTCCGTTCGCCCGGGACGACTACGTCCGCAAATTCCGGCTGCTGGCGGAGTCCGTCCTCGCCGAGGCCGAGATCGAACGGTTCCTCGCGCTCGCCCAGCGGCTGCCCGAGCTGTCGGCCGACGAGGTGCGACAGCTGACCATCGTGGCGGCGCCGGGCGTCCTGGCGTCCGCCCCTGCACCCAGGGGGCTGTTCTGATGCGCGGTCTCCTGACCGCAGGCGTTCACAACTCAGGCAGAACCGCCGCGGTGCGGCGCGCGGCGCGGCTTCCTGCCCGGTTCTGCCTGAGTTATGAACAGTCGAACGGAGGATGCTGATGCTGTACGCGACGACCCCGGCGGCGGAGAAGCGGCGGATACTGCGCGCACGACCCGCCGACGGCGAGCTGCTGCGGTTCCCCGGCGCGTTCAACCCGCTCAGTGCACGGCTGATCGAACGGAAGGGCTTCGAGGGCGTCTACATCTCGGGCGCGGTGCTCTCCGCCGATCTGGGCCTGCCCGACATCGGGCTCACGACCCTGACCGAGATCGCCGCCCGGGGTCAGCAGATCGCGCGGATGACCGAGCTGCCGGCGATCATCGACGCCGATACCGGGTTCGGTGAGCCGATGAACGTCGCCCGCACGATCCAGACCTTGGAGGATGCCGGACTTGCCGGCTGCCACATCGAGGACCAGGTCAATCCCAAGCGTTGCGGCCACCTCGACGGCAAGGCCGTGGTCGACGCGGATACCGCGATCAAGCGCATCCGTGCCGCCGTCGACGCCCGCCGTGACCCGAACTTCCTGATCATGGCGCGCACCGACATCCGCGCGGTGGAAGGACTGGACGCGGCGATCGACCGTGCCCGGCAACTCGTGGACGCCGGGGCCGACGCGATCTTCCCCGAGGCGATGCGCACTCTGGAGGAGTTCGAGGCGGTGCGGAGGGCGGTCGACGTGCCGATCCTCGCCAACATGACCGAGTTCGGCAAGAGCGACTTGTTCTCCACCGATCAGCTGCGAGATGTGGGGGTGAACATCGTCATCTGGCCGGTGTCGCTGCTGCGCATGGCGATGGGCGCGGCGGAACGGGCGCTGGATACGCTGCTCGAGGAGGGGCACCTTACCGGTCAGCTCGGCCAGATGCAGCACCGGGCAGACCTCTACGAGCTTCTCGATTACGAGCAGTACAACCGCTTCGACGCGGGCATCTTCACCTTCACCGTCGACCGTTAGGTCTCGTCCCGTCCGCTCGCCCGTCACGATGTGCTCGTCGTGATGACGGATCGCGACAGGCGAGCGGAACCGGACGGGGAAGCGGAACATAAGGGAAAGCGGAAACAGAAAGGAGCAGCCATGACGGATGCCGAGATCAAGAAGGGCCTCGCAGGGGTCACGGTGGACCACACTGCGATCAGCAAGGTCAACCCGGAGACGAACTCGCTCCTGTACCGGGGCTATCCGGTGCGGGAGCTCGCGGCGACCCAGCCGTTCGAGGCCGTCGCGTACCTGCTCTGGCACGGCGAGCTGCCGCAGGCGCACGAGCTGAGCGAGCTGGAGACCTTCGAACGCACCCATCGCGACCTCGACGCGAACGTGCGGGCCGTGATCGATCTGCTTCCGCTGGACGCGCATCCGATGGACGTCCTGCGCACCGCGGTCTCGGTGCTCGGGGCGAGTGCGACGGACGTGACTGACAACTCTCCCGCCGCCGACCTCGCCAAGGCGATGCTGCTGTTCGCGAAGATCCCCGCGATGGTCGCGTACGATCAGCGACGCCGCCGAGGGCAGGAGCTTGTGCCGCCGCGTCCCGATCTCGACTATTCGCGCAACTTCCTGTGGATGGCGTTCGGCGAAGAACCGGCGGACGTTGTGGCCGCCGCGTTCACCGTCTCGATGATCCTGTACGCCGAGCACTCGTTCAACGCCTCGACGTTCACCGCCCGGGTCATCACCAGCACCACGGCCGATCTGTTCTCGGCGGTGGTCGGCGCGATCGGCGCGCTCAAGGGTGCGCTGCACGGCGGTGCCAACGAGGCGGTCATGCACATCTTCGACGAAATCGGGGACGCCGCGAACGTCGTGCCGTGGCTCGATGACGCCCTCGCGAGCAAGAAGAAGATCATGGGCTTCGGGCACCGGGTCTACAAGAACGGCGACTCGCGGGTCCCGACGATGAAGGCGGCCCTGGACCAGCTGATCGCGCATAAGGAGGCGCAGGATCTGAAGGATCTCTCCGACGCGCTGGAGCGCGAGTTCGTCTCCCGCAAGGGCATCTATCCGAATCTCGACTACCCCTCCGGCCCGGCCTACCATCTGATCGGGTTCGACACCCTCACCTTCACCCCGCTGTTCGTGGCGTCGCGGGTCACCGGCTGGACGGCGCACATCATGGAGCAGACCGCGTCCAACGCGCTGATCCGTCCGCTGTCTGCCTACAACGGCGTCGACGAACGTCACATCGCGCAGTAGCGGGCCTGCCGGCCGAGCGGACTACGCGTGCCGATGCCGGGGCGGGGAACGGCGAGGAGGATGCTGATGCGCCGTGCTGAAGCTGACGCCTCGATCCCGCTGCGCCTGCGTAGGCTGGTCGGGTGCAACTGTTGTTCGTCCGCCACGGTCAGACCACCTCGAACGTCGCCGGGCTGATCGACAGCGGTGCGCCCGGTCCGAGCCTCACCGCGCTCGGGCGCGCGCAGGCGGCCGCTGTCCCCGGTGCGCTGGCCGGCCGGGTGCTGGGCGGCATCCACGTGTCGACGCTGGTCCGCACCGCGCAGACCGCAGCCCCGCTCGCGGCGGAGCTGGCACGCGTGCCCCGGGAGCACGACGGACTCCGAGAGATCCAGGCCGGCGACCTCGAGATGGCCGACGATCCGGATTCGTATCGGCGTTACGTCGCCGCGGCCTGGGCGTGGGCCGTCGGCGATCTCGACGCTCCGATGCCGGGGGCGCCCGGCGGGCGGGAGTTCTTCGAGAGGTTCGATGCGGCCGTGGAGGACATCGTCCGCGAGGGAGAGGACTTGCCCGTCGTGTTCAGCCACGGGGCCGCGATCCGAGTCTGGGCCGCCGGTCGGTGCGTCGGCATCGAGCCGGAGGTCAGCCTCGAACGCGCCCTGCACAACACCGGGAGCGTCCTGGTCGAGCGTTCCCGTCGCGGACGGTGGACGCTCGTCGAGTGGAACGAGCATCCGATCGGCGGTGTGGTCGCGACGCCGTCGTCACCGTGACGCAGCGGCGTCGGCTTTCCAGACGGCCAGCAGGGCCCGCAGCGCCGGGGCCGGCGTGAGCGCACAGCGTCGGGAGAAGATGCACCGGTCGAACTGCCAGCTCCAGTCCCCGCCGATGGGACGCAACGAGTGGCGCGCCATGGCCGGCCTGCGGCGGCCGCGGCGGTGACGGCGCGCACTTCCGCCGCTCACCTCGCCATCGAGTACAGCCAGCGGCGTCAGCTGTCGCCATGATCGGACAGATCGGGCGCGACCACCCGCTCTCCTGCGTCGCGGCGCTCTCTCGCGTCTGCGCATCCCGCCCGACGACGACGGTCATCGGCGGAACGACGCGAAATAGATAGGAAAGCTATATAGTGGACACATGGAAACCGCCTCCACCGACCGTGTCGATGCGCTCGCGGTCCAGCTCCTCGTACACGGCAGCAGATTCGCGCGCAGCCTGTCGCGTCGCACCGGCGAGGTCCGCTCGCTCGTGGCGATGCGCGTGCTCTCGAACCTGCACCAGGCGGGACCGTTGCGCATCGGCGACCTCGCCGATCGGGAGCTGATCACGCAGCCGGCGATGACCACGACGGTCAACCGGCTCGAGGCCGAGGGGCTGGTGGTGCGCGAGGAGGACGAGACCGATCGCCGCGCATCCGTCGTGCGGATCACCGGCGACGGCGAAGCGGCGCTCGTCTCCTTCCGCGACCGCGCCGCGGGCGTCGCCCGCGGCGCCCTGACCCAGCTGGGCGAGGAGGACCTCGCGGTGCTGGAACGTGCCGGCGAGCTGCTGGAGCAGCTGGTGGTCATGACCGAATCTTCACAGAGCACACGTTGAGGCAGGCCGTCGGGCCGAGCAGAGAGGCAGATACATGAGCGTCGTCGAGCAGAAGCAGTCCATCTTCCGGCAGCCGATCGCGGTGTGGGCGATCGCCTTCGCGTGCACGGTGTCGTTCATGGGGATCGGGCTCGTCGACCCGATCCTGCCGGCGATCAGCGCCGAGCTCGACGCGACGCCCACGCAGGCCATGCTGCTGTTCACCAGCTACCTGCTGATCACGGCTGTGGCCATGTTCTTCACGGGCTTCATCTCGAGCGGTTTCGGCGTGAAGCGCACACTGTTGTCCGGTCTGGTGCTCATCGTGGTGTTCGCGGCGCTCGCCGGCGCCTCGGCGACGGTCGAGCAGATCATCGGATTCCGCGCGGGCTGGGGCCTGGGCAATGCCCTGTTCATCTCGACGGCGCTGGCCGCGATCGTCGGCGCGGCCAGCGGCGGCAGCAGGCAGGCGGTGATCCTGTACGAGGCCGCGCTCGGTCTCGGCATGGCGATCGGCCCGCTGGTGGGAGGGCTGCTCGGCGAGGTGTCGTGGCGCGGTCCGTTCTTCGGCACCGCGGTGCTGATGGCCGTCGCGTTCATCGCGATCGCAACACTGCTGCGCAAGGAGACGGCGAAGCCCGAGAGGATCTCGCTGACGGCGGGTCTCGCGGCGTTGCGCAATCCGGCGCTGCTCGTGCTGGCGCTCACGGCGCTGTTCTACAACTACGCCTTCTTCACCCTGCTGGCGTACTCGCCGTTCCCGATCGAGGCCGCTGCCGCTGCCATCGGAGTGGACTTCGGTGCCCACGAGCTCGGACTCGTGTTCTTCGGCTGGGGTGTCGCGCTGGCGATCTCGTCCGTCTTCGTCGCGCCGCTGCTCACCCGTCGGTTCGGCCTCCGCCCGGTGCTGTTCAGCGTCTTCGCGGTGCTGGCGGTCGCAATGGCGGTGATGGCGCTGACGGCAGAGTCGGCGGTCGCCCTGATCGTGGTGGTGATCGTGTCCGGCCTGCTTCTCGGCGTCCTGAACACGGCGTTGACCGAGACCGTGATGGAGGCGACGGATCTGCCGCGCAGCGTCGCCTCGTCCACCTATTCCGGAGTGCGCTTCCTCGGCGGTGCCATCGCCCCTGCCGTCTCCGGCGGCATCGCCGACTGGCTCGGCGCCGGCGGTCCGTACTGGTTCGCGGTCGGAGCGCTCGGGGTCTCGATCGTGGTCCTGGCCGTCGGCGGTCACCGCCTCGCCCATGTCGGCCGACCCCATGTGGCGGCGGCGACCGAGGCCGCGGCGATCACCGCGGGCGACGAGGTCTAAGGCAGATCCGGCGTCTGGGCCGAAGGCGGAGCCGCCGCAGGCCGGGAGCAATCGAAGACTTC
This sequence comes from Actinomycetales bacterium, assembly GCA_015654575.1. Taxonomy (GTDB): domain Bacteria; phylum Actinomycetota; class Actinomycetes; order Actinomycetales; family Microbacteriaceae; genus Microbacterium. The sequence goes on from JAATGR010000221.1 coordinate 14,652, forward strand.
TCGGGCATCATCGATAGCGTCCGCGATTACCGCGGCGGCGCGGGTCGAACGCCGGGCCCCTGACGAGAGCGAGCTTCGATGACCTACGAGACAATCCTCACTGAGACGCGGGACCGCGTCGGCTACATCACCCTCAACCGCCCGAACGCGCTCAACGCGCTCAACTCCGTCCTCGCTCGCGAGGTCGTGGCGGCGGCGACCGGCTTCGACGAGGACCCCGGGATCGGCGCCATCGTGCTCACCGGATCGGAGAAGGCCTTCGCCGCAGGGGCGGACATCGTCGAGATGGCGGACAAGAGCTTCGTCGAGATGCACCTGACCGACCTGTTCGCGCCGTGGGGGAGCTTCGCCCGCCTGCGCACCCCGGTGGTCGCCGCGGTCGCCGGCTATGCGCTCGGCGGCGGCTGCGAGCTCGCGATGATGTGCGACATCATTCTTGCCGCCGACACGGCGGTGTTCGGTCAGCCGGAGATCAACCTGGGCGTCATCCCCGGCATGGGCGGCACCCAGCGACTGCCGCGCGCGATCGGCACCTACAAGGCCGCGGAGCTCGTGCTCACCGGGCGCACGATGCGCGCCGACGAGGCGGAACGTTCCGGGCTCGTCTCCCGCGTCGTGCCTGCGGACGAGCTGCTCGACGAGGCGGCGCGGGTTGCGCAGACGATCGCGGCGAAGTCGCTGCCGGTCGTCTACGCCGCTAAGGAAGCGCTCCGCGCGGCCGAGGAGACGACGCTCGCGGAGGGACTGCGCTTCGAGAGGCAGACGTTCTCCTCGCTGTTCGCACTCGACGACCAGACGGAGGGGATGGCCGCGTTCCGGGAGAAGCGGCAGCCCCGGTTCCGCAACCGCTGAGACCGCCCGTTCCCACCGTGTGACGCCTCGGGTTCCCATCCGCACGGGGCACGTAGGGTAGAGAAGTGCGAGGAGGCCCCATGAGGATCGTGGTCCTGGCCAAAGAGGTACCGGACACATACGGCGATCGCAGACTGCACCCCGAGACGGGCCTCGCAGATCGCGCCGAGGGTGACCGGGCGTTCGACGAGATCGGCTCGCGCGCGCTCGAAGTCGCTCTCTCTTACGCGGATGCGCAGCCGGAGACGGAGATCGTCGTGCTGTCCATGGGGCCGGAATCGGCGGCGGCGTCTGCGCGCAAGGCGTTGGCCGCGGGGGCGACCTCCGCCGCGCACATCGTGGACGAGAAGCTGCGGGGCGCCGACCTCTCGCTGACCGCGGAGGTGCTGACGGCGGCGCTTTCCCGCATCGGGTTCGACCTGGTGATCGCGGGCAACCAGTCGACCGACGGCAACGGCGGGGTGCTGCCGGCGATGCTGGCGGAGCTGCTGGGTGTGCCGCACGCGACCGCGTTGACCCGGGTCTCGATATCCGCCGACCGGGTCGGCGGGCTGCGTGCCGCCGACGACGGCGTGGCCACGGTGTCGGCTCCGTTGCCGGCGGTGATCTCGATCACCGAGGCGCTGCCCGATGCCAGGGTGCCCAGCTTCAAGGGAATCCTGGCGGCCAAGAACAAGCCGCTCGAGACGCTGTCGCTGGCTGACCTCGGCGTCGACGCCGGACGGACCGATGTCCCCCGGTCGATCATGATCGCCGTCTCGGGGAAGCCACCGCGACGTGCCGGGGTCAGGATCGTCGACGAGGGCCATGCGGGGGAACGACTCGCCGACTTCCTGGTCGAGAGCGGGCTGGCGTGAGGCGGCGGCGATGAGTGTCGCGGCGGACGCGGTGCTGGTTCTGCTGGAGGTGACGCACGAAGGGCGTCTCGCGCGTTCGTCCGCTGCGCTCGTGGGTGCGGCATCCCTCGTCGGGACGCCGGTCGCGCTCGTGGTGTCCGACGCGGATCGGAGCGAGGCGCTCGCGGCGGAGGCTGCAGCGCTCGGCGCGGCGACGGTGCTGTTCGCCGGCGCCGACGGACGAGGCTCGACGTTGACGGCGCCGCTCGTGGACGCGCTCTCGGCGGCGTACGACGAGGTCGCGCCGGACGCGGTGCTGGTGTCGAACTCGGTCGAGGGGCGCGACGTCGCCGGCCGGTTCGCAGCCCGTCGCGGTCTGCCGATCGCCGCGGACGCGGTGGGCGTGTCCCGAGATGCTCTCGGCGTCGTGGCGCACCACTCCGTCTACGGCGGGGCGTTCGAGGTGGATTCGGCGGTGACCCTCGGCGCCCCTGTCATCACGGTGCGGCAGGGGGCGGTCGATGCGCGGGCCGCCGCCGTCGCCACCCCGGAGGTGCGTCCGCTTCCGTTCGTGGACTCCGGCGCGCCCGCAGCCGCGATCGAGTCGTTCGAGCCGGTCGTCGCATCCTCCTCGCGTCCCGAGCTGCGCGGGGCCGCGAAGGTCGTGGCCGGCGGCCGCGGTCTCGGCTCGAGGGAGCAGTTCGCCCTGGTTGAGCGACTCGCGGACGTGCTGGGCGCCGCCGTCGGCGCGTCGCGCGCCGCCGTGGACGCCGGGTTCGTGGCGCCGTCGGCGCAGGTCGGCCAGACGGGGGTGTCGGTCTCGCCGCAGCTGTACGTCGCCCTCGGCATCTCCGGCGCGATCCAGCACAAGGCCGGCATGCAGACCGCGACCACGATCGTGGCCATCGACAAGAACCCCGAGGCGCCGATCTTCGAGATCGCCGATTTCGGCGTGGTCGGCGACGTGTTCCAGGTGGTGCCGCAGGCGATCGCCGCGCTCGGGGCGAAGAAGGCCTAGCGGATGGCGACGTTCGGGACCACTCTGCGGCGGGGGCTGCCGCGCATCCCCGGCGGCGAGCCGTGGCCGCCGGCCCCGGTAGACGTCCTCCCGGTCGCAGCGGAACGGGGGACGGAGAGGACGGCACCGGCTGCGGATGTTCTGCCGCCGAAGCCACGCGAGGAGGCGGCCCCGGCGGCGTCCGGGCCGCGGCGCTACGGACCCTTCACCCGGCCGCAGTGGGTCGGCGCGGTGCTCGTGGGCGGCGCTGCGCTGCTGATCGTCGCGGCTATGGTCGTGTTCCTCACGCGTTGGTTCGTCAGCTTGGACTTCATGCGCGACTTCTTCCGGATGTTCCCGGGGGACTATCCGCTGCCCGAGGTCGCTCCGGTCGGCATCCCCGCCTGGGTCGGATGGCAGCACTTCTTCAACGTGTTCTTGATGGTGCTCATCATCCGGTCCGGGATGCAGGTCCGTCGGGAGAAGCGCCCGCGGGCGTTCTGGAGTCCGCGCGGGAACAAGCGGCGGCGCATCTCGCTGACGCTGTGGTTCCACCAGGCGCTCGACGTCGTCTGGCTCGTCAACGGCGTCGTCTTCGTGATCCTGCTTCTGGTGACCGGGCAGTGGATGCGGATCGTGCCGACCTCGTGGTCGGTGTTCCCGAACGCCGTCTCGGCGGCGCTGCAGTACGTGTCCTTGGACTGGCCGACAGACGACGGATGGGTCAACTACAACGCGCTGCAGCAGCTGTCGTACTTCGCGGTGGTGTTCGTGGCGGCGCCGTTGGCGGCGGTGACGGGCGTGCGGATGAGCGGTGTCTGGCCCACCACCGCGGCGAGGCTGAACCGGGCGTATCCCGTCGAGTGGGCGCGGCGGACGCACTTCCCGGTGATGATCTTCTTCGTCGGATTCATCGTTGTGCACGTGACCCTCGTGCTCGCCACCGGCGCGTTGCGCAACCTCAACCACATGTATGCCGCGCAGGACGAGGTGAACTGGGCGGGGTTCTGGATCTTCGCCGCATCCCTGCTGGTCATCGCCGGCGGATGGGTGGCCGCCCGCCCGCGCGTGCTCGCCCCGGTCGCCCGCCTGTTCGGCACCGTCCTGATGCGCTGAGCGGCGGGGGACGTTCTCCGAGCGGCGAGCGACATCCGCCACCGTCGGCGGATGTCGCTCGTGCGTTCAGGAGGCGGTCAGCGCGCCGTCGATGACGTGCTCCATGCCGGACACGTAGGAGGCGTCGTCTGAGGCGAGGAAGAGGACCAGGCTGGACACCTCGTTCGGGTCGGCCATTCGGCGCAGCGGGACGGCGTCCGCGATACCGCCGCCGTTCTCGTCGGTGGCCTCGATCATCATCGGCGTCTTGATGTAGCCGGGATGCACGGAGTTGACGCGGATGTTGTCCGGTCCGAACTCCACCGCGACCTGCTTGGTCATGCCCCTCGAAGCGAATTTGCTCCCGACGTAGGCGACGCTGGGCGCGCCCACGACGGCGACCATGCCGGCCGTCGAGGAGATGTTGACGATCGAACCGCCGCCGGCTCGCCGCATCGATGGGATGACGGTCTTCATCCCCCAGACCTGGGAGTGCTGGTTGATCGCGACCACGGCGAGGTATTTGTCCGGGTCCAGATCGACGACGTTCGCGATCGGACCCAGCACGCTGGCGTTGTTGACGAGGACCGATACCGGGCCGAAGGTATCCTCGGCTTTCGCCACGACGCTCTGCCACGACAAAAGCGATGTCACGTCGTGTTCGACGAAGATGACACCGTCGCCGAGCTCGCCGGCGATCTCCTGGCCGCGTGTCGCATTGATGTCGGTCAGCACTACTTTCGCGCCTTCGCTGGCGAAACGGCGAGCGTGGGATTCACCCATGCCCTGCGCGGCGCCGGTGATGATCGCGACCTTTCCGTCGAGTCGTCCCATTTTTTGCTCCTCTCGGAATGCGCCCATAAGGGCGGGAGTCGACGACAGTGCCGACATCCGCTACTTATGGTACCCAGTACCGAAATAGGGTGGACGCTCAAGCCACGGCCTCAGGCATTCGCACGCGATCGTCAGGTCGTAATCGAGCCGCTCGATTCCGGCGGCCTCGCCGTCATCGGTGCGCCAGGTGCGCAGCGTCGAAACGAAAACGCCTTGGAAGGCACCGGCGGAGCCTCCGATGGCCGGATCGTGCCGCGGACGCCCGGTCCGCTCGCTCAGGAAGCGGGAGATCAGTTCGGCCCACCTGTGCCAGAGCAGGGCGCTCTCCGCCTGTAGGTCGACGGATTCTTCGATCAGTTCGAAGCGATCCATCCAGTTCGGGGTCGCGGCGATCGAGTCCCGCAGAGCTCCGACGGCGGCCTGGCGCGCGCAATCCAGTGGATCGTCGGCGGGCATCGCCTCGAGTCCGACGCGCAGACGATCGAGGTGGTGGTAGAACTCGCCCCAGACCAGGTCGGCTTTGCTGCTCCAGTAGCGGAAGACCGTAGTCCGGCCCACGCCGCTGGCGGCGGCGATCATGGGAACGGTCGTGCTCGCGTATCCGTGTTCGCGGAACAGACGAATGGCCTCGTGCTCGATCTGCGCGGCCGTCACCGATCGGGGGCGTCCTCGCAGGCGAGGCGCGTCGGGCTGCTGATGCGGGGTGCTCACTCACGATCCTCAGCGCACGAAACGGACCTCGGTCAGCATCTCGCCGAGGAAGGGTTCGGTGTGCGTCGCACCGTCGAGGGCGAAGCCGTTGCGCACGTAGAAGCGGTGCGCGCGGGGGTTGTCGTCGGCGACCCACAGGTACAGCGGCTCGCCCGCATCCACCGCCGCGTCGAACAACCGCTGTCCCAGGCCGGTGCCGTGGTAGGTGTCGAGAAGGTAGATGAAGTACAGCTCGCGGGCGCGAGGCGCGTCCCGATCCCGCGCCGGACCAGAGCCCACGAACCCGACGATCTCTCCGCTCACGAGGGCGGCGCTCATACGGAAGTCGGGGCCCTGCGCGGCCCAGTGGGTCCACAGCTCCCCGAGTCTCTTCGGCGAAACCCGTTCGAGGGCTGCGGCGCTGATCAGGTGGTCGTAGGTCTCGTGCCAGCACTGCGCGTGCACGCGTCCGAGCGCTTCCGCATCGACGTCGCGCACCGGGCGGACGACGGCGTCCGCGATGGTTTCGGGGGTCATGGCGAGACTCTACGCGTCCGCTGTGACCGCACGAAATCGGGGTCCGGACCGTCACGTCGCCCGAACGGTATATACATGATGTATATACCGTTTTGTTCTTAACAAGTGTGTTCGGTGCTCGACGGCGAGCCGGAATCCGGAGGAATCGTGGTCGAGAGAGCTGTGCGTGAGCGGACCGGGATGTTCAACAAGGAGCATCCACGGTACAAGTGGGTCGCCCTGAGCAACACGACGGTCGGGATGCTGATGGCGACGATCAACGGGTCGATCGTGCTGATCTCGCTCCCCGCGATCTTCACCGGCATCCAGCTCAACCCGCTCGAGGCGAGCAATGTCAGCTATCTGCTGTGGATGCTGATGGGCTACATTCTCGTCACCGCCGTGCTCACCATGACCTTCGGTCGCCTGGGTGACATGTACGGCAGGGTGCGGATCTACAACCTGGGCTTCGTAATCTTCGCGGTGTCCGCCGTGGCGCTCGTGTTCGATCCCTTCACGTCCGGTGCCGGCGCGCTGTGGCTGATCGGCTGGCGGGTCGTGCAGGCCGTCGGTGGCTCGATGATCTTCGCCAACTCGACCGCGATCCTCACCGACGCGTTCCCGGCGAGCAAGCGCGGCATGGCGATCGGCGTGAACCAGATCGCGGCGATCGCCGGCACCTTCCTGGGGCTCATCATCGGCGGGGTGCTGGCCGCGCTCGACTGGCGCGCGATCTTCCTGGTGAGCGTGCCGATCGCGGTCATCGGAGCAATCTGGTCGTACCTGTCGCTCCACGAGGTCGGCGCGAAGACCGAAGGACGGGTCGACTGGCTCGGCAACATCCTGTTCGCGGTCGGTCTCGTGTCGTTGCTCACTGGCATCACCTACGGCATCCAGCCCTATGGCGACAGCTCCACCGGGTGGCTGAACCCCTGGGTGCTGGGTGCGATCATCGGCGGCGCGGTCGTGCTGATCGCCTTCGTCGTGATCGAGCTGAAGGTGCCGCAGCCGCTGTTCAACGTGCGCTTGTTTGCGATCAAGGCGTTCGCGTGGGGCAACGTCGCGGGCCTGCTCGCCTCGATCGGCCGCGGCGGGCTGCAGTTCATGCTGATCATCTGGCTGCAGGGCATCTGGCTTCCGCTGCACGGCTACTCCTACGAGAGCACCCCGTTCTGGGCCGGCATCTACCTGCTGCCGCTGACGATCGGGTTTTTGGTGTCGGGGCCGATCTCGGGCACGCTCTCCGATCGGTTCGGCGCCCGCTCGTTCGCCACCGGGGGCCTGGTTCTGGTCGCCCTGACCTTCGTTGCGCTGCTCATGATCCCGGTGAACTTCGAGTACTGGATCTTCGCCCTCCTCACCTTCCTGAACGGTGTCGGATCCGGCATGTTCGCCGCGCCCAATCGCACCGCGATCATGAACGCGGTGCCGGCGACCGAACGCGGCGCGGCATCCGGGATGACCGGCACGTTCCAGAACGCGGGGAACTCGCTCTCCATCGGAATCTTCTTCTCGCTCATGATCGCGGGCCTTGCCACGACCCTGCCGCAGACGATGTTCGCCGGACTGACCGGCAACGGCGTCTCGGCGGAGGTGGCGACCGAGGTCGCGGCGACGCCGCCGGTAGGCAGCCTGTTCGCCGCCTTCCTCGGGTATAACCCGATCGAGTCGATCCTCAGCCCACTGGGGGTGCTCGACAACCTCCCCGCCTCGGACGCGGCGACCCTGACCGGCCAGACGTTCTTCCCCGAACTGATCTCCGAGCCCTTCCATGACGGGTTGATCATCGTGTTCATCGCGGCCGCGGTGATGTCGCTGATCGGCGCCGTGGCGTCGCTGCTGATGGGCGGCAAGTATGTGCACGTGGAGAAGGCGGCAGCCGTCTCCGTCGTGGGAGAGCCGGTCGAGGAGCTCAGCGACCTCTGAGCCGCGCCTCCAGCCGTTCATAACTCAGGCAATTCCGGCGCCGAAGGCGGGTTTCCGGGCTCTGCCCGCCGGATTGCCTGAGTTATGAACGAACAAGGTCGGGCAGGCGGCTCTGTCGGCCGTCCACAACCGAACGCGCCGTCGGCGGCGGAGAGCGCTAATCTCGCGAATCGTGAACGTGATCTGGCGCACCCTACTGACGATCTGGCGAGCCCGGGTGCTGCTGCGCCGCCGGGGCGCGCTCGATCCATCGGTGGTGGGGCGCGTCCGGCTGCGCACTCTGCCGACCGATCTGGACCTGCTCGGCCACATGAACAACGGCCGTTACGCATCCCTGTTCGACCTGGGCCGCTTTGACCTGCTGGTGCGCACCGGCGTCTGGGATCTGCTCGCGCAGCGACGCTGGTACGCGGTGGTGGCGAGCGAGACCATCACCTTCCGCAAGTCGCTGCAGCTGTGGCAGCGGTTCACAATCGAATCCCGGCTGCTCGGCCACGACGACAAGTCGGTGTACCTCATCCACCGCGCCGTGGTCGATGGGGAGATCTACGCCGAGATGATCGTGCGGTCCCGGTTCCTGCGCCGCGGCGGCGGCCTCGTGCCGCTCGATGAACTGTTCGACGCCCTGCACAAGCCCGACAACCTGCCCGAGCTCGCCCCGTGGGTGCTGGAGTGGGCCGCCGCATCCGCCCTGCCATCGACCCGGAACCCGGCCCCGAGCGTCTGGCTGTGACGGCGCGCCCCCGCAACGGCGGCGCGCTCCCGGCCAGCGCGGGCGGCCGCGCCTAGGCTGAATGCATGGCTGCTGCATCCGACGACACCGAGGTGGCGTCGCTGGCAGGACCGGCGATCGAGCTGGCCCGGCGTTGGGCGGAGGAGGCGGCGGCCGACCCCGAGCTCGACCCGGCCGCCGAATGCCTGGCGGGGATGCTGCGCGACCCCGACGGCCTGCCCTTCGCCCGCGGATTCGTCGACGGCGTGATGCGCCCGGAGAGTCTGACGGCCGCGGCCACCGAGCTGAACCGCATCGCCCCGCTGGTGCCCGATTTCCTGCCCTGGTATCTGCGGTCCGCGGTGCGCGCCGGGGGAGCGCTGGCGCCGGTCCTGCCGGCGCCGACCGTGCCGCTGGCCCGACGCGCCCTGCGGGACCTGGTCAGTCACCTCTTCGTCGATTCCCGTCCGGGCAAGCTCGGGCCTGTGCTCGCCAGGCTCCGGCAGAGCGGCGCCACACTCAACATCAATCTGCTCGGCGAGGCCGTGCTCGGCGACGGCGAAGCGAAGCGGCGGCTGGCGGCCGTCCACGAGCTCATCCGCCGTCCCGACGTCGACTATGTCTCGGTCAAGGTCTCCGCCATCGCCGGCCGCATCTCACCATGGGCCTTCGACGAGACGGTGGAGGAGGTCGTCGTGCGGCTGCGGCCGCTGTGCCGGGACGCGGTCGCCACCGAAACCTTCCTGAATCTCGACATGGAGGAGTACCGCGATCTCGATCTGACCATCGCAGTGTTCACGCGCCTGCTCGAGGAGCCGGGACTGGAACGCCTCACCGCGGGCATCGCGCTGCAGGCCTATCTCCCCGACACCCTGCCCGCCCTGCAGGAGCTCACGGCCTGGGCGCGGGCGCGGGTCGCAGCCGGGGGCGCGCCGATCAAGGTGCGCCTCGTGAAAGGGGCGAACCTGGCGATGGAGCGCGTGGATGCGGCGCTGCACGACTGGACCCCCACGGTCTACGACACCAAGCTCGACACCGACGCGAACTATCTGCGCTGCCTGGACTGGGCGTTGGATCCCGACCGGGTCGGCGCCGTGCGCATCGGCGTCGCCGGACACAACCTGTTCGACATCGCCTACGCGTGGCTGCTGGCCGAACGACGCGGCCTGACCGCGTCCGCCTGGCCGGACGAGACGCCGATCGAGTTCGAGATGCTGCTCGGGATGGCGCAGGGGCAGATGCGGGCGGTCGCCGCGACTGTCGGACGCGTCCGCCTCTACGTGCCCGTCGTCGCCCCCGACGAGTTCGACGTCGCGATCTCCTATCTGATGCGCCGGCTCGACGAGAGCGCCTCCAACGAGGACTTCCTTTCCGCCGCTCACGCGCTGATGGACGACTCGGCGCTGTGGGAGCGGGAGCGCGACCGCTTCGTCGCCTCGCTCGAACGCTCCACCGATCCGGCACTGCGGATCGGGGCCCGCCGCGGCCAGGACCGCTCCGGGAACACCGCGGCGGCCCCGGCGATTCTGCGCGATGCGCCCGTGGTGGACGAGGAGCATGGCCTGACTCAGGCCGTGCTCGGCATCGCTGAGGCGGTCGCGGCCGAACCCGACCTGCGGGCGGTGGTGTTCGGGGGTGCCGAATTCGTCGAGACCGCGGTGTATGCACCCCGAGAATCCGGCTTGCGGGCGATCGGCGCTCCCGGCTTCAGGAACGCGGCCGACTCGGATCCGGCGCTCGCCGGAAACCGAGAATGGGCGCGCGAGGTGCTCGGCCGGGTCGAGACGTCGCGCGCCGGTGATCGCGTCGCGGACACTGCCCGCGTGACCGCTCCCGAGACACTCGATCGGATCGTGACCGAGGTGCGGGGCGGTGCGGCCCGCTGGGGTGCTCTGGCCGCCGCCGACCGGGCACTGGTGCTGCAACTCGCCGCACGGGCGCTGGAGGAGCGGCGGGGTGAGCTGATCGAGGCCGCCGCATCCGAGACCGGGAAGGTGTTCGCCGAAGCCGACAGCGAGGTGAGCGAGGCGGTCGACCTCGCCGGCTATTACGCGGCGACCGCCCGTGAGCTCGACCGGGTGTCCGGCGCCGTGTTCGAGCCGTCCCGTCTGACGGTCGTCGCGCCGCCGTGGAACTTCCCGATCTCGATCCCGGCCGGGGGCGCGCTTGCCGCGCTCGCCGCGGGGTCCGGTGTCATCCTCAAGCCGGCTCCGCAAGCGCGACGGGTCGCCGCGGTCGTGGCGGAGGCGCTGTGGCAGGCCGGCATCCCACGCGATGTGCTGCGGCTGGTCGACATCGATGAGGAGGATCTCGGTCGCGAACTGATCGAGCATCCGGGCGTTGACCGAGTGATCCTCACGGGAGCATGGGAGACGGCGAGGCGGTTCCGTTCCTGGCGCCCTGATCTCCGTTTGCAGGCCGAGACCAGCGGCAAGAACGCGATCATCGTGACGCCGTCGGCCGACCTCGATCTGGCCGCGGCGGATCTGGTGCGCAGCGCGTTCTCCCACGCGGGCCAGAAATGCTCGGCCGCCTCGCTCGTGATTCTCGTCGGTGCGACCGGGCGCTCGGCCCGGTTCGCGCGGCAACTGTTGGATGCCACGACGTCCCTGCGGGTCGGAAGACCCTCCGACCCCGCCGTCGAGATCGGCCCGCTGGTCTCGCCGCCCGGTGAGGCACTGCGCTGGGCGCTGACGCAGCTGGGCGACGGTGAACGGTGGCTCGTCCAGCCCCGCGAACTCACCGGTGAACCCGAGTTCGCGGGCCGGCTGTGGACACCCGGCATCCGAACCGGCGTGCTGCCCGGATCGCGGTTCCACCTCGAGGAGTTCTTCGGGCCGGTCCTCGGGATCATGCACGCGCCGACGCTGGCCGCCGCCGTCGACCTGCAGAACGCGGTCGCTTACGGGCTGACGGCGGGGCTCCACACCCGCGAGGAGGCGGAGCTGCGCCTCTGGCTCGAGCGGGTGGAGGCGGGGAACCTCTTCGTCAACCGCGGTATCACCGGTGCCGTGGTGCAGCGGCAGCCGTTCGGCGGTTGGAAGCGCTCCGCCGTGGGCGAGGGGGGCAAGCCGGGCGGCCCGAACCATCTGGTCGGTCTCGGGTCTTGGCGTCCCACCCACTCCGGAGCGCCGTCGCCGACGCTCCACCTCCGCGGTCTCGACTCGCGGATCACTGTCCTCATCGAGGCGGCGCAGCCGGCGCTGGACTACGAGCGCTTCGAATGGCTGCGGCGGGCCGCCCTGTCGGATGCGGTCGAGTGGGATCGCGAGTTCGGACAGGTGCGCGACGTGTCCGGTCTGCGGGTCGAGCGGAACCTGTTCCGGTATCGCCCCGCCGCTGTTGCGGTGCGTGCCGTTGCGGGCGCCGGCCTCCCGGAGACGCTGCGGGTGGTGCTCGCCGGCATCCGCGCCGGATCGGCGTTCCTGCTCTCCGTCGCCGAGGGCCTGCCGGCGGGGGTGCGACGAGCGTTGGGCGAGGCGGGGGTCGTCGTCTCGCTGGAGACCGACGACCAGTGGCTGGAGCGGGTGACGGCGGATGCCGCGTCCCGCCCCTCCCGGGTGCGTCTCATCGGCGACCCGGATGCGGTATCCGAACTGCGCACGCGACTCGCGGAGGCGTCCGACGGTGATCCGGATGTCGCGGTGTGGATGAACCCGGTCACCACTGCCGGACGGCTCGAACTGCTGCCCTTCCTCCGTGAGCAGGCGATCTCGATCACCGCGCACCGGTTCGGCGCCCCGGACCCCTGGAGTGCCGAGGTGATCTGAGCCCGGCGCTCTCCGGGTCTGTGCCTGTGCCCGCCCGACCTCACGCGGCCACAGGCGCGGAGGCGATCAGTCGTTCCGCTCGCGCAGCTCGCGGCGGGTGAGCGGGTGGTCGGTTTCCGTGGCTGGGTCTGCCTCCTGCGCCTGCGTGCGGATCGATCCCATGTCCGGCCCTACCAGGGCACCTGCTTCGGCCGCCGCCGTCTCGGCCGCCTCCTCGAGTGCGGCATCATCGGCGGCCTCCTGGAGAGCGGACTTCGCCCGTAGCGGCGGCGTGCGGAAGAACAGCGACAGCACGAAGGCGAGCAGCACCACGCCCAGCGCGACGCGATACACGACGGCGGCGGAGTCGTTGAATCCCACCAGGATCGGCTTGGTCAGGCGTGGGTCAGCACCCGTCAGGAACGAGGTGTCGTCCATGACGCTGCTGCTGAAGGATCCGCCGTCGCTCGAGCCGGCGAGCTCCTCCTCGACGGTCGGGACGACCGACGCCACGAAGGCCTCGCGAGCATCGGCATCCGAGAAGTCGAGGGTGACGGTGCCGTCCGAAGATACTTGCGCGACCGGAAGCTGCTGCGTCAGCGCCGTGCTCGCGGCAGCGATCGCGCTCGATACGGCCTGGTCGGTCGCGGCTTCCTCTGAGGCGGCGGGGATGGCGCCGGAGGCGACCTGTTCCGCGACGGCGTCGATCGCCGTCTGCTTGGCCTCGTCGACCCCCGACTGTGCCTGCTGCACGGTGGCGGTCGTGATGTTCGAGACCATCGTGCCGTAGATCGCCGACATGATCCCCGCGTTCTCCGAGGCGTTCGCGACGTCCGGGTCGAGCGCGGCGTCCAGCGCATCGGTGAGGGTCTGCTCGTCATTGAATGCGGTCTGGACACCGAGCGGAACCAGGGCGAACAGCAGCGAGAGGAGCACGGCGGTGCCGAGCGTGCCGCCGATCTGACGGAAGAAGGTCGACGCGCTCGTGGCCACGCCCATGTCGCGCAGGCCGACCGCGTTCTGGCTCGCGATCGTGAGCGTCTGCATCAGCTGGCCGAGGCCGAGGCCGATCAGCAGCATGGCCCCGGCGAGGAACCAGTAGGAGCTGTCGATGCGGAGGAACGTCAGCCACAGGTATCCGCCAGCGAGGAAGAGTGTCCCGGTGATCGGGAAGATCCGGTAGCGCCCGGTGCGGGCGATGATCTGGCCGCTGACGATCGACGCGATCATGAGCCCCAGGATCATCGGCAGCATCTGGAAGCCGCTCTCGGTGGGTGTCGCACCGAGCACCAGCTGCAGGTACAGCGGGAGGGTCAGCATCGCGCCGAACATGCCGAAGCCGACGAACACGCCGATGACCGTGGCCATCGAGAACGTCGATGAGCGGAAGAGCTTCAGCGGGATCAGGGCATCGTCGCGCATCGCGCGCTCGACCAGGATGAAGACCAGAACGCCGATCGCGCCGACGATGTAGCAGCTGATCGACCAGACAGATCCCCAGCCCCACTCTCTGCCCTGCTCGGCGACCAGCAGCAGCGGCACCAGAGCGATGACCACGAAGGTCGCCCCCCACCAGTCGATCCGCACCGATTCTCGAGAGTGGTGGGGGATGTGCAGGAAGGCCATCACGATGATGAGCGCGATGACGCCGATCGGCACGTTGATGAGGAACACCCAGCGCCAGCCGGCGATCCACAGGATTTCCGGGCTGCCGGAGAACAGACCGCCCACGAGCGGCCCGATCACGCTGGAGATGCCGAAGACGGCGAGGAAGTAGCCCTGGTACTTCGCCCGCTCGCGTGGGGCGAGGATGTCGCCCATGATCGCGAGCGGCATCGACATCAGGCCGCCGGCGCCGAGACCCTGGATAGCGCGGAACACCGCGAGCTCGACCATCGACTGCGAGAAGGAGGCGAGGATCGAGCCGACGATGAAGATGACGATCGCGATGATGAACAGCGGGCGCCTGCCGAAGATGTCGGAGAGCTTGCCGTAGATCGGCGTCGAGATGGTCGAGAGGATCAGGTAGGCGGTCGTGACCCACGCCTGCAGGCTCAGGCCGTAGAGGTCGTCGCCGATCGTGCGGATCGACGTGCCCACGATCGTC
>JAATGR010000013.1 GCA_015654575.1 Actinomycetales bacterium
TGATCCCACACGCCGGCCCCGGCCGGGGCCCCGGCGCCCCGGGGCCCGGTGACTCGATCCGCCCCGCCTTTCGCACCGCCATCATTCCCCCGAGTGTCCAAGACACGCGGGTGCCCCGCCCGCCCGTTCCGCGTGTCGTGGACACTCAGCGGGGGAAGCGGCAACAAGGAGGGAGCCTCTCCTCTTCTTCACAGGGGCGCTTCCGAGGTCAGTAGTCCACCGATACGTCACCGCGCGCCCCCGGCGCTCGCGGCCGCGCTGTTGTGGAGCGATGCGACGAACCGATCTCCCCACGCAACTGCGCGAGTCCCCCGCGTTCCGCGTGGCCGAGGCGCGCCGTCTCGGCGTGACCGCGTCACGACTGCGCGCCCACGATCTCGATACCCCGTACCCCGGGCTGCGCAGCACCACCGCGCCGACCACGCTCGCCGAACGGTGCCTCGAGCTGTCCGTGCGGCTGCATGCGCTGCAGTTCTTCAGCCACGTCACGGCGGCGGCGTTGACGGGGATGCCGCTGCCATGGTCCGCCCCCGACGCCCCGCTGCATGTCGGGGCCATTCCGCCGAGCCGGGAACCACGTCTGACCGGGGTCGTCGGGCATCGACTCCGGCTCGACCCGGCACACCTCACGCTCATGGCCGGAGTGCCCGTGCCGACGCCGGCGGAGACCTGGGGGCAACTGGGCGCACTTGCGTGCCCGTTCGGATGCGGCTACACCCATCGCCACTGGGGCACAGAACTGCCGACGCCGGCGTTCCACGACACCGACCTGGTGGCCGTGGCGGACTGGATCCTCTCCGCCGGCGTCGCAGACCGAGAGGATCTGGCCGAGGCCATCTCCCGGGTGCGGCGGCGCGGCGCGGTCGCGCTGACGCGCGCGCTCGACCTCGCCCGCACCGGGGTGGAGTCGCCGAAGGAGAGCGAGACCCGGATGATCCTCACCTCCGGCGGCCTCCCCGAGCCCGAGATCAACTGGGTACTGCGCGATCGGAACGGACGGTTCGTCGCCCGGCTGGATCTCGCCTATCCGCTCTACCGGGTCGCCGTCGAATACGACGGACGGCAGCATGCATCGGGAGAGCAGTTCGCCCGCGACGCCGATCGCTGGGCCGCGATCTCCGGGGAGGAGTGGATCCTGATCCGGGTGCTGTCGCACCACCTCGACACACCGGAGCGACGGATCGTCGCACCCGTGCGGCGCGCGCTCGTGAGCCGCGGGTGGCGCCCCTGACTCCGCATCCGCGGCGCCTCCGAGCCCCCGTTCCTCCGAGCCCCGTCGCCCGCCTGCGTATCTCCCGCTGAGTGTCTACAACACGCGGATCGCCACACCGCCGCATCCGCCCGTCGTGGACACTCGGCGAAGATCGGGACCGGAGACAGTGCCGGCGGATGGAAGGCGGGACGGGCGGGACAGCAGACGCCGACCGATCGGCGCCCGCGGCCTACTCGATGCCGCTGTAGACGTGCAGGCCCTTGAAGAAGAGGTTCACGATCGTGAAGTTGAACATCACGGAGGCGAAGCCGATGATCGACAGCCACGCCGACCGGGTGCCGCGCCAGCCGCGCGTCGCCCGCGCGTGGATGTAGCCAGCGTACACCACCCAGATGACGAACGTCCACACTTCCTTGGTGTCGAAGCCCCAGTAGCGGCCCCACGCGTCGTTGGCCCAGATGGACCCGGCGATGAGCGTGAAGCTCCAGAAGATGAAGCCGATGATCGCGAACCGATAGGCGAGCGACTCCAGCGCGTCGGACGACGGCAGGATGCGGAGGAAGGTCGGCCCCATGCGGGGGGGCGCAGCATCCGGATCCTCGGCGGCGGCGAGCGCCTTCCGCTCTCTGCGCGACTGCATCAGCTGCAGCACCGACAGCGCGAACGCGAGCGCGTACAGCGCCGTCGCGAGCGACGCCACGAACACGTGGATGACCAGCCAGGGCGACTTGAGCGGATCGGACAACGGGGTGACGTCGACGCGCAGCATCATCGCGCCGCCCATCAGCAGCGTGATGAGCCCGGTGACGAAGCTGCCCAGGAACCGCAGGTCGTAGCGGAACAGCACGACCAGGTACACCCCGACGATCAGCATCGTCCCCGTCATCGAGAACTCGTACATGTTCGACCAGGGCACACGCCCCGCGTCGATGCCACGGGTCACGTCGGCGCCGACGTGGAAGATGAATCCCAGCCAGGTCAGCGAGGTGCCGATGCGCGCCCACAGCGGCCGGTCGCGCTGGGTTCCCCGCGCCGTGAGCGCGGTAGCGGCATGTTGCTGCTCGATCCGCATCTGGTCGATCGACGTGCGTCCCACGGCGCCGACGCCCACCAGCTCGCGCGCTCTGTCCCCTTTCCGGCTTGCGGCTTCGGCGCCGCGACGGGAGAGGTCGATGGTGTAGGCGACGAAAGCCAACGCATAGATCGCGATCGCGGTCCAGATGAGCAGCACCGACACAGTGTCGAGCGAGAAATCGGACATGGGCCTCAGTCTAGATCCGGGGCCGCTTGGCGGCCGGGCGAGAGTTCTTCGATCTGGCGGGCGCCGCCGCGGCGTCCGTGTCGGCGACCACCTCGAAATCGTCCGGTCGGTCGCGCAGCCCGCGGGTGTGCCGGTCGGCGAGTTGCGCCACGGCTGCGGCGAGGGTCGGATCCTCACCGCGGGCAAGCCCCGCGTATTCGATCCGAAGCGTGCCGTCGCGCGAGGTCGCCTTCACCCACAGGCGCCGGCGGGGCACGAACAGCGCCAGCAGCAGGCCCAGCACGGCGATGGTGGCGAACATCAGCACCCACGGCGCGGCGACGTCATGGTGGATGGACAACGACACGTACCGTTTCACCGACTGCGAGTAGTCGGTCGACGACAGCACGGATGCCCCGTCGGTCTCGTCCTCGAAGGTGACTGTCCCCATGCCGTTCGGAAGGTCGGCGGTCTCGCCGGGCAGGAGCTGGATGGCCGCGGTGTCGGTCCCGCCGCCCGCGAGCTGGGTCATCCCGGTCGGGTCGAGCGTGTACACCGAACGCGCGGTGCCGTCGTCGATGCCGAGGTCGCCGGCGTAGACGTTCAGGCTCAGCATCGGGTAGACAAGATCGGGGTAGACCGACTCGTAGGTGCCGTCGTCGAGCGGTTGCGCGGTCGGATAGAAGTAGCCGACCAGGCCGAGCTGCTCGCTCATGCCGTCGGTCACCTTGACCACGCCGAGGGAGGTCATGTTGGAGTCCTGCGGCAGGAACGCCACCGAGTCGTGGAACACGACGTTGCCGTCGGGGTCGCGCACCGTGATCGTGGGCGCGTAGCCGTTGCCCATGAGGTAGATGCTGTCACCCGCGATCTGCAGCGGATGGTTGACCCGCACCTCACCGTCGGTCGATTCGCCGTCCGGCTCGGTCGTGGTGACGTGCGCGACGAAGTCTCCGGCCTGCCCCTGCCCCGCCTCGCCGGAGGCGACGTAACTGACATCGAAGCTGTCCAGCGAGATCGAGTACGGCGAGAGGAGTGCGGCGTTGACGAAGCGTCCGGGGTTGAACGAGGAGTAGTAGGTCAGCGCGTTGGTGAACGACGTGCCCTCGATGATCGCCCGTTGCCCGGTGTACGTGTACGAGCCGCCGACGCCCACCACGATGAGCACACCGAGCAGAGCGACGTGGAACAGCAGGTTTCCCGTCTCGCGCAGATATCCGCGCTCCGCCGAGACGGAGCGCACGGCACCGCGGTCGTAGCGCTCCACGCGGTACCGCGAGGCGCGCAGCAGTTTGACGGCGTCGGCCATGACGCTCTCGGCGGCGGAGTCGCCGTCGTCGCCGACGATCCGCACAGTGATCGCCGAGTGGTCGGTCAGGCGCGCCAGCCGGACGGGCGTGCGGGGCGGCCGCGAGCGCAGTGCCTTCGCATGGTGCACGGTGCGCGGGATGACGCACCCGATGAGCGAGATGAACAGCAGGATGTAGATCGCCGAGAACCAGGCGGAGTCGTAGACGTCGAACAGCTGGATCTTGTCCAGGATGGGCGCCAGGTCGGGGTTGTCGGCGAAGTACTGGGTGACGCCGTTGGGGTCGGCGGAGCGCTGCGGGAAGATCGACCCGGGCACGGCCGCGATCGCCAGCAGCAACAGCAGCACGAGCGCGGTGCGCATGCTGGTGAGCTGACGCCACGCCCATCGCAGCCATCCGACGATGCCGAGCCGTGGCTGGGTGATCCCGCCGTCTTCGTCATCGGGGGCTGAGGAAACGGGCTCGGCGACGCCGTCGATGTGGTCGGACGGGCGCAGCGGATCGGACCGCTCCTCGTCAGAGCGCTGGCGTGACACCGCTGATCACCCCCTGCAGGTTCGACATCAGCGACGTCCAGATGCCGGTGACCATGAGCACGCCGAGGATGATCAGCAGCGCGCCGCCAACGATGTTCACCGCGCGAATGTGGCGCCGCACGAAGCCCACCGACCGGCTCGCCCAACCGAAGCCGAGCGAGATCAGCACGAACGGGATGCCGAGGCCGAGCGAGTAGGCAAGCCCGAGCACCGCGCCGCGGCCGGCGGAGGCCTGGTCGAAGGACAGCAGCAGGATGGCACTCAGTGTCGGTCCGATGCACGGTGCCCATCCGAGCCCCATCGCCAGGCCCAGAAGCGGCGCACCGATCAGTCCGAGGTTTCCCTTGACGGTGGGCTTCATCGTGCGCTGGGCGAAGCCGAAGACACCGATGAACACCAGCCCGAGGAGGATGATCACCACGCCCATGACCCGGGTGATCGGGTCCTTGTAGGTGAGGAAGAAGCGGCCGAAAGTGCCGGAGAAGATGTTCATCGCCATGAA
>JAATGR010000092.1 GCA_015654575.1 Actinomycetales bacterium
CGGCCCGCGCGAAGTTCGGCAACGACCGCCTGGAGAGGGGGCTGGGCTGGTACGGGGCAATGCGCATCGTGCAGATGCGGTTCATGCGCCTCCCCAAGCCGCAGGTCGCCCGCGGTCGTCGGCGCAGCTGAGCGACCGCCCCCATCCGCCCTCCGACGAACCGGCCGGCGCCGTGTGCGCGTGACCCGTTGCGCTCCGACGGAGTTCAGGTATCGGTTCGCCGACCCGAGGTCACCAGCCCCCGGTTGATCCTGTGTGCCCAGGACGGACCGCGGTAGAGGAACTCGGTGTACCCCTGGACCAGGGTGGCGCCGGCGTCCAGCCGTTCGCGCACATCGTCCGCGGTGGCGACTCCCCCGACCGAGATGACGCAGAACTCGGGCGGGACCACGCCTCGGACCAGCCGGAGCGCGTGCAGCGATCGTTCCGCGAGCGGGGAACCCGAGAGACCGCCCGCGCCCGCAGCGACCACGGTCTCCGGGTCGGTGCGCAGTCCTTCGCGCGAGATGGTCGTGTTCGTCGCGACGACCCCGGCCAGGCCCAGATCGACGGCGAGCCTGGAGACGGCGATGATCTCGTCGTCGGGAAGGTCGGGAGCGAACTTCACCAGCAGCGGGGTGTCGCCGGCCGTGTCGCGGACCGCGCTCAGCAGCGGACGCAGCGTCTCGACGGCCTGAAGTCCGCGGAGCCCCGGGGTGTTCGGCGACGACACGTTGACGACGATGTAGTCCGCCAGCGGCGCGAGCAGCGTCGCGCTGCGCACGTAGTCGGCCGTCGCATCGACGACCTCGACGACGCGGCTCTTCCCGATGTTGACGCCCACCACCGGCCGCCGACGTCGGCGGCGCAGACGGCGCAGCCGCACCGCTGCGGCTTCCGCACCACGGTTGTTGAACCCCATGCGGTTGACGACCGCACGGTCGGGGACCAGTCTGAACAGGCGGGGACGCGGATTCCCGTCCTGCGGCACTGCCGTGATCGTACCCACCTCGATATGACCGAAGCCGAGCGCGTGCAGCCCGGCAGCGGCTCGCACGTCCTTGTCGAACCCGGCGGCCACCCCGAACGGCGACTCGAACTCGATCCCGAGTGCAGAGGTGTGCAGCGACGGATCTGGCCGGGTGAGCGCGCGCGTCGCCCACGAGAACGGCGGCACGCCCAACAGGCGGATGAGGATCATCGCCCCGTGGTGCGCGGTCTCGGGGTCCATACGGCTGAGGACGGTGCGGAACAGCAGCGGATACATTATCTGCCAGGCTACCGGTCCGACCGGCCGGCGCTGAACACCCCGCCCGGACCGTATCGGTCGGGCCCAACCCGCCTCACACGTCCTCTGCCCGTCATCCCGCTCCCCGTCGCACAACGGCGCTCGCGGCGGAGACGGCGAAGTGTAGATCGCGCGACGCGGCTAGTCGGAGACGGCGCCGGGTGACGGACGTCCGGCGTGGTCCGCACGCAGCTCGGCGATGGACGCCTCGAAGTCGTCGAGCGAGTCGAAGGCCTGATAGACGCTGGCGAAACGGAGGTACGCAACCTCGTCGAGCTCCCGCAGCGGGCCCAGGATCGCGAGTCCGATCTCGTTCGCGTCGATCTGCGAGGATCCGGTTTGTCGCACCGTCTCTTCGACCGTCTGCGCGAGCACGGCCAGATCCGCCTCGGTCACGGGTCTGCCCTGGCAAGCCTTGCTCACGCCGGACATGACCTTCTCCCGACTGAAGGGTTCGATCACGCCCGATCGCTTGATGACGTTCAGCGCCGCGGTCTCGATCGTCGAGAACCGGCGGCCGCATTCGGGACACTGGCGGCGGCGGCGGATGCTGAGTCCGTCGTCGCTGGTTCGAGAGTCGATCACACGCGAATCCGGGTGACGGCAGAACGGGCAGTGCATGCGCTATCCGATCACATCCCGGGCGACGTCGTCCGGTTCCCGATCATCTCGGAGCGCGAAACGTGCTTCGACGGCTTCGCCGTGCGCGGGCAGAGCCTCGGCATCGGCGAGGGTGACGATGTCGTCGCGCACCCGGGCCAGGGCGTCCCGGTCATAACGGATCAGCTGCTGCGGCCGCAGGAAGGTCGCTGCGGACAGCCCCGCCGCGTATCGCGCCTGTCCGCCCGTGGGCAACACGTGGTTGCTGCCGGCGAGGTAGTCGCCGAGACTCACCGGAGAGTCCTCCCCGACGAAGATCGCTCCGGCGTTCACGAAGAGCTCGGGACGCGGGTCGCGGAGGTGGAGCTCCAGGTGCTCGGGCGCGTAGGCGTTGCTGAACGCCGCCGCCGCGGCGGGATCGTCGACGAGCACGATGGCCGACTGCGGCCCGTCGAGAGCGGCCTCGACGCGTACGGCGTGCCTGGTGCGGGGGGCGTGCCGCGCGACCTCGTCCGCGACACGCTCGGCGAGCTCGCTGGAATCGGTGACCAGCACCGCAGACGCCTGCTCGTCGTGCTCCGCCTGGCTGATGAGATCGACGGCGACCAGATACGGATCGGCATCGCTGTCGGCGACGATGAGGATCTCGGTCGCGCCCGCCTCGGAGTCCGTCCCGACGAGTCCGGCGACGGCGCGCTTCGCGGCGGCGACGAAGTTGTTCCCGGGGCCGGTGACGACGTCGACGGGGTCGAGCCCGATCGCGTCGACGCCGTGGGCCAGCGCCCCGATCGCGCCGGCACCCCCGATCGCGTAGACCTCGTCCACGCCGAGGAGGCGGGCGGCAGCGAGCACGAGCGGGTGCACCCGGCCACCGTGATCCCGCTGCGGCGGCGACGCCAGCGCGACCACGTCGACCCCCGCGACCTGCGCCGGAACCACGTTCATCACGACGCTGGAGGGATAGACCGCCTTCCCTCCCGGGACGTACACACCCACGCGCCGCACCGGCTGCCAGCGCTGCTCGACCACGGCTCCCGGCGCGAGCTCGGTGAGAGCGGGCGCCGGGATCTGCGCCGCAGAGGCGGCACGCACCCGGTCGATCGCCTCCTCGAGCGCGGCGCGGATCGAGGGGTCGAGGACGAAGACGGCCTCCTCGAGGTGGGCGGTGGGGACCCGCAGCGCATGTCCGGATACGCCGTCGAAGCGCTCGGCCTGCTCGCGCAGCGCCTGCTCGCCACGCACGGCGACATCGTGAACGATCTCCGCGGCCGTCGCAAGGGCGTTGGAACGGGCCGCCCCGGCGCGGGGCACCGCGGCGAGAAGCTGGGCCGCGGACAGCCTGCGTCCGCGGAGATCGATGGTGCGCAGCATTCTTTCAGGATATCGCGCGGAACAGGCGGGGAGTCAGCCGCGGGTCACGCCGGCGACCTCATGCAGGTACCCGATTCGGCCGTCCTCGTGCCGCACGACGAACACTGCTCCCCGGTCTTCGATCACGAGCGCCCAGGCTTCCGGCCCGACGGTGAACAGCGGCGCACCGGTCTCGTCGAGCACGTCGCGCTGCTCCGGTGCGAGCGCCCAGAACGCCTGCAGCGGAGCGGCCAGCTCCTCGACGGGGCCGGTCGATTCGCTGTCGACGACCGACTGCGGGGCCGACTCGAAACCTGAGGCCGGCTGCAGCGCCACAGGGCGAGGGAAGATCGGTCGCAACGGGCGGGCGCTGGGATGCGCGAGCGCCTCCGGACGGTGCCGGAAGTCATCGCGGAGCACCGGGATCAGCGGCGCGAAGACGGTGAGCGCGACGCCGGCGAGCATGAGCACCGCCTCGACCCACAGCACCCAGGTCGTGCCGAGATAGCCGGACGGCAGCGCCGCGGCAAGACTCCACAGCTGCGAGATCCAGAAGACCGCCGCGACGGAGAAGGCCACCGAGGCGAACTGGTCGACACCGAGCGACCCCACCCGACGGATGCCGTCCGGCGACAAACGACGCAGCGTCAGGAGGAAGACCGCGGCGGTGGGGACCGCCGCGGCGAGGATCCAGTCAAGGCCACCGGTCCACACCGACGGACCGGTGATGCCCATCGCAGCGTAGAGCGGGAAGAACGAGAACACGAAGGCGAGGAGCCAGACCCCGCCGAGGACGACCTCTCGGATCGAGAACGGTCCGATCCCGTACTGTCGTGGCGGCGTCTGCCCGACGCCGGCGAACCCGTCCGTGTCGATCACCTCCTCCGAGGCGATCACTTCGTCGTCGGCGAACTCGCCGCGCACGTCGTCGGTCATGTCTGATCCTTCCGGAGGGGAGATCGGGGCCTCGAAAACCCTCCGATCCTAACCGCGCGTCCTGAGATACCCGACCGACTCCGTCATCCGAGACAGCCGGGCCCGAGCAATCCCTTCAACTCCCCGTACAGGTCGGCGGACACCCTCACCGGATGCGGGACCTCGAACACCTTCGCGACGCCCGCACGGTGCAGCTTGAGCGTCACCTCGGTGTCACCCCGATGGCGGCCGAGGACTCGCGCCAGCTCATCGACGACGCTCTCGCTGGCCCGTTGCTCCGGCACCACCAGCACGAGCGGTCCGCCGGCGTCCATCGCACCGAGATCTGGCGTGAAGGCACTCTGCGCGTGCAGGTTCATGCCGTCGTCGCGCCGCGAGACGCGACCACGCACGACCATGATGGCGTCCGCCGCGAGCATCGAAGCGAACTCGGTGTAGGTCTTGCCCATGAACATGACCGTGATCTCGCCGTTGAAGTCCTCGACGGTGATCATGCCGTACTGATTACCGCTGGACTTCGCGACC
>JAATGR010000045.1 GCA_015654575.1 Actinomycetales bacterium
AGCTGATCGACGTGACGATGACCTGCGGTTCCCGCCGCTGATGGGCACGACGGGCCTCACGCTCTACAACACGACGGCGAAGGCCAGCGCCTCGATCGTGATCCGCAGATACTCCACGTCGTTCGGCTGGGCCAGCCTTCTGCTCGAGGCCCCCCTCCGCGATCACATCGCCCACATTTACGCGCTCGTACGCATCGCCGATGAACTGGTCGACGGACCGGCGGAATCGGCGGGCGTCGACGTCCCCATGAGGGCGGTGCTGCTCGATGAGCTGGAAGCCGAGACCGAACGCGCGCTCCGCTTGGGATTCAGCACGAACCTCGTCGTTCACGCCTTCGCTCTGACCGCGCGTGAACACGGGATCGGCGAGGATCTGTGCCGACCGTTCTTCGCATCGATGAGACGGGATCTCGAGACCGCCCCGTTGGGTAAGGACGAGCTGTCGGACTACATTTACGGCTCGGCCGAAGTCGTCGGGCTGATGTGCCTGGCTGTCTTCGAGGCGGGAGCGGTGCGGGACGACGACCGGCGCGCACTCCTGGCGGACGGCGCTCGCAGACTCGGCGCGGCCTTTCAAAAGGTCAACTTCGTTCGCGATTTCGCTGGAGACCGAGACGGTCTCGGCCGCGTGTACCTTCCGGGCGCGGAGCAGGAACTCACAGAGGCGGTGAAGGTCACCGCCGTGGCCTCCATCAGGGAGGATCTGCGCGGTGCCGACGCGTCGATCCCGCTCCTGACGGGCGGATGCCGGGCCGCGGTGTGGGCGGCACGGGCGATGTTCGGCGAGCTTACCGATCGCATCGCGTCGACGCCGGCATCCGTGCTCATGCGCACCCGCGTGCGCGTGCCGAACGCCGTCAAAGCACGGATCCTCACGCGGGCGCTCGGCATGAAGGTGTCCAGGTGACGGCATCTCGCGCGGTCGTGGTCGGGGGTGGCGTCGCCGGCCTCGCCACCGCGTGCCTGCTCGCGCGGGACGGCCATTCCGTGACCGTCCTGGAGAAGAACGGCGAGCTCGGTGGGCGGGTCGGCGTGTGGGAGCAGGACGGTTTCGTGTTCGACACGGGTCCCTCCTGGTACCTCATGCCCGAGGTGTTCGATCACTTCTACCGCATGATGGGCACGACCGCCGCCGACCAGCTCGACCTGGTGCCGTTGCGGCCCGGCTATCGGATCTACGGAGAACCAGCCCGCGATGCGGCTGACCCGCCGATCGACGTGCCGCACGGGACGGATGCCGTCGCCGCCGTGTTCGAGAGCCGGGAGCCGGGAGCCGGGCACCGGATCCGCGCCTACCTCGGATCGGCGACGAAGACCTACTCGGCTGCGGTCACGTCCTTCCTCTACAACCCCTTCTCCTCGTGGCGTGGCGTGATATCGGTGGCCGTCCTCCGGTCCGCGCCTGCTGTGCTCCCGCTGCTGACGCGCTCGCTGTGGAGGTTCGTCGCGCGTCGCTTCGGAGACCTTCGTCTCCGTCAGATCCTCGGCTATCCCGCAGTCTTCCTCGGGACGTCGCCGTTCGATGCGCCCGCGCTCTACCACCTGATGAGTCACCTCGATCTGGTGCAGGGCGTGGAGTATCCGCTCGGCGGGTTTCGGAGCGTCATCGCATCCCTCGTGAGGATCGCGCGCGAGCACGACGTCACGCTCCTCACCGACAGTGACGTCGTCGCTATCCGGAGTGAGCGCGGCGCCGTCCGCTCGGTCGAGTTCGACCGGGACGGCACGCGCCGGCTGATCGAGGCCGACCTCGTGGTCTCGGCGATCGACGAGCACCACACCGAAACGGTGCTGCTCGCCGAGGCCGATCGTTCCTACCCGCCGAGGCGCTGGAAGAAGCAGGTCTCCGGCCCCGGCGCCGTGCTCTTGATGCTGGGTGTGCGAGGGGGCCTCCCCGAACTCCTGCACCACACCCTGTTTTTCTCGGACGACTGGCATGACAACTTCGACGCGATCTTCTCCTCGCCCACGCGCGTCCCGGACGTGCCGTCGTTGTACGTCTGCATGCCGAGCGCGACCGATGACGACGTGGCGCCCGAGGGCCACGAGAATCTCTTCGTCCTCGTGCCGCTGCCGCCAGACCCCACGATCGGACGAGGCGGGACCGGAGCATCCGGCGACGACCGAGTGAACGAGATCACCGACCGGGCGGTCGCGCAGATCGCCCGGTGGGCGGGTATCCCCGATCTGGCCTCCCGCATCGTGGTGCGACGCACGGTGGGCCCGGCCGACTTCGCCGAGCGGTTCAACACGTTCCGCGGCAGTGCTCTCGGGCCTTCGCACACGCTCCGCCAGAGCGCGTTCCTCCGCGGGGTGATGCGTTCCCGCCGCATCACCGGACTCTTCTACGCCGGCGCGACGTCGGTGCCCGGGGTCGGCCTGCCGATGTGCCTCATCAGCGCCGAACTGGTGCTCAAGCACGTCCGAGGGGACCACTCGCCCGGCCCGTTGGCGGAGCCATGAGCGTTGTCTACCCGGCGGTGCTGCTGGTCACCGCGGCCTGTCTCGTGGTGCTCGACGTGCGCTTCGGGCTGGTGTTCCGTCGTCTACCCGCCGCCGGCGCAGTGGCGTTCGCCATCGGCCTCGGGTTCTTCCTCGCCTGGGATGCCGCAGGCATCGGCCTCGGCGTGTTCCGCCACCTCGACTCGCGCTGGGCGACCGGGATCCTGCTCGCACCGGACTTTCCGCTCGAGGAGCTGATGTTCCTCGGATTCCTCAGTTACCTCACGCTCATTCTGCTCAGTGGTTGTCGACGCTTCTGGGACCGGGGGCGCCGAGAGTGACCTACCTGCTCATGTCGGTCCCCTTCGTCGCTGTCGGCGCGGTCCTCTTCACCGTCGGTGCCGTCCACGCCCGCCGGCACGGCACCGCAGGGCGATACGTCGCGGCCGCCGGGGTGACGACCGGCGTGCTTCTCGTGCTCACCGCCGTCTTCGACAACGTCATGATGGCCGCCGGATTCTTCGACTACGGCCGTGAGGAGATCTCCGGCGTTCGCATCGGCACCGTTCCCGCAGAGGACTTCCTCTACCCGCTGGCCGGTGCTCTGGTGCTGTCCGGGGTATGGCAGATGCTCGGCGGATCGCGGCAGTCGAAGGGTCACACCGATGACTGAGCCATCATCCACCGTACGGATGCTGCTCGTGGCATCCCGTCCGCTGAGCTGGATCAACACCGCGTACCCGTTCGCCGCGGTGTATCTGCTGACGACGGGGCGGATCGATGCGTCGCTCGTGATCGGAACGGTGTTCTTCCTCGTCCCCTACAACCTCGCGATGTACGGCGTGAACGACGTGTTCGACTACGAGTCCGACCTTGCGAACCCGCGCAAGGGCGGTGCCGAGGGCGCGAAGCTGCCGCCGCGACTGCACCGGACGACGCTCGTGGCGGCTGCGGTGCTCGTCATGCCGTTCGTGATCGCGCTGACGATCCTCGGGGCGCAGCGGCCGACGTCATGGGCCATCCTCGCGGTCAGCCTGTTCGCCGTTCTCGCGTACTCGGTCCGGGGCATGCGATTCAAGGAGATCCCGGTGCTCGACTCGATCACGTCGAGCACGCACTTCGTCACGCCCGCGCTCTACGGCCTGGCGCTGGCGGGGACCACCGTCACCCCGGCGATCGTGATGACCATGGTCGCCTTCTTCTGCTGGGGCATGGCGAGTCACGCGTTCGGTGCCGTGCAGGACGTCGTGCCCGACCGCGAGGCGGGGATCGGTTCCTTCGCCACCGTCCTCGGCGCCGCCGCGACGGTGCGCTTCGCGGTGGTGCTCTGGGCGTCGGCGGGAGTGCTGATGCTGTTCACTCCGTGGCCGGCGAATCTCGCCGCGGCGGCGGCACTGCCGTACATCGTCAACGTGGCGCCGTATCTGCGCGTCGACGACGCCCGCTCGGGAACGGCGAATCGTGCCTGGCGACGGTTCCTCCTCATCAACTACGCGGTCGGATTCGCCGTCACGGTGCTGCTCATCCTCTGCGCCGCGGAAGGACTGTTCTCATGACGTATCCACTCGGCACCTGTGCCGGCGAACCGGAGGAGGCCCCCCGATGACCCAGACCCCCGAGCTCCCGCCCGGATGCGGGCGGGAAGGCTCTCCTTGCCCAGCGCACCGCGCCGGACAGACGAAGCCGGCCGGAGCCTCGAGCGTCTACCTGGCAGACGGCGCGCTCGTCCCCTCTGCCAGCGCGGCGACACGGAACGGTCCGGAGCACACGATGCGACCGGTGCCCTACGACGCGATCCTCCTGTCGGGATTCGGTGGACCAGAAGGGCAGGAAGACGTCCTGCCCTTCCTGCGCAACGTCACGCGGGGGCGGGGCATCCCGGACGCGCGGCTCGAAGAAGTCGCACACCACTACCGGCGGTTCGGGGGGATCAGCCCCATCAACGAACAAAACCGTCGACTCCTGCGCGCCCTCCGAGCTGAGCTCGCACGGGAAGGCCTCGATCTGCCCGTCTACTGGGGCAACCGCAACTGGGCGCCGTATCTCGACGAGGCGCTGGCGCAAGCGGCGCAGGATGGTGTCAGGACGCTGATCGCGATCCCGACGAGCGCCTACTCGTCCTATTCATCGTGTCGTCAGTACCGGGAGGACTGGGCAGACGCCTTGGAGGCGACCGGGCTGCAACGAACGCTGCAGATCGACAAGGTCCGTCAGTTCTTCTCCCACCCCGGATTCGTCCAGCCTTTCATCGATGGGGTGCGCGAGGGTGTCGCCGACGCGGTGCGCGCCGGCCACGACGCCCCGGACATCGAAGTGCTGTTCTCCACGCACAGCATCCCTCAGGACGATGCGGCACGATCCGGCGCGGGTCTGTTCGCCGCGGTCGTCGGCGGCGGTTACGCGGCCCAGCACCGCGCAGTGGCGGAGCACGTCATCGCCGCTGCCGCCCCAGGACTCTCCTGGCAGCTGGTCTACCAGTCGCGCTCGGGCCCGCCGTCGCAGCCGTGGCTCGAACCCGACATCAACGACGCGATCGAGGCGCTCGAAGGGCGCACCGCGGTGATCATCGTTCCGCTGGGGTTCGTGAGCGATCACATGGAGGTCCTGTGGGATCTCGACACGGAGGCGTGCGAGAAGGCAGAAGGCCGCGGGCTTTGGGTGACGCGCACGCCGACGCCGGGCACGCATCCTGATTTCGTGCGGGCGCTGGTCGACCTGGTGCAGGAGAGGATCACCGGCCGGCCGGTGGTGCAACGGGCGAACGTGACCGCGATCGGTCCGTGGTTCGACGTCTGCCGTCCGGGGTGCTGCGAGAATCCGCGGCTCGGCTTTAAGCCGGCGATCGCGGGATTGCAGCCCTGACGGCGGCCGGCTGCCAGATATCAGAGGTCCGTCGCGGCCGAACGGATCGTCTCGTCTGCCGATGACAGGTACGCGTCCACAGCCGCGGCGGCCTCGCGCCCGGCACGGTTGGCGCCCACGGTGGACTGGGAGGGACCGAATCCGACCAGGTGCACGCGCGGTTCGCCCCGCACCTGCGTGCCGCGCATCATGATGCCCCCGAGTTCGTTGCGCAGGCACAGCGGGTCGAGGTGGTCGAGGCTCGCGTGGAAGCCGGTCGCCCACAGGATCGCGTCCACCGGGGTGAACGATCCGTCGGCCTCCCGCAGCCCGTCCGGTTCGATCGCGACGAACATCGGCCGGCGCACGAGCACGCCCCTTTCCCGCGCGCCGCGCGCATAGGCGGACCAGCCGAGCCCGGTGTAGCCGACGACGCTGCCGGTGGGGCGCCCCGCCTCGACGTCGGAGGTGACCTTCGCGATCGTGGTTCGGCCGTTCGTCTCGGGATCGAAGTCGCCCTCGATGAAGACGGGCTCGCGTCGTGTGTACCAGAAGGTGGTCGCGACGCGGGAGATCTCTTCGAGGAGCTGCACCGCCGAGATCCCCCCGCCGACGATCGCGACCCGCTTGCCGGCGAACTCGTCGAGGGAGACGTACCCGCGGGTGTGCAGTTGCCGGCCGTAGAACGTGCGGGCCCCCGGATACTCCGGCAGGACGGGGTTGTCCCAGCTGCCGGTCGCGTTGATGACGGCCCGGGCGCGCCACACTCCGGCGTCGGTGCGCACGAGCAGGTCGCCGGTCTCGTCGGCATCCGCGTACTCGACGTCTCTCACTCGCACCGGACGCAGCACCGGGAGGGCGTATCGCCGTTCGAACGCGGCGAAGTAGCGGGGGACTGCCTCCCGGCTCGGCTCCTGGGGATCCATCGGCGGCTGCGGCAGGCCGGGAAGATCGAAGATGCGGTTGAGCGTCGCGACCCGCAGCGAGGCCCAGCGGTGCTGCCAGGCGCCGCCGGGTGCCGGATTCGCGTCGAGGACGACATAGATGCGTTCGCCGGGCGTCGCGTGCAGTGCGCTCACGAAGCCGTGGCGTTGCAGGTGATAGGCGGCAGACAGGCCGGCCTGCCCGGCCCCGATCACGATGACGGACGCCCGGGCGATTGTCGTGTCCATCCCTCCATCCAAGCGTGCTCGGCGGGCGCGCGGCTGCTGCGGCGTAGGATGAGTCCCCAACAGGGAACGGAGAACTCTGCTATGTGGGAATGGCTCATCCCGCTTCTGGTGGTCGTCGTGCTCGTCGTCATCGTCGGCATCTACCTCTGGGCGACGTACAACGCGCTGGTCCAGCTCGGGGTGAGGGTCGAGGAGGCCTGGAGCGACATCACCGTCCAGCTCAAGCGTCGTGCCGACCTGCTGCCAAACCTCATCGAGACGGTCAAGGGCTATGCCGCCCACGAGAAGGCCGTCTTCGAGAACGTGACACAGGCCCGTGCTGAGACGATCTCCGCGTCCGGCCCTGCCGCGGCCGGAGTCGCGGAGGGGCACATGCAGCAGGCGCTGAAGTCGCTGTTCGCCGTCGCGGAGGCGTATCCGCAGCTGCAGGCGAGCCAGAACTTCCTCCAACTGCAGCAGCAGATCGTCGACACCGAGGACAAGGTGCAGGCGTCACGCCGTTTCTACAACGGCGGCATCCGCGAGCTGAACACGAAGATCAAGGTGTTCCCGAACAACCTGTTCGCCCGGCGCCTGGGCTTTTCGGAGCGCGAGTTCTTCGAGGTCGTCGACGGTGCGGCGATCGCCGAGCCGCCGCGCGTGCAGTTCTGATCGCGCGCTGAGGGGAGCGGCGGATGTACTCCGCGATCGCGCGCAACAAGCGCAACACCTGGTTCATCCTCGTGTTCTTCGTGCTGGTGCTGGGCGCGGTCGGAGTGCTGGCGGGATGGTTGGCCGGCAACAACTGGTGGATCACCGCGGTCGTTCTCGTCGTCGCCGCCGGTTACGCCTCCGCCCAGTACTTCCTCGCCGATCGGGAGGCTCTCGCCCTCTCCGGCGCGGTCGAGGTGTCGAAGGCGGATGCCCCACGCTTCTACCGGCTCGTGGAGAACCTCTGCCTCACGACGGGCACGCCCCTGCCGGCCCTGTACGTCGTCGACGATCCGGCTCCGAACGCCTTCGCGACCGGGCGGACGCCGCAGAAGGCCGCCATCACTGTAACGACGGGGCTGTTCGAGCAGATGGCCGATCGTGAGCTCGAAGGCGTCCTCGGGCATGAACTGGGTCACATCCGCAACTACGACATCCGGGTGTCGCTCCTCGTGTTCGGGCTCGTCGTGGCGCTGGGGCTGGTCGCTGACATGCTCGTGCGGATCGCGTTCTTCGGCGGTGGTCGTCGTGGGGGGAACAACCAGGCGCAGGTGGTGTTTCTGATTTTCGGGCTCGTCGCGGCGATCGTGGCGCCGCTGCTGGCGGCGGCGGTGCAGGCGGCGATCTCCCGTCAGCGCGAGTACCTCGCGGACGCCACGAGCGCTCTCACCACGAGGGATCCGGACGGTCTCGCGTCGGCGCTGGCGAAGCTGCAGGCGCACGCGGCGCCGTTGCGGCGCGCGAACACGTCGATGGCGCACTTGTGGATCGCCGATCCGCTGCGACCGAACGCGCTGTCGCGGCTGTTCGCCACGCACCCGCCGATCCCGGACCGGATCGCGCGCCTGCAGGAGATGGGCGGGCGGTTCTGACGGGGCGTGTTCTCGCGCCGCGGGCGCCCGGTGTGCCCTGCTCGTCTCAGGAGAGACCTCGTCAAGAGCCTTTCCGACGATCCGACGCACCTCCCCTCTTTCGCCGTGAGCCTGTCCGCACCTGTTTCTCAGGAACCCGCATGCGTCGTCTCCGCGTACCGCTGTTCAGACGACAGAGACCGCAACTGCCGCCCGATCCGTTCGACGGCAGCACGTCATCGGTCGAGCGAGGGCCGGAGGATCGGGACGGACCTGAGAACGTCGTCAACGGGCTCCCGCCGTACCCGACCGCCGGCATCTTCTTCCAGGAGCGTCGCCCGCGAGGGCGCAACGATCTGCGGCCCCGCGGCGTGCCTGCCCGCCTCGGGCAGCGCTGCGGCCACGGCATCGGCGGCATCGCCCCAGTCGGAGACCGAGATCTCTGACAGGCCCTGCCACGCGGCGGCCTCGCGCAATACATCGGCGAGCCGTTCAGCGGCGCCGGCGGGACGCTCCGCCTCCCACCAGGCGGATTGCACCCGCAATATCGACGCCGCACGGTCGGCCTTCAGATCGACGCGACCCACCAGGGCGTCGTCGAGCAGCACCGGCAGGGAGTAATAACCGAAGCGTCGCCTCGGCGCCGGCGTGTAGATCTCGATGCGGTAGTCGAAGTCGAACAGTCGCTCTGCTCGGGGCCGGAACCACACCACCGGGTCGAACGGGGTCAGCACCGTCGCGGTGCTCACGGCGCGGGGCACGCGGGCCTGGTGATGCAGCCACGCGGGTTCGCGCCAGCCGGTGACGGCGACAGGCACGAGCTCGCCCGCCGCCTCGAGGTCGGCGACGGCCTGCGCGACCGCGCGCTTGTCGCCGATACGCCAGTAGTCGTCGAGGTCGCCCAGGGTCGCGACGCCGCAGGTGCGCGCGGCGCGCGCCACCAGGATCCGCAGCGCCTCCTCTCGGGGGAGTGGCCGGTCGAGCACGCCGGCGGGAATGACGTCGGACGCCAGCCCGTAGCGCCGTTCGAAGCCCAGCCGCCCCGCGATCGCGACCTCCCCGGTGCGCCACAGGTATTCGAGGGCGCGCTTGACCTCGCTCCAGCCCCACCACGGACCCCTGGGCGTGCGAGCGGCATCGCCTTCGATCTCCGCCGGGCGCAGCGGGCCGCGGGCGGCGAGCTCATCACGCACCCAGTGCACGGTGTCCGGATCGACCCGCCGGTCGTGTCGCAGCCGGTGCTCGGCCATCCGAAACGCGAACAGCGACCAGTCGGCCACGGGAACGAACGCCGCTTGATGGGCCCACACCTCGACATAGGGAGTGGGATGCCGGAACAGCAGCGTGTCCAGCCGGGCGGTGTCGTAGCCGCCCACCCGTGAGAACAGCGGGAGGTAGTGCGAGCGCGCGAACACGTTCACCGAGTCGATCTGCAGCACCCCCATCCGGGACAGCTCTCGGCCCAGGATCCGCGGCGAACCTGCGGTGGGCCGATCGCCGAACCCCTGGGCGGCGAGAGCCACGCGTCGGGCCTCGGCGAGGGACAGTCGGGAGCGCATCCGCCAAGCCTAGGCGCGCCCACCGACGCGGCTCCGCCGTGGGAGAGGTCGCGCAGATGGGCGTGATCCGGCGCGTCGCGGGAGTGGGGGATTCGCTCGGATCAGGCCAGAAGCAGCCCGGAACGTCCTGATCTGGCCGAATCACCTGATCTCGCCCGAACGTTCACCGCGGGCGGTCAGAGCGACCTCCTAGACTGGCCGGATGACGGATTCCGAGCCGAAGCCACGGGGATCGTTCTTTGACGCGGTCCGGTCGCGGACCGTCTCCCCCGAGGCCACCGACAGTGTGCCGCGCGGCCTCCGGGTAGCGACCGCTTTCGCCTGGCGGCTGCTGGTGATCGCCGCGGCCGTCGGAGTCGTGATCTGGCTGGTCATCCAGCTGAAGATGCTCGTCATCCCGCTGATGGTCGCCATCCTCATCTCGGCGCTCGTCTGGCCTGCTTTCACCTGGCTGCTGCGCCGGGGTGTGCCGCGGTGGCTGTCCATCGTCATCGCGCTGATCGGCACGGCCGCGGTCGTCTCCGGCCTGTTCTGGCTCGCGGTGTGGCAGATCACGCTGCAGTGGGGGTCGGTACGCGACCGCACGGTCGACGGCGTGACCCAGTTCCGCCAGTACCTGCTCGACGGGCCGCTGCATCTGACCACCCAGCAGATCGACGACTTCCTGGGGCAGGCGTTCTCGCTCCTGCAAGATCAAGGCCAGGCCCTGTGGTCGGGGGCGTTGGCGATCGGGTCGACCGTCGGCCACGTGGGGACCGGGGCGCTGCTGACCCTCTTCATCCTGTTGTGCATCCTCGCCGATGGTGGCGGCATCTGGCGCTGGACTACCAAGCTGTTCCCGGCGCAGGCGCGCGCGGCCGTCGACGGCGCGGCACGCGCCGGCTGGGTGACTGTGGTCAACTACGCGCGCACCCAGCTCCTGGTGGCCACCATCGACGCGGTCGGCATCGGTCTGGGGGCGTTCCTGCTGGGGGTCCCGCTGGCGATCCCGGTCGGCGTGCTCGTGTTCCTGGGGTCGTTCGTCCCCCTGGTGGGAGCGGTGCTGACCGGCGCGCTCGCCGTCTTCCTGGCCCTGGTCTACAACGGCCTGTGGATCGCGCTCTGGATGCTGGCCGTCGTGCTCGCCGTGCAGCAGATCGAGGGGCATATTCTCCAGCCGCTGCTCATGGGATCGGCGGTCAAGGTGCATCCCCTCGCGGTCGTCCTGGTCGTCGCGGGAGGCGCGATGATCGGCGGCATCCCCGGAGCCCTCTTCGCCGTGCCGTTGGCGGCCTTCGTCAACGTCGCCGGCGTGTACCTTTCCCACCGCACCTGGGAGACGGGGCAGGCCCTCGCCCCCTCTGATCTCATCTGGAGCACTGTTCCCCGACCCCGAAGGAGACGTGAGTGAGCCGGCCCACCCTGGCAGAGTTCGAGCAGGCGGCGCTGATCCTGCGCCCGCTGATCACCCATACCCCGCTGGAAGGGTCCGAGTATCTCTCAGAGCTTCTCGGCGTTCCGGTGCGGCTCAAGCTCGAGAATCTGCAACGCACCGGGTCCTTCAAGATCCGCGGGGCTGCGTACCGGCTCTCGCGTCTGACCGAGCAGGAGCGCTCCCGGGGCGTGGTGGCCGCGTCAGCGGGGAACCACGCGCAGGGCGTCGCGCGGGCGGCGCAGCGACTCGGCATCCCTGCCACCATCTTCATGCCGTTGGGTGTGCCCCTCCCTAAGCTCCTCGCGACCCGCGGCTATGGCGCGGAGGTCGTGCTCGAAGGGGCGACGGTGGAGACTCCGCTGCGTTTGGCTGCGGAGTTTGCCGAGCGCACCGGGGCCGTGCTCATCCACCCTTACGACCACCGTGACATCGTCATCGGTCAGGGCACGCTCGGGCTGGAACTGTGGGATGATCTGCCCGAGGTCGAGACCGTCCTCGTCGGTATCGGCGGTGGCGGGCTGATCGCGGGGGTCGCCTCTGCGATCAAGGCGCGTGCCGCGGCGGAGGGTCGTACGGTCCGTGTGATCGGCGTCCAGGCGGAGAACTCCGCCGCCTACCCCGTCTCGCTCGAGGCGGGCAGGCCGATCGAGGTCGCGACGAGCCCCACGATCGCCGACGGCATCGCTGTTGCGCGCCCGGGCGACGTGCCGTTCGAGATCATCAAGGATGTCGTGGACGAGGTCGTCACCGTGACCGACGACGACATCGCCCGCGCGATCCTGGTTCTGCTGGAACGGGCGAAGCTCGTGGTGGAGCCGGCCGGCGCAGTTGGTGTCGCCGCGATCCTCACCGGTCAGGTGAGGGCGACCGGACCGACGGTATCGATCCTCTCCGGCGGCAACATCGATCCGCTGCTGCTGCAGCGCGTGGTGTCGCACGGGCTGGCGGCATCCGCCCGCTACATGTCGCTGCACATCCCCCTGCCGGACCGGCCGGGTCAGCTCGCACGCGTGTCGGAGCTGCTCGCGCAGGTGGGTGCGAACGTGATCGAGGTCATGCACACCCGTCATGGACAGGGCCTTCAGATCAGCGAGGTGATCCTGCAACTGAGCGTGGAGATCCGCGGCGAGGAGCATCGGCTTCAGGTGATCGCCGCACTGGAGGACGCGGGCTTCGAGCCCTCGGTCGTGCAGGACTGATCCCCGCCTCGGGGCACGGTTTGCGTGCGGGCTACTGCCCGGCGTACGTCTCGACCGCGACGATCTCGACCGCGATCTCGCGTCCGTTGGGTGCGGTGTAGCTCGATGTCTCGCCAACCTTCAGGCCGAGGATCGCGGCGCCCAGCGGTGAGGCCTCGCTGTACACGTCGAGTTCGCTGCCCGCGGCGATCTCACGGTTTCCGAGGAGGAACACCTCCTCACCGCCGGCAACGATCGCGGTGATCACGGTGCCGGGTTCCACCACGCCGGAGGCGGCGGGCACATCGCCGACCTTCGCGTCCTTGAGTAGCGCCTGCAGGGTGCGGATGCGCGCCTCCTGCTTGCCCTGCTCGTCCTTCGCGGCGTGATAGCCGCCGTTCTCCTTGAGGTCGCCTTCTTCGCGGGCCGCTTCGATGCGCTTCGCGATCTCTTCGCGGCCAGTGGTCGACAGGTGCTCCAGCTCGGTGACGAGCCGGTCGTAGTCATCCTGGGTGAGGAAGGTCACCGGGGCATCAGCTCTCACGGGTTCTCCTTCGTCGGAGGCGGGCTGCGCAGCCCGCCTAAACGGAGACGCCCCGGCTCACCGCCAGGGCGTCGTTCACAGTCCCGTCAGGTTACGGCACCCAGCAGCTATCGACCAAACCCGTATCGGCGGTACCGACCGTCGGGACGGTCTCGGTGAACGACCTCGTGGTCACCTCAGCCGCGGGATATTGCACGACACGCCACCCGACCACGGCGTGGTCGGAGTCCTGTGCTTCGACCACGCACGCCAGCGCCGACCCGGGGACGACGGTCACCTGGAACGTCACGTTGACCGAATGGTCGTCGACCAGTTCGTAGGCGGTCGTCGAGGTGTCGGTGTCGCCGGCGGTCCCCGTCAGCGCGAGCCACCCGACGACGACGACCATCGCGGTGACCCCGACCACGCTGAAGACGGCCCAGAAGCGCCGACTGCGCGCGGTGCGCCCGTATCGCTCGTCGAGCTTCTGCTGCGTGGTCTGCGTGGTCATGTGGCCCTCGGGTTCAGGAATTAGGCTTGCTTCCAGGCTAGGCGCTCGAGCCGTGCCCGGCGCACGACGCCCCGGAACGAAGGACACCCATGCACATACTCCTCTGGGCGCTGGAGGCGACGCCGTCGCCGTCCGACACCGGAACAGTCGACGAGAACCTCGTCACCCCGGGCCCGTGGGGCTTCGCGGTCATGGCGGCGTTGGGCGTGGTCGTGATCCTGCTTCTCATCGACATGCTCCGCCGTATCCGCCGTGCGGGATATCGAGCCGAGATCCGCGAGGAGCTCGACGCGGAGGAGGGCGCCGCCCGGGAGGGCAACGACGCCGTGCGCGCCAGCGACACCGACGACGAGGACATCGACCCGGCCTCCGATCGCCGCTGACCTGCCCTCACCCGTGATAGGCGGGTTGCAGGCAGATGATCAGGCACGCCGTCCAATGGCAGAGGAACGCCAGCACTGTGCAGACGTGGAAGATCTCGTGGAATCCGAATCGACCGGGCCACGGATTGGGGCGTTTCAGCGCGTACACGACGGCGCCGAGCGTATAGAGCACGCCGCCGATGATCACTAGGACCATCATCGCGACGTTCGCCGCGAACAGATCGACGATGTACATCATCGCCGCCCAGCCCAGCATCAGATACAGGGCGACGTACAGCCATCGCGGCGCGTTGATCCAGAACACCCGGAACAGGATGCCGAGGATGGTCCCGCCCCACACGATGGACAGCAGCAGGACGGTCTTGTCGGTGGGCAGCGCGAGGACGGCGAGCGGGGTGTAGGTGCCGGCGATCAGCAGCAGGATGTTGGCGTGATCGATGCGCTTGAGCACGATCTTGACCCGCGGACCCCAGTCGAACCGGTGGTAGACGGCGGAGTTCCCGAACAGCAGCAGCGAGGTCGTCATGAACACGGCGGCCGACCATTCCGCCGCCGTTCCCTGTGCCAGGGCGATCAGGACGATCCCGGCGGCCAGCGCCACCGGGAAGGTGGCCGCGTGGATCCAGCCGCGCCAGGTGGGCCGGATCTCCCCACGCGCATCGGTCGCCGCGGCCTCCGCCAGAGAGAGGGAGGGGACGTCGGGTACGCGCGGACGACGGGTCACACGACCCAGCGTAGGGGGGAGAGCCTGCGGTCCGCTGTGTGTGCGGTCGCGCGGGCGCGAGTAGCGTAGAGGGGTGGGCGACGGGCGGAGGCGTGGGGGACGGGGTCCGCTCTACCGCCTCTACGGCACGCTTCTGCGGCGGCACATCCCGCTCGGCGGGGTTCCCGCGCACGTTGCGATGATGATCGACGGCAACCGGCGTTGGGCGCGGCAGCTGGGTTATGCGACTGCGGCTGACGGGCACCGGGCCGGCGCCGCGAAGATGCGGGAATTCCTCGGCTGGTGCGACGAGGTCGGCGTGAAGGTCGTGTCCCTGTACCTGCTGTCGACGGACAACCTGCGAAAGCGGGATTCGCAAGAGCTCGACGACCTCATCGAGATCATCGCGGAACTCGCCGACGAGCTCGCCGACGAGCAGGACTGGCGGGTGCAGCACGTGGGGCGGGCGGATCTGCTTCCCGACGAGCTAGCCGCCGTCCTCGCCGCAGCCGAGGCGCGCACGGCGCAGCACGCCGGTCTGCACGTCAACCTGGCGGTCGGGTACGGCGGTCGCGGAGAGATCGTCGACGCCGTGCGCAGCATCATCACACAGCATGACGCCGAGGGCGGGTCGCTGGAGGAGCTGGCGGCCAGTCTCACTCCGGAGCAGATTGGCGAGCACCTCTACACCGGAGGCCAGCCCGATCCCGACCTCGTCATCCGCACGTCGGGGGAGCAGCGTCTGAGTGATTTCCTGCTCTGGCAGTCCGCGCACAGCGAGTTCTACTTCGTGGAGGCGCTCGGCCCCGACCTGCGCGAGGTCGACTTCCTCCGAGCCATCCGTGACTACGCCACGCGGGATCGCCGCTTCGGCCGCTGAGGCGGTCGCGGCGTTGCGAACTGTTCACGAATCCGTTACACGACACGCCAGAGATCGCGACGCGGCGATGGTGCGGAGGACATAGGTTCGTCCCATCGGGCAAGGCGCCCAATCGAGTCGGCCACCGGATGCGACTCGCGACCCACGGTCGACTCGCAGAAATCCCGGGCATCGCCCCGGAGTAGGAGCGGGTTGTGAGCACACGAGCACCGCAGCGCAGCCAACAGGACCTCGTCAAGCCGAGCGCAGATCAGTCCGCTGATCTGCGCTCTTATGTTTTGGACACGTCGGTGCTGCTGAGCGATCCGAGG
Source organism: Actinomycetales bacterium (assembly GCA_015654575.1). Taxonomy (GTDB): domain Bacteria; phylum Actinomycetota; class Actinomycetes; order Actinomycetales; family Microbacteriaceae; genus Microbacterium. The sequence continues at coordinate 15,459 of JAATGR010000045.1, forward strand.
GCGTTCTTCCGTTTTGCGGAGCACTCGGTCGTCATTCCCGTCGTCGTCATCACGGAACTGGAGGCCAAACGCCACGATCCGGAGCTCGGCTATTTCGCGCGGCAGGCCCTGCGGCACCTCGACGACCTGCGCGTCGAGCACGGACGTCTCGACTTCCCGGTTCCGGTGGGGGAGGGCGGGACGCTGCGCGTCGAGCTGACCAACACCGACCCGAGCGTGCTGCCGACCGGCATGCGTCTGGGTGACAACGACACCCGCATCCTCGCGATCGCGATGCATCTCATGCATGAGGGACACGACGTGACCGTCGTCTCCAAAGACCTGCCGATGCGCGTGAAGGCGGCTTCCCTCGGCATCCTCGCGGAGGAGTATCTCGCCGAACAGGCCGCCGATTCGGGCTGGACCGGCATCGCGAGCATCGACGTCTCCGGCGATGATCTCAGCGACCTGTACGAGAGCGAAGTCGCGGTGAGCGACGATGTGAAGGGCCTGCCGCTGAACACCGGTCTCATCATCCACTCCGAACGAGGTTCCGGGCTGGGACGCATCACCGGCGACGGCGAGTACCGACTGGTGCGCGGCGACCGCGACGTGTTCGGTCTGCACGGCCGTTCCGCCGAGCAGCGCATCGCCATCGATCTTCTGCTGGACCCCGAGGTCGGCATCGTGTCGCTGGGTGGCCGAGCGGGAACGGGCAAGTCGGCGCTTGCGCTGTGCGCGGCGCTCGAGGCGGTGCTGGAGCGTCAGCAGCAGCGCAAGATCATCGTGTTCCGTCCGCTGTTCGCCGTCGGCGGGCAGGAGTTGGGATACCTGCCGGGCGATGCGACCGAGAAGATGACCCCCTGGGGTCAGGCAGTCTTCGACACGCTCGGGTCCGTGGTCTCCTCCAATGTGCTCGAGGAGGTCGTGGCGCGCGGCATCCTGGAGGTGCTTCCGCTGACCCACATCCGTGGGCGCTCCCTTCACGACGCGTTCGTGATCGTCGACGAGGCGCAGTCGCTGGAGCGCAACGTGCTCCTGACCGTCCTCAGCCGCATCGGCCAGAACTCGCGGGTCGTGCTCACCCACGATGTCGCTCAGCGCGACAACCTGCGGGTCGGGCGCCATGATGGCGTCGCGTCGGTCATCGAAACCCTCAAGGACCACGCGCTGTTCGGGCACGTCACGCTCACCCGTTCCGAGCGCTCCGCCATCGCGGCGCTGGTCACGGATCTGCTGGAGGCCGGCGAGCTCAGCTGACTCCTCGCCCCATCGGGGCCGATCGCGGTGGGCTTCATGAGAGCTTTCTCATGAAGCCCACCGCGGTTTTCTCACTGCTGGACGGCACAATGGATGCAGGGACGGCGATGAGCCGTCCGTCCCCTGCCCGATCGCCCCAGATCGCGTAGTGGGAAAGGGAGTCATATCGGTCGCCGGTCCCCCCGGTAGTAGGAGATCGATGTCGCGAGTTCGGGTCTTGCGCGATTCCCCCGGCCCCCGGTGTCCCCCAGCACCGGGGGCTTTCTCTCGCCTGCTCGCCCGGGAGCTCACTCCCAGCGGTACCCGGCACCGCGGACCGTCGTGATCCGCTCCGTGCCGAACTTCGCGCGCAGGTAGCGCACGTAGACGTCCACGATGTTCGATCCGGGATCGAAGTCGAGTCCCCAGACGTTGGAGAGCAGCTGCTCCCGGCTGAGCACCTGACCGGGATGCCGCAGGAACTGCTCCGCCAGCGCGAACTCCCGCGCCGAGAGATCGATCTCGCGTTGATCGACGCTCGCCCGACGGGCGAGGACGTCCAGACGGATGTCGCTGTAGACGATCTCGACGCTGCCGGTCGAGACGTTCTCCCGGAGACGCGAGCGTACGCGTGCGAGCAACTCGTCGAACTTGAACGGCTTGGGCACATAGTCGTTTGCCCCGGCGTTGAGCCCGTCCACGGTGTCCCTCGTGCTGCTGCGCGCGGTGAGCATGATCACCGGCAGGGGAGATCCCTGACCACGCAGCTGCCGCAGCACCTCGAAGCCGTCCATCCCGGGGAGTCCGACATCCAGGAGCAGTAGATCGACGCCGCCGGCGAGGGCGCGGTCAAGTGCCTCCGTGCCGTCCGCGACGACATCGGTGGAGTAACCGGCGGCCTCCAATCCTCGTTTGACGAAGGAGGAGATGCGCGGCTCGTCCTCCGCGACCAGGATCAGGGTCATGTGGTGGCCTCTCGTTGCAGCACGACGTCGCCGGCGCGCACGGGGGTGGGGACCGGGGCATCCGGATGAGGACCCACGGGGACCCGGACAGTGAACGTCGCGCCTCCTCCGGGGGTCTCGGTGACCAGGCAGGATCCGGCGTGCGCCTTGGCGATCGCGTCGACGATCGCCAGACCGAGGCCGGAGCCGCCGACCGTGCGATGCACGTTCGCCCGATCGAAGCGGCGGAAGATGCGGTGGCGCGCCGCGGGCGGGATGCCGGGACCATGGTCGCGGACCCACAGCAGGACCTCCGACTCGGTCACGTCGCTGCCGATCTCGATCGGGGAGCCCTCCGGCGTGTACTTGGAGGCGTTGTCCGCCAGCTGGAGCCAGGCCTGCGTCAGCCGGTCGGCGTCGCCCACGAGCGTGCCGTGGCCGCGATGCGCGGTCGAGAAGAGATGACCGGGCAGCGCCGCGACGAGCTCGCCCACCCGATCGGTGAGCGTGCTCACCTCGATCGGGTGCATCACGAGCTGATCGTCCTGCGCGGCGGACAGCAGTTCGATGTCCGCCACGAGGCGGGTCATGCGATCCAGCTCGGAGATGCCGATCTCGCGCGTGTTCGCGACATCGGCAGGATCGTTGACGTCCATCATCTCGAGGTGGCCCCGCACGATCGTGATCGGGGTCTTCAACTCGTGCCTGATGTCATCCAGCAGCTGCCGCTCGCCACCGATCGAGGTCTCGAGACGTTGCAGCATGGAGTTCATCGTGCGCGACAGCTGGGCGATCTCGTCATCGCCGGTCTCGGGGACACGGGCGCCGAGATCGCGGAGCGTGACGGAGTCGGCCGCCTCCTGGATCCGTCGCAAGGGGTGCAGCAGGCGGCCGGTTCCCAGCCAGCCCACGGCGCCCAGGGCCGCCAGAACGACCAGAGCGGTGACGATGTACGTCAGGATCGAGGACCTCAACGGTGCCAAGACCGCATCGAGGCCGATCATCCGCAGATAGATCGCGGTCGACGTGTCGCCCGGGACGCTGACCGGCACGGCGATGAATCTCACCGGCCCGTCCGCGGTCTGCACGGTCCCGAGGGCGATGCCGGATGCGGCGGAAACCGCATCCGTCGCGGTCGCCGCGATCGACGGCGCATCATCGGCGGCGAACTCCGCGCCGGCGACCGGCTCCGCACGCACCTCGCCGTCGATGATCCCGAGGACGGCCTGGTTCCGGACCGGAAGAAACCCGGAGACGAGGCGGGCGACGTAATCCAACGAGGAGGCGTCGTCGGCCACCGCCGGGAGGGATGCGGCCTTCTCCTGCAGTTGCGTGTCCACATCGCTCATGACGCGCCCGTACTGCACGCAGAAGGCCACTCCACCGGCGATCAGCATGCCGACGCACGCCACGGCGAGGATCGTCCCCAAGGTCCGGACGCGCGACGAGAGGTTCCTCGGCCGCTGTGTCACGCTCCGATTATGGCCCGGGCGGGGCCTGAACCGCTCGGATCTGTCGCGTCCGCGTCAGCCGGCGTGGGTCATGGACAGCAGATCGAGCTTCGCATCCAGCTGCTCCTCGGTGATCTCACCGCGCTCGACGTAGCCCAGATCGACGACCGCCTCGCGCACCGTGATGCCCTTCGCGACGGCATGCTTGGCGATCTTCGCCGCAGCCTCGTAGCCGATCACCTTGTTCAGCGGCGTCACGATGGAGGGCGACATCCCCGCGAAGGCGGCGGCACGATCTGTGTTGGCCTCGAGCCCGCGCACCGCCTTGTCGGCCAGCGCCCGCAGCGCGTTCGCGAGCAGCCGGATCGACTCCAGCAACGCCGTTCCCATGACCGGGATCGCGACGTTCAGCTCGAAGGCCCCCGACGCGCCCGCCCACGCGATGGTCGCGTCGTTGCCGATCACGCGGGCGGCGACCATCAGCGTCGCCTCGGGGATGACCGGGTTCACCTTGCCCGGCATGATCGACGATCCGGGCTGCAGATCCGGGATGTGCAGCTCGCCGAGTCCGGTGTTGGGGCCCGATCCCATCCAGCGGAGGTCGTTGTTGATCTTCGTCAGCGACACCGCGATGGTGCGAAGGGCTCCCGAGGTCTCGACCAGGCCGTCACGGTTGGCCTGAGCCTCGAAGTGGTCGACGGCTTCGGTGATCGGCAGCTCTGTCTCGGCGGCGAGCAGCTCGATGACCTTCTGCGGGAAGCCGAGCGGGGTGTTGATCCCGGTGCCGACCGCCGTTCCGCCCAGCGGCACCTCGGCGACGTGGGGGATGACCGCCTGCACCCGTTCGACGCCGAGCCGGATCTGACGTGCATAGCCGCCGAACTCCTGACCCAGGGTGACCGGCGTCGCATCCATCAGATGGGTGCGACCGCTCTTGACGGCGTCCTTCCAGCGCAGGGCCTTCTCTTCGAAGGCGACGGCGAGGTGGTCGAGCGCGGGGATGAGGTCGTCGATCAGGGCCTGGGTCACGGCGATGTGCACCGAGGTCGGGAACACGTCGTTGGACGACTGTGACGCGTTCACGTGGTCGTTGGGGTGCACCGGGGCGCCGAGGATGCGCGTCGCGAGCGTCGCGAGCACCTCGTTCATGTTCATGTTCGAGGAGGTGCCCGAACCGGTCTGGTAGGTGTCGACGGGGAAGTCGCCGTCGTGCACACCGGAGACGACCTCGTCGGCGGCCGCAGCGATGGCGTCGGCGATGCCGCCGTCGAGCACGCCGAGCGCCTTGTTCGCAAGCGCCGCGGCTTTCTTGATGCGCGCCAGCGCTGCGATCTGCGCGGATTCGAGGCCCTTCCCGGAGATCGGGAAGTTCTCGACGGCACGCTGGGTCTGCGCGCCGTACAGGGCGGACGCGGGGACACGCACCTCGCCCATCGTGTCGTGCTCGATGCGGTACTCGGTCTCGGTCACGGGAGTCTCCTCTGACGTGTGATGGATCTTGCGGGTCTCAGGCGGCGGGCTGCTCGTCGAGGCCGACGACGAAGTCAGGGATCGCCGTGCCCTGGTCGAGCCGGTAGTTGACGGCGGCGATCGCGAGCGTGCCATCCGCGATGGCCTGGCTGATCAGCTCCGATGAGTGCAGCAGCTCCTTGACCGTGTCGCGAAGATGCTCGCGACCGACGTGGTCGGCATCGACAGCGCCGGCGCTGCTCCCGTCGGTGAACTGCACGCGGCGGACGGCGGGCACGATGGGCGCGACCTGGCGCCAGATGTGCGGCGGCAGCGGCGGGGCATCGGGGGCGGTGCTGTCGATGGCGGCGCGCACGGCGCCGCAGGCGTCGTGCCCGAGGACGACGATCAACGGGACGCCCAGCACGGCCACCGCGTACTCGATGCTGCCGACGACGGAGTCCGAGATGACCTGGCCGGCGTTGCGGATGACGAACAGGTCGCCGAGGCCCTGGTCGAAGATGATCTCGGCCGACAACCGCGAGTCGGAGCAGCCGAACAGCGCGGTGTGTGGCGTCTGCGCGGCCGCGGTCTCATGTCGGCGCTCGACGTCCTGGCGGGGATGCAAGGGCTCGCCGGCCACGAAGCGGGCGTTGCCGGCCAGCATCTGCTGCCAGACCTCGGTGGGGGCAGGGCTGGTCGTGCTCACGGCGTCTCCTCGCGCAGGTCGCGGATCTGATCTGCGATCGCGGTGGCGGCGATCGCAGCGGTGTCGGCGTCGGCGGTGCCGTAGATCAGCACCTGGTCGGCGCCGGCGGTGGTCGCCAGCGCGTACGAGATGTCGTCCTGAGCGGAGGACGTGATCTCGTACTGCTCCCAGTCGATCCCGTCGATGGTGACGGTACCGTCGGGCGCCGCATCCGAGAGCGTGCGCGAGATCCAGGCGGCATCCGGATCGAAGGCCTGGGACACCTTCAGATAGCTGGTGTCGTCGGGCACGTAGACGATCGTGAACGCCGTGACGTCGTCGCCGTCGATCGTGGCGGCGTTGACGAGCCAGTCGCTCGGCACATCGGGCGTGATGACGGTGCGACCGTAGGCGTCAGCGATGGCTGCGGCCTCGGCGGAGACATCGATGGCCGCAGTCGTCGCCGGGGTGCCGCGGGGAACGCCCAGGGCGATGACCGCGACGACGGCCAGGGTGGCCAGCAGTGCCGCGACCAGGTTGCGGAACGTCTTGCTCGACCGGTAGGCCCGGGACGACTCGGCCTTCCGCGCGGCCGTTTCCTGCGGGGTCTCCGGGCGTCCGAGCTCGGCGACGATTCGCGGCGAGGTGGCGCTCACGACGCGTCCTCCACGTCCGCCCTGGCGGCGTCGAGTCGACGTTTGGCTCCGAGCAGCCACTGCTCGCACCGTGCGGCGAGGGCCTCCCCGCGTTCCCAGAGGGCCAACGACTGCTCGAGCGTCGGGGCGCCCTGCTCGAGTTCGGCGACGACGCGGACGAGTTCGTCCCGCGCCTGTTCAAAGGTGAGATCCGATGTGTCGACCGCGCGCGGGGATGCGTCGGCGGGCTGGGGCATGCCGTCCATTCTAGATGTCCGCGGGGAGCGCATCCGGTGATTCCGGGATCTCTCCGAGTGAGGTCGCCGAGATCGATCCGCGCCCGACGGTGACAGTCAGCGGCGCACCGGAGGGAGCCTGCGCCGCGTCCCTGACGATCACGCCGGTCGACAGGTGCGCGATGGCGTAGCCGCGGGCCAGGGTCGAGGCGGGGGAGAGGGCCCGCAGCGACGCTCGGAGCTCGCGCGTGCGAAGGCCCGCCTCGGCGATGCGGCGATCGATCGTGTCACGTCCCCGCGCGGCGAGCAGCTCGACCTCGTGGGAGCGTCGCTCCAGATCCTGACCTGGGTGGCGCAGCACCGGACGGGATCGCAGCTGCTCGAGCTGCGCGATGTCGTGACTCAGCCGCAGCGTCAGACGGGTGGTCAGTCGGGAGCGCAGCTGCGAGACGAGGGCGCGCTGCTCGGCGACGTCCGGCACGATCCGCTTCGCGGCATCCGTCGGGGTCGATGCCCGCAGGTCGGCGACGTCGTCGAGCAGGGGATGATCGTTCTCGTGCCCGATCGCGCTGACGACGGGGGTGTCGACGGCGGACACCGCTCGCACGAGCCGTTCGTCGCTGAAGCCGAGCAGATGCTGCGGATCGCCGCCGCCGCGCGCGATCACGATGACGTCGACGTCGGGATCCGCGTCGAGGGTCGCGAGGGCCGCGAGGGTCTCCGGGACGCAACGGTCGCCCTGCACCGCAGCGTGCACGGTGCGGAAGCGGACGTTCGGCCACCGTAGCTCCGCGTTGCGCAGCACGTCGCGTTCGGCGTCGGAGCGTTCGCCCGTGATCAGCCCGATCAGGTTCGGCAGGAACGGCAGCGGACGCTTGCGCGCCGCGTCGAACAGGCCCTCGCCGCGCAGCTGCGTACGCAGCCGTTCGAGGCGTTCGAGCTGGTCGCCGAGGCCGACCGGCCGCATCGAGGACACGATGACCGAGAAATCGCCGCTCTTGACGAAGTAGTCGGCTTTGACGCAGGCGATGACGTGATCGCCGACGGCGACGTCGGCCCCCTGCCGCGCCCGCGTCGAACCCCACAGCCGGAACGAGACGGTCGCGTCGGCGGCGAGGTCCTTCAGGCGGCCGAACACGTTGCCGCCGCGGACGTTCCACGAGGTGATCTCGCCCTCGACCCACACCGACCCCCAGGTAGCGACGAACGCACGGATCGTGTCGTTGTAGCGGGACACCGAGGTCGGCGCGTCGGCGGTGGAGTCGCGAGGGTGCACCGTGTTCCCACGGGCGGCATCGTCGTCCGGGACGAATCCGGTCACCATCATCCTTCGTTCGCTCGGCGCCCGTTCAGTCCTCGACCATAGAATCGAGGCGTGAGCACCCCCACCGTCCATCTGCCCGTGCCCCGTGTCCCGGGGCGACGCGCGCGCCTTCAGGATATCCCGGTGGACGGACTGAAGCGGGTGCTGCTGGCCGCGCCCCGTGGATACTGCGCCGGCGTCGACCGGGCTGTCGTCGCCGTCGAGAAGGCGTTGGAGCGTTTCGGGGCGCCCGTCTACGTGCGCAAGCAGATCGTCCACAACGTCCACGTGGTCGCCGAGCTCGAGGCCAAGGGTGCGATCTTCGTCGACGAGGTGGATCAGGTGCCCGCCGGCGCCCACGTCGTCTTCAGTGCGCACGGTGTCTCACCGGCGGTCGTCGACGCGGCCGCCGACCGCGGTCTGCAGGCGATCGATGCCACCTGCCCGCTGGTCACGAAGGTGCACCGCGAGGCCGTGCGGTTCGCCCGTGACGACTTCGAGATCCTGCTCATCGGCCATCACGGGCACGAAGAGGTCGAGGGGACGGCCGGCGAGGCGCCCGGACACGTGACGATCGTGAACTCGCCCGACGACGTCGACGCGGTCGAGGTGAAGGATCCGTCCAAGGTCGTGTGGCTGTCCCAGACCACGCTGTCGGTGGACGAGACGATGGAGACGGTGCGCCGGTTGCGTGTGCGGTTCCCTGACCTGCAGGACCCGCCGTCGGGAGACATCTGCTACGCCACGCAGAATCGGCAGGTCGCGATCAAGAAGGTCGCCGCCGAAGCCGATCTGGTGCTCGTGGTCGGCTCGGCGAACTCGTCCAACAGTGTGCGCCTGGTGGAGGTCGCCCGCGACTACGGTGCGCGGGCGGCCTACCGCATCGACTATGCCGACGAGGTCAGGCAGGAGTGGCTGGAGGGCGTCACCACGGTCGGCATCACCAGCGGCGCCTCGGTGCCCGACATCCTCGTGCAGCAGGTGCTCGAAGACCTCGCCGGCGCCGGATACCGCGACGTCGTCGAGGTGCGCACGGTCGAGGAGGATCTGATCTTCTCGTTACCGAAGGAACTCCGGCAGGATGCGACGGGGCGTCGAGACGGCCGCGCACTGGGCGGCAGGGGACGCGCATGAGCGGCGACGCGTCGACGACGGGATCCGAGGCCTCGGGGAACGACGGTCAGGCGCCGTCCGATCCGGCTCCGGCTCCGACATCGCCGCCGCCCCGGCCTCAGTACGGCGAGTATGCGACTCCGGAGGAGCAACGCGCCCGTATCCGTCAGCCCGCGGTGGATCCGCTCACACATCCTGCGGCTCCGCCGGCGCCGGTCGAGCCGGTCGCCGCGCCGGCGACGGGGTTGTCGTCGGGGCGCCTGATCGATCGGGTGTTCACCTTCGGGCTGCTGGGCTACGGGCTCTTCTCCGTGCTCACGACGATCCCCTCGGTGGTCGACTACGGGACGTTCGCCGCGAGCATCCTCCAGACGCTCGGTGTGGACGCCACCCTCGCCGATCCGGCTGCCGGCCGCAGCTGGGGGCTCGCCGCCGCGCTCGTGCTCGGCGTCGGCTGGGTCGCCGCCGCCGGGGCGTCGTGGCTGAACCTTCGTGCGCGTCGCCTCAGCTTCTGGATTCCGCTGGCGGCCGGCTTCCTGTGCAACGTGCTCTCTTCGGTGCTGCTGCTCATACCGCTGCTGAGCGACCCCACGGTACGGAGCGCGCTCGAACAGGCGCTGGTCGGGACGACCGGCTGACCTCGCCTGACCGCTGGGAGCAGATCCGTCAGGTCGCGGCGGTCACCGCGACCGCGATGACCGCCGCGACCGACTGACCGTCGATCTTCAGGACTGGCTCTTGCCGTACGAGCCGAGCTGCTGCGTCGCCTCGACCACGCGGGCGGCCATGGCGGACTCGGCGACCTTGCCCCACGCACGCGGGTCATAGGCCTTCTTGTTGCCCACCTCTCCGTCGACCTTGAGGACGCCCTCGTAGTTGCTGAACATGAAGCCGGCGATGGAACGGGTGAACGCGTACTGGGTGTCGGTGTCGATGTTCATCTTGATGACGCCGTTGGCGACGGCCTCGGCGATCTCTGCCTCGGTCGAGCCGCTGCCGCCGTGGAAGACGAGGTCGAGCGGCTTCGCCCCGGTGCCGAATTTGGCTGCGATGCCGCTCTGGATCTCGCCGAGCAGTTCCGGACGCAGCTTCACGTTGCCGGGCTTGTAGACGCCGTGCACATTGCCGAACGTGAGCGCGGCGATCCAGCGTCCGTCCTGGCCGAGTCCGAGCGCGTCGACGACCTGCGCGACGTCGCCGGTGGTCGTGTAGAGCGCGTCGTTGGTGCCCTCGTGCTTCACGCCGTCCTCTTCGCCGCCGACGACGCCGATCTCGACCTCGAGGATCGCGTTGATCGCCTTGATGCGGGGGAGGAGCTCCTTCGCGATCTCGATGTTCTCAGCCAGCGGCACCGCGGAGCCGTCCCACATGTGCGACTGGAAGATCGGGTTGCCGCCCGCCTTCACGACCTCTTCGGAGGCAGCCACGAGCGGCAGAACGAAGTCTTCCAGAGCGGGCTTCGGGCAGTGATCGGTGTGCAGCGCCACCGTGACCGGGTAGTTCTTGGCGACCTCGGTCACGTAGTGCGCCATCGCAAGAGCGCCCGTCGCGCGTGCTTTCACGGTGTGTCCGGCGAAGTAGTCGGCGCCGCCCGTGGTGACCTGCAGGATGCCGTCCGAGCCCGACTCGGTGAGTCCCTGCAGCACCGAGTTGATCGTCTGCGAACTCGAGACGTTGATGGCGGGGTATGCGAAGCCACCGGTCTTCGCGCGGTCCAGCATGTCGGCGTACTGGTCGGGGGTGGCGACGGGCATGGTGAGCTCCTTCGAAGCGTGCGGGGTGTGCACCGCCACTCTAGCGAAACGGCCCCGGGAGAACAGGGCGTGACGACGCCCGGCCGATAGGCTGGGGGCATGGTGAGTCTGACCGCCGACATGAGTCCGCTGCATCCCGACCGAAATCTCGCTCTCGAGCTCGTGCGAGCCACTGAGGCTGCGGCCATTCGATCGGTGCCCTTCATCGGGCGCGGTCAGAAGGAATTGGCGGACGGCGCTGCGGTCGATGCGATGCGCGCGTTTCTCACGACCGTCAACTTCGACGGGCTGATCGTGATCGGTGAGGGCGAGAAGGACAACGCGCCGATGCTGTTCAACGGGGAGCACGTCGGAACCGGACGCGGCCCGCAGTGCGACATCGCCGTCGACCCGATCGACGGCACGACGCTGACCGCGGAGGGGCGCAACAATGCCCTGTCGGTCCTCGCGGTATCCGATCGCGGAACCATGCTCGACGCGTCGAGCGTCTTCTACATGGACAAGATCGTGACCGGGCCCGCGGGCGTCGGCGTCGTCGACATCCGGCTCCCCGTCGCGGAGAACATCGAGCGGCTCGCGAAGGCGCTCGGCAAGCGTGTCGACGAGCTCGTCGTCTCGGTGCTGAACCGTCCTCGGCATCAGAAGCTGATCCAGGAGATCCGTGACGCCGGCGCGGGCACCCGCCTCATGAGCGACGGCGATGTGGCCGGCGGAATCAACGCGGCGCGGTACAACGCCCGCACGGACATGTGCATCGGCGTCGGCGGCAGCCCGGAGGGCATCGTCACCGCCAGCGCCATCAAGGCGCTTGGCGGTCACATTCAGGGGCGTCTGTGGCCGCGCGACGACGACGAGAAGCAGCGCGGCATCGACGCCGGCCTCAAGCTCGACGACTACGTGTACGAGGCGGAGGAGCTGGTCACCGGGAACAACACGATCTTCGTCGCGACCGGTGTCACCAACGGCGAGCTGGTCGCGGGGGTCCGGCGTTCGGGGGGCGAGCACATCGTCACTGAGAGCGTGGTGATCCGCGGCGCATCCGGGACGCTCCGCCGCATCACCTCGGAGCACCTGGCGTCGAAGTGGCTCTGAGCGACGAGAGATCGTGACATGTCCGACCCGGTGAACGAGATCCCGCCGCATACCGGCGCCCACGCCGTCGTCGCCAATGCGCTCGCCGCGCAGGCGGCGGCCCTCTCTGTACCGCAGCAGCCGATCGATCCGGCGCGACGACCGGACGTGCTGTTCCGGGTGCGCCGCGAAGAGGGGCAGCAGATCAGCGCATGGTGGATGGTCGGCGCGTTCGCCGGTGTCACCGCCGTCGTCCTGTTGCTGTTCAGCTGGATTCCGGGCGGAGCCTGAGGGATCCCGCGGCCTGTTCCTCGTCCGTTGGTGCTGTTGCGGGGGCGTGGTGTGAAGCGGCGCGGTGTGGGGCGGCGTCGTCTGACGCGGCGTCGTCTGACGCCGCGTCCTGGTCACGGGTGACGTCTTGAGCGGGCATGGCTTGAGCGGGAACAGCCGCGAGCCTTCGTCCGGTCGCCTCCCACGCATCGGCGAACTCCGGTGCGGTCAGTGTCCGCGGGCCCCGCTCGATCACGGGCGGCGAGGCCGTGGATCCGAGCCGTGTCTCGTCGATGCCGGGGAAGCGGCGTGCGCTGACGAGCACTCGCGTCTCCAGCGAGCCGACGAGCCGGTTGTAGCCGTCGACCGTTCGCTCTATGCCGCGGCGTAGGTCGTCGAGGTTGCCGACGAGGCTTCCGAGCCGGTCGTACAGCTGGTTTCCCAGAGTGAACAGCTCACGGGCTTGATCGGAGACGGCGTCTTGCGTCCACGTGTATGCGACCGTCTTCAGGACGGCCCACAGGCTCACCGGTGAGGCCAGCGCGACACGTTTTGCGAAGGCGTACTCGAGCAGACCGGGATCGGTGTCGAGCGCGGTCGACAGCAATGATTCGCTCGGCAGGAAGCAGATCACGAACTCGGGGCTGGTCGCCAAGCCGCTCCAGTACGCCCGTTTGGCGAGTGCGTCGACGTGAGCCCTCACCGCTTTCGCGTGTGCGGTCAGCAGGGCGGTGCGTCGCTGCGACTCGGCGCCGACCGCCGCATCCGGGATGTCGGAGGCCTCCAGGAAGGCGTCGAGCGGTGCCTTCGCGTCGACCGCGAGAGACTTGCCGCCCGGAAGCCGCACGATCATGTCGGGGCGGCCCGCGCCGGCATCGGAGGCGGTCGTGTGTTGCAGATCGAAGTCGACGTGACGGGTCAGGCCCGCTGCTTCGACGACCCGCCGCAACTGGGTCTCACCCCAGACCCCGCGGGTGCTGGAGGAGCGCAATGCGCTCGCGAGGGAATCGGTCGTGCGGCGCAGGGCCTCCTCGGAATCGCGCGCGTTCCGAAGCTGTTCGGCCAGCGCGCCGTATTGCAGGGAGCGGTCGCGCTCGAGCTGATCGACGGTGTGCTGCATCCTGGTCAGGCTCTCGCCAACGGGAGCGAGGGCGCGCAGCAGCGACTGGTCGCGTGCTTCGCGCTCGCGCTGGTTGGCCTGCTGGACCTGGGCCTGGTCGAGCAGCTGTTGCATCGTCTGCGCCGTGGCCTGGGCGGCCGCGAGACGTGCCGCATCCGCCGCATGCCGTGCGGATCCGCGCCAGGCGACGGCGGCCCCGCCGAGCAGGAGGCCGACGAGCAACGAGACGATGGCGATCAGGATCGAGCTGTCCATGCCTGAATCCTCGTCCACCCCTCCGACATGTCTCGGTGCCGCGGGGAGAATACGGGTCGGGCCCCGTACGACCGAGACATGCGGGTGACGGAGTCAGGCGGAGACCGGGACGGGGAGACGACCGATCTTCACACCGGTCAGCTGGGCGAGCGCGTCGATGTCATCCGCGCCCACCCGACGCGAGGCGTCGATCATGATGTGGGCGCAGGCCGCCGCGTCCGCCGTGGCCTCATGGTGGGCGAAAGCGCCGTACCCCGCCTCGATGGCGACGGCTGGAAGCCGGTACGACGGCAGATCGTAGACACGTCGCGCGACCTGGAGGCTGCAGGCATAGCGATAGGGCGGATATGCGTCGCCCGTGGCCTCGCAGGTGCGGCGCAGCACCGCCATGTCGAACCCGGCGTTGTGTGCGACCAGCACATCGTCACCGGCGAATGACACGAGATCATGGAGCTGGTCGCTCCAGTCCTTCGCGTCCGCGACGTCCTCGGGGTGGATGCCGTGGATGCCGATGTTGAGCTCGAAGAACCGGTCGTGGCCCTGCGGCGGGTGGATCAGCCACCCCGTGGTGGACACGATCCGGCCGTCCCGGACCCGGGCGAGGCCCACGGCGCAGGCGGACGCACTGGACGCGTTCGCGGTCTCGAAGTCGATCGCGGTGAAGTCCAGGGCCACGGCTCCACCCTCCGCCGGGTCGGTGGGAGCGGGACGGAGGCGCGCCGAGGCGTGGCGTCTCCGCGACCGCCGCCGTGCGCTCCGCGCGCCCGTGTCTGCACGGGCGGCGCGTCGCAGAATGTCACCGGCGTGGCAGAATTTCGTCCCGATTCTGCGACGCGCGCGTGATTCTGCGACGGTGGAGGACGCGCGCCGCGGGCATCCTGCCTAGGCTCGGACCATGGCGGATCGCGGGGAGATGTCGCAAAGTTTCGGCGCGGTGGCCGGACTCTATGAGTCGGGGCGGCCGGAGTACCCCGCCGCAGCGGTGCGGTGGCTGCTGGATCCGCTGCCGGCCGGGCCGCGCCGAGTGATCGACCTCGGCGCGGGCACCGGAAAGCTCACCCGTGCGATCGAGGCCGAGGGAGCGGTCGTGACCGCGGTGGATCCGGATGCCGCGATGCTCGCCGAACTGCGCCGCCGTTCCCCGCAGATCGAGACCCTGGACGGCACGGGGGAGAGCATCCCCGTCCCGGACGGATCGGCTGACGCGCTGCTGTGCGGGCAGGCATGGCACTGGGTAGACCCCGGCACAGGATCGGCCGAGGCCGGCCGGGTTCTGCGGGCGGGCGGGGTGCTCGGGCTGGTCTGGAACGTGCGCGACGACCGTGATCCGATGGTGCGGCGGCTCACGGCGGTCATGCACGAGTCTGCGGCCGAGGAACTGGTCGCGCAGGGCGGCCCGAGCCCGCATCCGCCCTTCGTCGCCTTCGAGCGCCGCACCTGGGAGTGGACCCGCGCGATGGTCCGCGGCGAACTGCGCGACATGGTCGCATCGCGCAGCTACATCATCACCGCTGGGGCGCCCGTGCGCGACCGCATCCTGCGTGAGGTGGACGCCTTGTTCGACGAACTCGCCGTCGCGGATCGCCTCGTCCTGCCCTACCGGACCGAGGCGTTCCGTGCACTCCGTCCGTGATTCCGGCCCGCTCGACCCGCGTGCGCAGGCAGCTGCCACATAGACTGAATGCCCGTGGCTCTCACCATTGGAATCGTCGGTCTGCCGAATGTCGGCAAGTCCACCCTGTTCAACGCCCTGACCCGTAATCAGGTGCTCGCGGCGAATTACCCGTTCGCCACGATCGAGCCGAACATCGGGGTCGTGAACCTGCCCGACGGTCGGCTCGCGAAGCTCGCCGAGGTGTTCGGGTCTGAGCGGATTCTCCCCGCATCCGTCTCGTTCGTCGACATCGCCGGCATCGTGCGGGGCGCGAGCGAAGGGGAGGGGCTGGGTAACCAGTTCCTCGCGAACATCCGTGAGGCGGACGCGATCGCGCAGGTCGTGCGCGGCTTCGCCGACCCTGACGTCGTGCACGTCGACGGCGCGGTCGACCCGAAGAACGACATGGAGACGATCAACGCCGAGCTGGCGCTAGCCGATCTGCAGACGCTAGAGAAGGCGATCACGCGCTACGAGAAGGAGGTGCGCGGCAAGAAGACCGACCCGTCGGTGCTCGAGGCCGCTGTCGCCGCGAAGGACGCGCTGGAGCGTGGCACGATGCTCTCCGCATCCGGTCTGGACCTCGCACCCATTCGTGAGCTGGGTCTGCTCACGGCGAAGCCCTTCATCTTCGTCTTCAACGTCGACGAGGCGGTGCTCACCGACCCTGCCCGCAAGGCGGAGCTCGCGAGTCTCGTCGCGCCCGCGCAGGCGGTGTTCCTCGACGCGAAGATCGAGTCCGAGCTGATCGACCTGGATCCGGAGGATGCTGCGGAACTGCTCGCCTCGACCGGTCAGGACCAGTCGGGACTCGACCAGCTCGCCCGCATCGGCTTCGACACGCTGGGCCTGCAGACGTATCTGACAGCCGGCCCCAAGGAGGCCCGTGCGTGGACCATCGGAAAGGGGTGGAAGGCGCCGCAGGCGGCGGGGGTCATCCACACCGACTTCGAGAAGGGCTTCATCAAGGCCGAGGTCATCTCCTTCGAC
>JAATGR010000255.1 GCA_015654575.1 Actinomycetales bacterium
CGACGACCGTGCGCTGGCGCGGCAAGTGTCCAGCGCGATCGATGCGGTCGTACACCTGGGGCGCACGACGGACGGCGCCCGCCGCATCCTCGGCATCGGGCGTCCGCGCATCGTGGGGGACCGACTCGCGATCGAGGAACTGTCATGAGGAAACGCCTTACGCCGCTGCGACCGCGGGCCGACCTGGTGCTGCGACTGGCCGTGCTTCTGCAGGCCGGTCTCGCGCCGGGAGAGGCCTGGCGCTATCTCGCGTCGTCGGGTGATGCAGATGCGGTTGCGATCGTCGCGGCCGGCGGTGCCGGACCACGCCTGGTGGCGGCGATCCGCGCGCACGGTCCCGCCTGGGTTCCGTTGGCCTCGGCGTGGTCGGTCGCGACGCGGGTCGGAGCGCCGCTGGCCGACAGCCTTCGCGCCGTCGCATCGGCACTACGCGATGCGGACGACGCCCGAGACGAGGTGAGGATCGCCCTCGCGGAGCCGGCCGCGACCTCGCGGCTGATGAGCTGGTTGCCGCTGGTGGCCGTCCTGCTCGGCATGACGCTCGGATTCGACACCCTCGGCGTGCTGCTGACCACTCCGGCGGGCTGGATCTGCGCGGGAGCGGGCATCGCGCTCATGCTCATGGCGCGTCGCTGGACCGCCCGGCTCGTGCGTGCGGCCCGCCCCGACGACGAGATCCCCGGCCTCGTGCCCGAGCTGATGGCGATCGCCCTGACCGGGGGAGTGTCACTGTCCCAGGCCCGCGACCTCGCGACCGAAGCGTCCGGCGTCGCGCCCGACGAGGAGACCGAACGACTGCTCTCGCTGTCCGGCACAGCCGGTGTGCCCGCCGTGGAGCTTCTGCGCGCCGCCGCGGTCGGTAAGCGTCACGAGGCGCGCGTGGCCGGACGGCTGAGAGCGGCGTCGCTGTCCGCGCGGCTGCTGCTCCCGCTGGGGGTCTGCGTGCTGCCCGCCTTCATCGCCCTCGGTGTCGCTCCCATGGTGCTGAGCATCATCGGATCCACCTCGCTGTCGCTGTGACCCGTGCCCGCACCATGTGTCCACCGAACCGTGTGCCCACCGAATCGAGAGGAACAGACATGACCATCCCCGCTCCAACCCCGCGCCTGCCGCGTCTCACCCGCCGCCGCGCCGCAGCGCTCCTGTGCGACGACACCGGCGCCGCCACCGCCGAATACGCGATCGCGACGATGGCCGCGGTCGCCTTTGCCGGCTTGCTCGTCGTCATCATGCGCAGCGACGAGGTGCGCGGCATCCTGGAGGACCTCGTGCGACGCGCGCTGACGGTCGCATGAGGCTCCGGTCGGACGACCGCGGATCGGTCACGGCCGAGTTCGCGGTCGCCCTGCCGGCCGTCGTTCTCGTGCTCGCTCTGGGCGTGACCGCGCTGTCCGCGAGTGCGAGACAGGTGCGACTGCAGGATTCTGCGGCCGACGCGGCACGGTTGATCGCGCGTGCCGACGACCCGGGACGCGCCCAGGAGATCGTCGCCGGCGCGGTCGCCGGTGCTGCCCTCGCGGCCGAGCATCCCGACGACCTGGTCTGTGTGACGGTGACCGCCCCGGCCGGTGTTCCCGGGCTGACGCTGTCGGCGCGTTCCTGCGCCCTCGACGGAGGCCGCTGATGGCGGGCGTCGTCCTCGCGGTCGGGACGATGGCGGCCGCCACGGCCCTGACGGTCGGATTGGGCGTCGTCTCGCAGGCGACGGTGTCGGCTCAGCAGCTGACGGGCGCAGCGGACGCGGCCGCCCTGGCAGCGGCGGACACCGCGTCCGGCGCACTGACCGGCGTCCCCTGTGAAGCCGCCGCCGAGGTCGCCCTGGCGTCCGGGACGGCGCTCGCCGACTGCGTCCTCGACGGGCTCGTTGCGACGATCACCGTGGGCGGCAGCGTGCTCGGTCTCGCCGCTACCGCTACCGCCCGCGCCGGTCCGCCGTCGTGATGCTCCCAGCCGCCCTCGCCTTCCAGGTGTGTATGGTGTGCATCGGACGAAAGGACCACCGTTGGCTGAGGGTGTGAAGACACGGAGCCGGGCAACCAAGCCCGGAGGCGGCAAGAAGCTCGTGATCGTCGAGTCGCCGACCAAGATGACCTCTATCCAGGGCTATCTCGGCGATGGCTATGAGGTGCTCAGCTCGGTCGGACACATTCGCGACCTCGCCAGCAAGAAGGACATCCCCGCCGAGAAAAAGGCCGAGTACGGCAAGTACTCGATCGACGTCGACAACGGTTTCGACCCGTACTACGTGGTCAACGATCGCAAGACGAAGACCGTCGCCGAGCTCAAGCGTGCGTTGAAGGATGCCGACGAGGTCCTGCTCGCCACCGATGAAGACCGCGAAGGCGAGGCCATCGCGTGGCACCTGCTGGAGGTGCTCAAGCCGAAGGTCCCGGTCAAGCGGATGGTCTTCCACGAGATCACCAAGGACGCCATCCGGGCGGCCGCGGAGAACACCCGTGAGCTCGATCTGGCACTGGTCGACGCGCAGGAGACCCGGCGCGTGCTCGACCGGCTCTACGGCTGGGACGTCTCCCCGGTGCTCTGGCGCAAGATCGGCAGCGGCACCTCCGGGCAGGCGCTGTCCGCCGGGCGCGTGCAGTCTGCGGCGACTCGCATGGTTGTCGAGCGCGAGCGGGAGCGCATGGCGTTCGTCTCGGCGTCCTACTGGGACCTCGAAGCGGTCGCGGTCAAGAGCGCCGACGCGTTCACGATCCGGCTGGCCCGGGTCGATGGCGCCTCGCTCGCGCGCGGCACCGACTTCGACGACCGCGGACAACTGCGCAAGGCCGTCGTCGTGCTGTCCGAGTCGGACGCCCGCGAGCTGGCGGATGCGGTGGCCGGTGCAGGATCCGCCTCCGTCTCGAACCTGGAATCCAAGCCGGGTACCCGCAGCCCGAAGGCGCCGTTCACGACCTCCACGCTGCAGCAGGAGGCCGGCCGCAAGCTCTCGATGAGCGCGAAGCACACCATGAGCGTGGCCCAGCGTCTCTACGAAAAGGGCTACATCACCTATATGCGCACCGACTCCACCGCGTTGTCGACGCAGGCTGTGCGTGCGGCGCGCGAACAGGCGGTCTCGCTCTACGGCGATCGTGCGGTTCCGGCCAACCCCCGCGTCTACGCGAGCAAGAGCAAGAACGCGCAGGAGGCGCACGAGGCGATCCGTCCGTCGGGCGAGGCGTTCCGGACCCCGGCCTCGGTGGCCGGCTCCCTCGACCGGGACGAGCAGCGCCTCTACGAACTGATCTGGAAGCGCGCCGTCGCCAGCCAGATGTCGGATGCGAAGTACGAGACCACCACCGTCACGCTGTCGCTGACCGCAGCGGACAAGGCGCTGGAGTTCACCGCATCCGGCACCGTCTACACCTTCAAGGGATTCCTCGAGGCCTACGAGGAGGGACGCGACGAGAAGCGGTCCGACACGGATCGCGCCTCCGACCAGGCACTCCCGCAGCTCGCCGTCGGCGACGAGCTGAGCACCCGCGACGTCGAGCCGAAGGGGCACTCGACCACCCCGAAACCGCGCTACACCGAGGCGAG
>JAATGR010000023.1 GCA_015654575.1 Actinomycetales bacterium
CCAGTTCGAAGGAGAACCTGTGTCGATCGACAGGCTCGCATCGCTCATCGCCCACCCTGACATCGCCTATCGACCGGAGGTGAGGTGGTGGCTCGCGGAGGGACTGCACACCGACGAGACGCTGCGGCACGAGATCGATCTCGCCCGCCGTCTCGGGTTCGGCGGCATGGAGTTCCTCGCGATGGACGAGTCCGCGATCGACCACGCCCGTTACGGATGGGGCTCGGAGGAGTGGGTGCACGACACCCAGATCATCGCCGATGAGACCACGCGTCGGGGGATGGCGGTGAGCTTCACGTCGGGAACGAACTGGTCCAATGCCAACCTCCCCACGATCGACCCCAATCATCCGGCCGCCGCGCAGGAGCTCGACGTGGTCGTCGAGCGTCTCGCCGAGGGCGAGGTCCGTCGCGGACCGCTGCCGCGCATCGATCTCGCCGCGATCGCCGCACCTGAGGGCATGCCGATGCACCGGGCGCACGCGACCCGCCAGACGTTCGTCGCGGTCGTCGCGGCGCGGGTGCTCGGCTCGACCGCCGACGGCATCCCCGTGCTGGATGCGGCCTCGCTCCTCGACCTCACCGGATCGGTGCGCGACGGCGGGCTCGAGTGGACAGCGCCCGAGGGCGAATGGATGCTGTCCTCGTATTGGATGCACGGCACCGGGCAGACCGCCTCACCGTCGGTCTCGGTCAACTACACCGTCAACTACCTCGACCCCGACGGCGCCGAAGCCGTCATCGACTACTGGGACAGCACGGTCCTCACCCCTGCCCTCCGGGCGACGATCGCCGAGAATCCCCGCGCCCAGATGTACATGGACTCGCTGGAGCTCTGGACGTTCGGCGCGGGCGGCCTGTTCTGGGGCCGGACAGTCGCCGAGGAGTTCCGGCGGCGGCGAGGCTACGACATCGCGCCCTGGCTGCCGTTCCTCACCCGGAGCGTGCAGATCATGGCGTCGTCGACGGTCTACCACCACGAGCCGGCCGAGGAGCACCGCCTCACCGTCTCGAAGGTGCGGCACGACTACGTGGAGACGCTCACCGACCTGTACATCGAGAACATGCTGCGTCCGTTCGCCGATTTCCTGCATGCGAACGGCATGGGCCTGCGCGCCGAGATCAGCTACGGGCTGCCATTCGAGCTCACCCGCCCGGGCACCGAGGTCGACGGCATCGAGAACGAGTCGCTCGAGTTAGCGAGCCAGATCGACGCCTACCGGCTCTTGGCCGGCCCCGCCCACCTCTTCGGCAAGCAGTACTCCTCCGAGACCGGCGCCACGACCCGCAACCACATGCTCGACCACCGGTTCTACGACCAGATCATCGCCACCCAGCTTGCCGCCGGCATCACCAAGACCGTGATGCACGGCTGGGCGAGCACCGCCGGCGCGGAGGGCGCCACGCACTGGCCGGGACACGAGGGCATGCTGTCGGTGTTCTCGGAGCGGTTCGACGAGCGCCAGCCCGCGGCCGAGTTCTATCCGCAGTGGACCGAGGCGCTCGCCCGCATCCAGGCCGTGCTGCGCCAGGGGCGCCCGCGCATCGACGTCGGGATCCTCCGCACCGACCACTTCACCGACAACGGGTCGGGCATGGCGTTCCTCGATGACGACGGGCGGCGGGTGCCCGACGAGGAGGCTTACGGCCAGTGGTGGATGCGCGACCGTCAGAACCACTGGTGGCGCGACCTCGGCATGCAGGACGCCGGGTGGACGTACGAGTTCTTCGACGGGTCGCTGCTGCTGCGCGACGACGTGGAGCTGCGAGACGGGCTGGTGCAGCCGTCCGGTCCCGGCTACCAGGCGCTGATCGTCTACCAGTCAGGTCTCGGCGCCGACGTGGCGAAGCTGCTGCTGGCCTGGGCGCGCCGGGGGCTAAAGGTTCTGTTGGTCCACGGCACCTCCGAGCTGCGGCTGCTCACCGAGCGCAGCTACACCCACCATGAGCGGGCGGCGGCCCACACCCCCGGGCTCGACGGCAGAGACCAGGAGCTGGCGGGCATCGTGTCCGAGCTGCTCGCGCAGCCCACCGTGCGGCAGGTCGACGATCCCGCACAGACCGTGGCGGCGCTGCGCGGACTGGGCACGACCGGACGCGCCGAGTTCGCCGCCGAAAACCAGGACGTGCTGACGCACCTACGGGAGGATGGCGAGCTGACCCACGTCTACGCCTACCACTTCCGCTACGAGACCGGCCAGGGCACCGAGCTCGAGCTGGTCCTGCCCGGAACCGGCGCGGTGTACCGGGTCGACCCGTGGAGCGGCGAGGTGGCGCCGTACGCCCACGCGCGCGACGACGACGGACGCACCGTCATCCGCGCCCGGCTGTCGCCGGGGGAGGTCGCGCTGTGGACCCTGGATCGGTCCGCGGTCGCCACCGACCTGGTCGAGCGGGTCGAGCAGGTCGCCGCACTCGACGACTGGTCGGTCGAGGTGGAGAGCTGGGATGCCGGAGATGACGAGCTGATCGTGGAGGATCGCAGCCTCGGCTATGAGACCCGCGAGGTGCGGCCGACGACCGCCGTGACGACGCTCACCGCGGGTCGCACCGCGCTGCGCCCGTGGCGCGACATCCCGGAGATCGGGCCGGAGGTGTCCGGTGTCGGCCTCTACACCACGACGTTCGTGCTCGACCGCGAGCCGGCGCCCGGCGAGCGCATCGTGCTCGATCTCGGCTCCACCGCCGGCGGCCTCGGTGCGGTCCGGGTCAACGGCGGGTCCCCGCGCGGCTTCGACACCTCGCGGCCCCGCGTCGACATCACCGATGACATCCGCGCGGGCGAGAACGCCGTGACGGTGCTGGTCGCCAGCTCGCTGAACAACCGGCTCATCGCACGGGGCTACTACGACGGCATGCCCGACATCGTCGACGGGATGCTGGCCGGCCGCGAGAGCACTCAGACCACCACAGTCCGCGACCACGGACTGCTGGGCCCGGTGAGGGTGGACCGCATCGCGGCCGGGTGAGCCCGGGCGCGGCGCTGGTCGGCCAATCGTCGCTACTGGTTGCGGAAGGCGGCGTCGAACGAGGCTTCGGGGTCGCGCCAGAGCAACGAACGGACGAATCCGAGCGCCTGCGCCGCACCGTCGAGGCGGTTCATACCCGCGTCCTCCCACTCGATCGAGAGGGGACCGCTGTAGCCGATCGCGTCGAGAGCACGGAACGAATCCTCCCAGGGCACGTCGCCGTGCCCGGTCGAGACGAAGTCCCAGCCGCGACGCGGGTCTCCCCACGGAAGATGCGAGCCCATCACACCGGCACGGCCGTTACGGGGACGCAGCCGGGTGTCCTTGCAGTCGACGTGGTAGATCCGGTCCTGGAAATCCCAGATGAATCCGACGGGATCGACGTTCTGCCACATCATGTGGGATGGGTCCCAGTTGAAGCCGAATGCCGGACGACGCCCCATGGCTTCCAGCGCCCGTGCACTGGTCCAGTAGTCGTAGGCGATCTCACCGGGATGCACTTCGTGCGCGAACCGGACGCCCTCCGCGTCGAAGACGTCGAGGATCGGGTTCCAACGATTCGCGAAGTCTTCATACCCAGCCTCGATGACCTCGGCCGGCACCGGCGGGAACATCGCGACGTACGGCCATATCGACGAGCCGGTGAACCCGACGACCGTGTCCACACCGAGCTTCCTCGCCACCCGCGCCGCGCGCTTCATGTCCTCCGCCGCGCGCCGGCGCACCCCCTCGCCGTCCCCATCGCCCCACACGTCATCGCGCAGGATCGCGCGGTGACGGAAGTCGATCGGGTCGTCGCACACCGCCTGCCCGCCGAGGTGATGGGAGATCGCGTAGAGCTTCAATCCGTGGCGGTCGAGGAGCTCCCGGCGGGATGCGGCATACCGGTCGTCCTCGTCCGCGCGCCGGAGGTCCAGATGATCCCCGGAGGCCGCGATCTCCAGACCGTCGTACCCCCACCCCGCGGCAAGACGCGCGACCTCCTCGAGCGGCAGATCGGCCCACTGCCCGGTGAACAGGGTGACGGGGTGCTCAGCCATGGAGCTCCTTTCGGGTGAGACGACCCGGATCAGTCCGGGACGACCGTGGTCCAGGCACCGGCGCCGGCCGCCGAGGACAGCACCGCTTCGGTCACGAGCGCGGCGCGCAGGCCGTCGCGGAAAGTGGGCAACCCGTCCGGTCGCGCACCGCCGATGGCGGCATACGCGTCACGGACGAAGCCGTCGAAGGCATCCTGATACCCCATCGGATGACCGGACGGCACGATCGACAGCCGCGCGGCATCGGGATGGAGCGTCGCGGCCTCCCGCAGTCGCACCGTCGACGATGCGCGGTCGCCGATCCACAGTGTCTCCGGGTTCTCCTGCTCGAATCGCACCGCACGATGCGAACCGTGCAGTTCGAAGACGAGACCGTTCTTGCGACCGGCCGCCATCTGCGAGACCAGCAGGCTGCCGAGCGAGCCGGCGGCGAACTCGACCAGAAGCGCCGCGAGGTCCTCGTTCGCGACCGGACGTCCTCCCCGCTCGGCGAACACCGTCCGGGTGCGCGCGGACAGCCGGACGATGCGATCGCCGGTGACGAACTCGAGCAGATCGACCAGGTGCGAGCCGATGTCGGCGAAGGCCCGCGACCTGCCTCCGGCAGTGCCCGTCGCCCGCCAGTTCGCGTCCCCGGCCGACAGCAGCCAGTCCTGCAGGTAGGCGGCGTCGATCGTGAGGATCTCACCGATTTCACCGGCGGCGACCAGCGCCCGCGCCTCGCGCACCATCGGGTGGTAGCGGTACACGAACGGCACGGTCCCGACCAGTCCCGCCTCGTCGGCTGCGTGGACGAGGGACCGCGCGTCGACCGCCGAGGTCGCCAGCGGCTTCTCGCAGACGACGTGCAGGCCGGCCCGCAGGACGGCGAGCACCTGGTCCGCGTGCAGCGCGTTCGGCGTCGTCACGTGCACGACGTCCAGTTCGCGATCGGACACCAGCTCCCCGAGTGACGCGTACGCCCTCTCGAAGCCGAGATCGGTCGCCGCATACTGCGAGCGCTCCGGACTCGAGGATACGAGCCCCCGCAGCCGCGCCCGTGCGGCCCTCGCCGCGCGGGAGTGGACCGTCGCCATGAATCCCCCGCCAACCACGGCGACGGTCGGCCCACCGCGCGTGCCGGGCCGAGAAGGAGCATCCGCCTCCGAGGACGGCGTGTCAGGGACGTTCGCGTTCATCGAGGACATTCACCGCCTCGGGCACGGCGCGGACGGCGAGCGCGACGCTGGTCAGGGTCGGGTTGGTCGTCGTCGCCGTCGGGATGAGGCCGTTGCCGCCGAGGAAGAGGTTGCGATAGCCCCACACCCGGGAGCGATCGTCGACGACGGATGCCCGGCCGCCGTCGACGCCCATCCGTACGGTCCCCTTGTAGTGCAGTGACGTGCCCGCGGGCATGAGCTGCGGCTCGCCGCCCG
>JAATGR010000247.1 GCA_015654575.1 Actinomycetales bacterium
GTGCTCGACCTGGAGGCGCGTGTTGACCTCGAGGAAGGAGATCGTGCCGTCCGCACCGATGAGGAACTCGCAGGTGCCGGCGCCGACATAGCCGACCTCGCGCAGGATCGCCTTCGAGGAGTCGTAGAGGATGCGATTCTGTTCCTCGGTCAGAAACGGCGCGGGCGCCTCCTCGACGAGCTTCTGGTGGCGTCGCTGCAGCGAGCAGTCGCGGGTGGAGATGACGACGACGGTGCCGGCGGCATCCGCCAGGCACTGCGTCTCCACGTGGCGCGGCTTGTCGAGGTATTTCTCCACGAAGCACTCGCCGCGGCCGAAGGCGCTGATGGCTTCGCGGGTGGCCGACTCGAACTGCTCGGCGACCTCGTCGAGCTCGCGGGCCACCTTCAGTCCGCGTCCGCCGCCGCCGTACGCGGCCTTGATGGCGATGGGCAGCCCGACCTCGCGGGCGAAGGTCACGACCTCCTCGGCCGTCTCGACCGGTCCGGGGGTGCCCGGCGCCAGCGGCGCGCCGACCTTCTCCGCGACGTGACGTGCGGTCACTTTGTCGCCGAGCGCCTCGATCGCCTCCGGGGAGGGGCCAATCCACACCAGGCCGGCGGCGATGACGGCGCGCGCGAACTCGGCGTTCTCGGCGAGGAACCCGTACCCGGGGTGCACGGCGTCCGCTCCACAGCGGCGCGCGATCGAGAGGATCTTCTCGATCGACAGGTAGGTCTCGGCGCCGGTGGCGCCCTCCAGGGCGAAGGCCTCGTCCGCCAGCCGGACGTGGAGCGCGTCGCGATCCTGGTCGGCGTAGACCGCCACGGTCGCCCGCCCGGAATCTCGTGCGGCTCGAACGATGCGGACGGCGATCTCGCCGCGGTTCGCGATCAGGACCTTGGCGATTTCAGGCATGACTGTCAGCCTACCCAGGCCGGCACCGTCGCTTTTAAGCGACTCCTACAAGAAGGTGCGGCGAGGATGTGCGGTTGGCTACGAACGGTTCCACAGCGACGGCCAGGGGATTCCCAGCTCGCCGGCCAGTGAGCGCACCGTCGAGAGGGACATCCCGACCACGGTGGACGGGTCTCCCTCGATGCGGGTGATGAAGGGTCCGCCCAGGCTGTCCACGGTGAATGCCCCCGCGACCAGCAGCGGCTCGCCGGTGGCGACGTAGGCGTCGATCTCCGCGTCGGAGATGTCGGCGGCGAACGAGACGGATGCCGACGCCGTCCCGTGGGCTTCGACCGCCGCCGCATCCGGACTCAGCCGCACCACGGCGTGGCCGGAGTGCAGCACCCCGGTGCCGCCGCGCATGGCGTGCCAGCGGGCGGTCGCTTTATCCGGCGTGTACGGCTTGCCGAGGATCTCGCCGCCGAACTCGAACATCGAGTCGCCGCCGAGCACGATCCCTTCGAAACCGGGGTCGTCGGCCGTGATCGACACGGCGACGGCCGCCGCTTTGCGTCGGGCGAGCAGGAGCACGTGCTCCTGCGGACTCAGCCGTCGTCCCTCGTGCTGCTCGACGGCGGCGATCACGGCTTCCTCGTCCACTTCCGGAGCCCGGGTCTCCGGCTCCACGCCCGCCTGCCGCAGCAGCATCAACCGGGCGGGGGACGTGGAGGCGAGGACGACGCGCATCCCGCCACGCTACCCGGCTCGTCTGGCTTCCCTCGCCGTCCGTCCCGCCATATCCCGCTCCGGCGCAGGCGCGGTGTGGCAGGCACGGTGTGGCAGGCTCGAAGGATGGATGCGGCGGACGAGATCGACCTGGACGTCACCGGCGTCGCGCACGGCGGCGTGTTCGTCGCGCGTCGCGAGGGGCGGGTCGTGTTCGTCCCCGACACGATGCCCGGCGAGCGGGTGCGGGTGCGGGTGACGGACGCCCGGAAGGCGTCATTCTGGCGCGGCGAGGTCGTCCGAGTGCTCGATGCCTCCCCGGACCGGCAGCCGCACGTCTGGGCGCAGGCGGGGCTGGACCATCCCGCCGAGCGGCGACCCGGCGGAGCCGACTTCGGGCACATCGCCCTCGCCCGGCAGCGCGAGCTGAAGCTCCAGGTGGTGCGCGACGCGCTGACCCGGATCGGCCGACTCGACGTTCCGGCCACGATCGAGGCGGCGTCTCCGGCGCTCGTCGGCGACATCGGCGGCGACGGCGCGGCGCACGCGACCGAGACGGCTGACGCGAGCGGCTGGCGCACCCGCGTCAGGCTCCATGTCGACGCGGACGGGAACATCGGCCCCTACGCCGCGCGCAGCCACACCGTCGTGACCGTCGACGAGCTGCCGTTGGCGGTGCCCGAGATCGGTCTCGCGGCTTCCCGCCTCCCCGCGGCACCTCCCGGGCGCATCGACCTGGTCCGGCCGTCGGACGGTCGGGTGCGGGTCATCCTCCGCCCGGACGGCGCTAAGGCCCCCGACCGCTCCGCCCGCGAGCGCGTGGTCGAGCGGGTGGCGGGTCGTGCCTTCGGCCTCGACGCAGGCGGGTTCTGGCAGGTGCACCGGCTGGCGGCATCCACCCTGTTCGGCATCGTGTCCGAGGCCCTGCGGGATGCCGGCGGCGCGGATCCCGACGCCCACCACCTCGACCTGTACGGCGGGGTCGGACTCTTTGCCGCCGCGCTCGGGGAGGCCGCAGGGCCGGCGGCGCGGATCACGACCGTCGAGTCGGACTCCCGGGCGACCGAGCACGCCCGCCGGAACCTGTCCGAATGGACCGGGGCGAGCGCCGAGACCGGTCGAGTCGAGCGCTGGCTGGAGCGCACGGTCACAGGCGCCGGCGCGGCCGAACGGGACCGCCTCGCCGCCGGGATCGTGGTGCTGGATCCGCCCCGTTCCGGCGTCGGCGTCGCCGCGACGGCGCGTGTCGCGGAGCTGCAGCCGGCGGCCGTCGTATACGTCGCCTGCGACCCGGTCGCGCTCGCCCGCGACCTCGCCGCATTCCGCGAGCACGGCTACGAAGCGCAGACCGTGCGGGCGGTCGATCTGTTCCCGCACTCGCACCATGTCGAGAGTGTCACCGTGCTACGTCGCACCCGCCCACGCCGATAACATGAGCGCATGACATGCGTCGCCCTGATCGACGATCACGAGTCCGTTCGACTGGGGGTCGAGGCGGCGTGCCTGCGCGCGGGCGGGATACGGGTCGTCTTCTCCGGTGCGACGGTGCTCGAGCACCTCATCTGGCGTCGTGCCCACGGCGTCGTCCCGGTCGACGTCGTCGTGCTCGACCTCACCCTGGGTGACGGGACGACCGTCACCGAGAACGTCACGCGATTCACCGCAGACGGCTCGAGCGTCATCATCTACAGCGTGGCGGATCGGCCGGCGGTGGTGCGTGAAGCGCTCGCCGCAGGCGCTGCCGGCGTCATCTCGAAGTCGTCTCCCATCGAGGATGTCGTCGGTGCGATCCTGACGGTCGGACGCGGCGAGACCCTGAGCAACGTCGAGTGGGCCACCGCGGTCGACGGCGATCGGGAGTTCGCCGCCGCGCAGCTCTCGGCCCGCGAGCGTGAAGTGCTGGGCCTGTATGCGTCGGGCCTGCCCCTCAAGCTCGTGGCTGATCGTCTGGGGATCGCGTTCTCCACCGCCAAGGAGAACATCAACCGCATCCGTCTGAAGTACATCGAAGTGGGGCGTCCGGCCCCGACGAAGGTCGACCTGCACCGGCGTGCGCTGGAGGACGGCATCCTGTTCGCCGAAGGCGGTGACCGTGCCGGCTGACACTGCCCGCGCGGATGCCCCGACCGGTTCGGGGATCGCCGACTTTCTGCCGGCCGTCGAGGTCGCCGCCTTCACTCGGGAGCGGGTCGACCGCGTGATGCTCGTCTCCGTGGCATTCGGCTGCGTCGCCATCAGTCTCCAAGCGCTGCTCCTCGCCTTCGGAGACGACCGCGTGGCGGCGCCGTGGAACATCGTCCTGATGATTCTCGCGTTCGTGCCGATCGTCTTCATGGTGGTGTCGTACTTCCTCGGGCGGTTCGAGCGCATCGGCTCGATCGGGGTGATGACGTCGTTCACGGCCGTGCTGCTGGCCTGGCCGTTCGCGACCGCGTCCACGGTGTCCACAGCGACGGGCCCACCGTGGACGTACTTCCTGCTGAACGTCGCCACCGTGGGGGCGGTGCTCACGCTGTCGATGGGGTGGCAGATCGTCGTCACGATCGGCATCCCCGTGCTCTACGGCGCGGTGCGGATGATGGAGGTCCGTCTCGACCCCGAGTCCTGGCTGCCGGTGGCGCTCGAGGTCTGCTACGCGCTGATCCTGGGGAGCGTGCTGTTGACCCTCGCCTGGACGTTCCGCTCCGCGGCGCGCGACGTGGACGAACGCCGTGTGAACGCGGTCAGCAGCTACGCCCGGGCGGCGGCTGTCGCCGCCTCCGAGCGCGAGCGCGTCGCCGTCGCGGCTCTCATGCACGACAGCGTGCTGGCCGCGCTCATCGCCGCGGCCCGCGCCGACAGCCCGCGCGAGCAGAACATCGCCGTGTCGATGGCGCGCGATGCGCTCACCCGGTTGGCTAACACCGACCGCGACCCCAGCGAAGGCAGCGACGCCCCCGTCCCTGTCGCGGCGGTGATCGACGGCCTCGACGCCGCGCTCCCCGAGGGGATGGTGGTCGTCTCGGACATCGAGGATGCCGGTCCACTCATCCCCGGACGCGTCGCCAGGGCGCTGGTGCTCGCCGCGACCCAGGCGATCTCCAACGCCGTCACCCACGCTGACGGGGTGGGGCTGCGCGTCGTCGTGGTCGCTCGGTGCCGCCCGGCATCCGTCGTCGTGCGCGTGTCCGACGAGGGTCCCGGCTTCGACGTCGACGCGGTCCCGGCCGACCGGCTCGGGATCCGCGCCTCGATCCGTGCGCGCATCGTTGCCTTCGGCGGTCGCGCGTCGATCCAATCCGGACCGACGGGGACGCAGGTCGTCCTGGAATGGCGGGGAGAATGAGGATGGTCAGCATCCGTCTCGTGCTGACGGTGCTCGTGCTCGCCTTCTCCGGCTACCACATCTGCCGGGCGTTGCTGTGGACGGCGCCGGTGCCGGAACCGCTGTCGATCATCGCCGCGCTCGTGCTGTTCGCGGCGGCGACGTGGCTCTCGGTGTTCTGGGGGCTGTCGCCGGCGCGGCAGTCGGCCGACGGCGGGGGAAACCGATCCGCTCAGTCCCCCGGCGCCCTGCCGATGTGGGCGTGCACCGCAGTGTTGGTGACGGTGATGCTGGTTCCGCCGGCGGTGGCGTACGGGGTGGGCGCGGATGCGTTGGGTGCCGGTTACGCCACCTGGTACATTGGAGGTCTCGGCGCACTGATGGTCGTGCTGATGGTGCGCCGCCGACCGTGGCCGGCGTGGAGCGGCATCGCCGTGCTCAGCGGATGGTCCATGTTCCTGCTGGGCCCGCTGACGGCGCTGGGACTGGGGCTGGTCGGATCGGTCATGTGGGTGGGTGCCGCCCAGTTCATCGTGTACGCCCTGGACCGCGCCGATCGCGACACCGAGCACTTCGGTGAGATCCAGCGCAGCGCCTCCGCCGTCCAGGCGGCTCAGGGCGGACAGCAGCGGGAGCGGCGGATCCAGGTGCAGCGAGCACTGTCGGTCGCCGGGCCGGTGCTCGCCCGGACGATCGCGAGCGGCGGGCGGCTGGGACCGGACGGACGCCTGGACGCCCGCATCGCCGAGGGCAGGCTGCGCGACGAACTGCGCGGTCCTCGACTGCTGGACGACGACGTGCGGGCAGCGCTCGACGACAGCCGCAGACGGGGGACCGTGGTGACAGTGGTCGACGACGGCGGACTGGGATCCCTGGATCCCGACGAGCTGGTCGCCGTTCGCGCGGAACTCGCGGCGACGCTGCGCGTGGCCCGATCCGAGCGGCTCTACGTCCGCGCCATCCCGGACCGCGAGGTCGCGGTCACCGTCGTCGGCCGTGCCTCGTCGACCCTGGGTCTGTCCGACGAGGACAACGTCGATCTTTGGCGCGAGATACGGCGTCCCTCTGCCGCGCCCGAGTGAGGCTGCTGCCCACGCGAATAAAGAGGCGAGGGGCGGCGTGTCCGCCGGCCCCTCGCCCACCAGGCAACAACCCGAATGTCACCTGCGATACCGTCCCAAGGAGGAACCCGTTGTTTCCTTGAGCCGGCCGGGCACAGATTGTGCCCTAGCTCCTCCAGTCTGCGACCGCCTCGTCGCACTGTCTGTAGGCCCTTTGGGGGACATCGCCCGGCTGTCCGGTCAGCGGCCGAATCTGCCCCACCCGATGTCACGTCGCAGCGGTTGACGCAGGCCGCGCTGCGATACGCGCCAGGCGCTCGGACGGTCCGGATCCGAAGCCGTCGCGTCGGAGGCCTCCTGCACGTAGGCGCTCCCGGTCACGGCGATGACGGCCGCGAGCTCCTCATCGGTCGGGTTGCCGCGCAGCACGTCGATGCGGGGGACGTCCGTGCTCACAGCGGGATGTTCCCGTGCTTCTTGGGCGGCAGGCTCGCGCGCTTGCCTCGCAGCGACCGCAGAGCCTTCGCGACAGCGACGCGCGTCTGCGCCGGTTCGATGATCCCGTCGAGCTCCCCGCGTTCGGCCGCCAGGAAGGGGCTAGTCACGTTGTACGTGTACTCGTTCGCGAGACGCGTCCTCACCGCGGCGACATCCTCCCCGGCCTCCTCGGCGCGTTTGAGCTCCCCGCGGTAGAGGATGTTGACCGCTCCTTGGCCGCCCATCACCGCGATCTCCGCGGTCGGCCAGGCCAGGTTGATGTCGGCGCCGAGCTGCTTGGAGCCCATGACGATGTAGGCGCCGCCGTACGCCTTGCGCAGGATGACGGTCACGAGCGGCACCGTCGCCTCCGCATAGGCGTAGAGCAGCTTCGCACCGCGGCGGATGACGCCGGTCCACTCCTGGTCGGTGCCGGGCAGGTAGCCGGGCACGTCGACCAGCGTGACGATCGGGATGGAGAACGCGTCGCAGAACCGCACGAACCGGCTCGCCTTCTCGCCGGCGTCGATGTTCAGCGTGCCCGCCATCTGCGACGGCTGGTTGGCGATGATGCCGACGGAGCACCCCTCGACGCGACCGAACCCGATGACGATGTTCGGGGCGAACAGCGGCTGCACCTCGAGGAACTCGCCGTCGTCGACGACGTGCTCGATCACCTGGTTGATGTCGTACGGCTGGTTGGGGGAGTCGGGGATGACCGTGTTGAGGAA
>JAATGR010000196.1 GCA_015654575.1 Actinomycetales bacterium
GTCGACCATGGCGCGCCGGTAGATTCGAAGCCACGCAACGAAACAGGAGCAGGAATGGCTGAACCACTTGTCGCGACGAGCGTCTTCGACAGGCTGCTGAAAGACCGGATCATCTGGCTCGGCTCAGAGGTGCGGGACGACAACGCGAACGAGATCTGCGCGAAGATCCTTCTTCTCGCCGCCGAGGATTCCCAGAAGGACATCTTCCTCTACGTCAACTCGCCCGGTGGCTCGATCACCGCAGGAATGGCGATCTACGACACGATGCAGTTCGTCCCCAACGACATCGTCACCGTCGGTATCGGCATGGCGGCATCGATGGGCCAGCTTCTGCTGACGGCGGGCACGAAGGGCAAGCGGTACATCACCCCCAACGCCCGCGTGCTGCTGCACCAGCCGCACGGCGGCTTCGGCGGCACCGCCAGCGACATCCAGACCCAGGCCCAGCTCATCGTGTCGATGAAGAACCGGCTCGCGGAGATCACCGCCGCGCAGACGGGGAAGAGCGTCGAGCAGATCAACGCCGACGGTGACCGCGACCGGTGGTTCACCGCCGAGGAGGCGTTGGATTACGGCTTCGTCGATCACATCCGCGAGTCCGCATCCGACGTCGTCGGCGGCGGCGGTACCGAGAACTAGTCGCACACCGGCTTCGGAAGAGAGAGAACCGATGAACACCCCCACTTTCGGTCTGCCGCAGGGGCTGCAGATGCCGTCGAGCCGTTACGTGCTGCCGCAGTTCGAGGAGCGCACCGCCTACGGCTACAAACGCCAGGACCCGTACAACAAGCTCTTCGAGGACCGCGTGATCTTCCTCGGGGTGCAGGTCGATGATGCCTCGGCGGACGACGTGATGGCCCAGCTGCTCGTGCTCGAATCACAGGACCCCGACCGCGACATCGTGATGTACATCAACTCGCCGGGTGGGTCGTTCACCGCGATGACGGCGATCTACGACACCATGCAGTACGTGTCGCCGCAGATCCAGACGGTCGTGCTCGGTCAGGCGGCGTCGGCCGCATCCGTGCTGCTGGCCGCGGGATCGCCGGGCAAGCGCCTGGCGCTGCCGAACGCCCGCATCCTGATGCACCAGCCGGCGATGGGCGAGTCCGGCCATGGTCAGGCCTCCGACATCGAGATCCAGGCGACGGAGATCCTCCGCATGCGCACGTGGCTTGAGGAGACGATGGCGCACCACACTGGAAAGGACGTCGCGAAGGTCCACAAGGACATCGATCGCGACAACATCCTCTCCGCGCAGGAGGCGCTGGAGTACGGCATCGTCGACCAGGTGCTGACCACGCGCAAGCGCACGCCCGCCGCGCTCACGAGCTGACGTGACGCACAGCGAGGGCCCCGACTCCGAGAGGGTCGGGGCCCTCGCTGTCTGATGACCCGGCGATACGCAATACGCGCGTCTGTCCCCGGCACCGATTAGGCTCGACAAAGCGGGGACACCGCGGGAAGAAGGGGGCGTCATGGCTCGCATAGGAGAGAGCGCCGACCTGTTCAAATGCTCGTTCTGCGGAAAGAGCCAGAAGCAGGTCCAGCAGCTCATTGCCGGTCCCGGCGTGTACATCTGCGACGAGTGCGTCGAACTGTGCAACGAGATCATCGAGGAGCGGATGGCGGAACAGGGCGACGGCGTCGTTGCCGAGTTCGATTTGCCGAAGCCGCGTGAGATCTTCACGTTCCTAGAGGAGTACGTGGTCGGGCAGGAGTCGGCCAAGCGCGCGCTGTCGGTCGCCGTCTACAACCACTACAAGCGCGTGCGTGCGCAGTCGGCGATCACGTCGGCCGAGCAACGCGCGGAAGACGTCGAGATCGCCAAGAGCAACATCCTGATGCTCGGGCCGACCGGCTGCGGCAAGACCTACCTCGCGCAGACGCTCGCGAAGCGCCTGAACGTGCCGTTCGCGGTCGCCGACGCGACCGCCCTCACCGAGGCGGGGTACGTCGGAGAAGACGTCGAGAACATTTTGCTGAAGTTGCTGCAGGCCGCCGACTTCGACACCAAGCGGGCTGAGACCGGCATCATCTACATCGACGAGGTCGACAAGATCGCCCGCAAGGCCGAGAACCCGTCGATCACGAGAGACGTCTCCGGTGAGGGCGTGCAGCAGGCGCTGCTGAAGATCCTCGAGGGCACGGTCGCCTCCGTGCCGCCGCAGGGTGGCCGCAAGCATCCGCACCAGGAGTTCATCCAGATCGACACGACGAACGTGCTGTTCA
>JAATGR010000072.1 GCA_015654575.1 Actinomycetales bacterium
ATCAGCGCCCCCCGGCCGATCGTCGTGCCGATCCTGCGCGCGGGACTCGGAATGCTGGAGGGGATGGTCACGCTGCTGCCCACCGCGGAGGTGGGATTCCTCGGCATGGTGCGCAACGAGGAGACCCTCGAGCCAACGACCTACGCGGAGCGGCTGCCCGACGATCTGAGCGACCGGCAGTGCTTCGTGCTCGACCCGATGCTCGCCACCGGCGGGTCGCTGGGGGCGGCGATCGAGTTCCTGTTCCGGCGCGGCGCGCAGGACGTGACGGCGATCTGCCTGCTCGGCGCCCCCGAGGGCGTCGCGGCGATCGAGAAGCAGACCGCCGGCCGCGATGTGACCCTCGTGCTGGGCGCGCTCGACGAGCGGCTCAACGAGAAGGGCTACATCGTCCCCGGCCTCGGCGACGCCGGCGACCGCCTCTACGGCACCGTCTGACCGCCTGTCACAGCCACTTGCGCTTCTTGAAGATCAGGTAGAGGCCGCCGGCGAACACGGCCATCGCCGCGATAGCGAGGGGATAGCCGTACTGCCAGTGCAACTCGGGCATGTTGCCGAAGTTCATGCCGTAGATGCCCGAGATCAGCCCGGGCGCGAAGATGATGGCCGCCCAGGATGAGATCTTCTTAACCTGTTCGTTCTGCGCGAGGTTGACCTCCGTCTGGCGCCGCGCCACCAGCGCGGAGTGCAGCGTGAGCGCCTTGTCGAGAAGCGTGCGGAATCCCTCCACCGCCTGGTCGATCTTCACGGCGTGGTCGAGCACATCGCGAAGATGGCGCTGCAGCTCGAGGTCGACCTGATACTTGTCGTAGCCGCCCTCCAACCGTCCGATGATGGCCAGCAGGGGGCGCACAGCGCGGCCGAAGCTCAACACCTCGCCGTAGAGCTCGTAGATGCGGCGGGCGAGCGCGTCGTCGTCGCTCACGCCGAACAGCTGGTCCTCGATCTCGTCGATGTCGTTCTCGATACCGGCGACCACCGGCTCGTATCCGTCGACCACGCGGTCGAGGATCGCGTACAGCGCGGACTCCGGGCCGAGCGCGAGCAGCTCCGGCGACGACTCGAGTCGCGCACGGACGCCGGCGAGATTCGGCGCCTCGGCCTGGCGGATGGTGAGGACGAAGTCGGGGCCGACGAACACGTGCACCTCGCCGAACTCGACCTCCTCCTTCGCGTCGTCGTAGTGGGCGGGACGGAGCACGACGAACAGCGTGCTGCCGTAGCGCTCGATCTTGGCCCGCTGGTGGCCCTGCAACGCGTCCTCCACGGCGAGCGGATGCAGCCCGAACTCCGCGGACACGCTGGCCAGCTCCTCGGCGGTGGGGCGATACAGACCGATCCAGGCGAAACCGCCGTGGGCCTGGAGCTGCTCGTAGGTCTCGTCGAGGCTGTGCGGCGTGGCGACGCGGCTGCCGTCGAGGTAGATGCCGTTGTCGATGAGGGTCATGGGGAATTCCGATCTGTCGGCGCTGCGGTGCAGGGGAGGACGCCACGGCGCGCGGATCGGCTCAGACCGATGCGATGCGCGCCACGGCGCGGGGACTATCGTCGGCCATCGCCGTCACCGCCTCTCGTCTCCGATCGGTACCCGGGCATCCCCGGGCCGCAGTGATCCTATCCCCGCCCGGCGTCCGGGAAGGACCGGATACTCAGGCGCCGACGAGCGTCGCTAACGCGGACAGCCGCGCCACCCCGTCGGGCGTGCGCGGCAGATCGTCGAGCAGGCCGGGCGAGTAGAGCAGGTACGCCGTGTGCATCGCCCGCGAGATCGCGACGTTCAGACGGTTCTGCAGCAGCAGGAACTCCAGACCGCGAGGCGCGTCCCGCCCGCTGGATGCCGCGAGGCTGACGATCGCCACGACCGCCTCCTGACCCTGGAACCGGTCGACCGTTCCGACCCGCACGCCGCGGATGCCGGCGGCCGACAGGGCGGCCTCGACGCACACCTGTTGCGCGTTGTACGGCGTGACCACAATCACATCGGATGCCGTCAGCGGGCGGGGCGGGGCCACGACGATCTCGCCGCCCCGCTCGTCGGCATCGGTCCAGGACCGCCCGATCAGGTCACGGACGAGCCGCACGACCTCCTCGGCCTCCTCCGGCGACGACGAGGTGTTGCCCCGGTGCGGCACGGCAACTGGGCGCACACCAGCCGGGACGCCGTCGAGCGTGCGGTGCCCGGTCGCCTCCGCGGCCGCCAGCTCCCCCGCGTAGGAGAGCACGGAGACGGGGCCCGCCACCTCGGGACGCATCCGCCAGGTGCGCGCCAGGAAGTATCCGACGGCGGGGTCGACGACCGGCGCGTCCGCCATGATCCATCCGAGCGCCGAGATGTCCACCGGTTCGGGGTGGGTGCCCTGGCTCACCTGCGGCAGCTGCTGCGGGTCGCCGAGCAGCAGCAGCCGGGTCGCGGCCACCGACACGGCCACCGTGGAGGCGAGCGAGAACTGCCCCGCCTCGTCGATGACGAGCAGGTCGAGGCCGCCGCGGGCGACGCGCTGCGGGTGCGCGAAGTCCCATGCGGTGCCGCCGACGACGAACCCGCCGGGGCGGTCGGCGATGAACCCGGCGAGGCCGTTCTTGGGCACGGCGGTGAACGACACGGATGCCGCGGCATCCTTCGGGGCCTTGCCCACGAGCCCCGCCGGCACGCCCGCCGCCACCACCCGGTCGAGCATGTTCTCGACCACCGCATGCGACTGCGCGACCACGCCGACACGGAAACCGTGATCGGCGACCAGCCGGGCGATGACCCGCGATCCGACGTGGGTCTTGCCGGTGCCGGGCGGGCCCTGCACCGCGAGGTAGCTGTGGTCGAGATCGAGCACGCTGCGCACGATCGCCGCGACGTCGTCGCCGTCCGATGCTGCGATGGCGCCGGTGCGCGTGCGCGGCGGCAGGCACCGCAGGATGTCGGTCGCCGCGTCGGCGGGGAAACCCGGCACGGCGTCGATCACCGTGTCCGCCCAGGCGTCGATCGCGGACTGCTGCTGACCGGCGCTGGGGGGAGCGGCCGGCGCCAGGGCGAACGGGAGCTCGTCCCAGGTCTCGCCGTCCACGGATCCCTCCTGGACGATCGCCCCGTCGTCGAGCACCTCGACGACGGTCACGCCCCTCGCACCGTGGATCCACCGCGGCGACGGGGCGGACCGGTACGGCGTCGGCAGCTCGTACAGCGCGAACGGCTGACTCCCCTCGCTGAGCCGGGTGCCGGGCGCGAGGTCTCCGCGCAGCCGTACCAGGCGCCGGCGCGAACGAGGACCCTGCCGCCACTGCTCCGCCACCTGCGAGCGCGCCGGATCGACGACCACGACGTCCCGGGTCTGCTCCCACAGCGACACCGGCTCGCGCAGCCGCAGGAAGTGACCGGCCCAGAAGGTCTTCGCCTCCCGCGGGTAGTAGTCGATGGCGGCCGCGGCGAGGGCCAGCGCCGCCGCATCCGGGTCGGACGCCGACGCGGCACGGCGCTCGGCGGCGATCCGGCCGAGCGTCAGGGCCCGCGGCGACGGCTCATAGACGTACTCCCCCGCATCCGGGTCGAGCGAAGGGGTCAGCCCCGCCTCGCGCGCACGGTCGACGAGCCAGTCGCGCAGCCGCAGCGTAGAGACGCAGTCGTCCCTGTTGTAGTCGGCGAGATCGTCGAGAGCCTTCTGCGCCGCCGCCGTCCGTCCGGCGTCGCTCAGTGCGCGGGCCCCGGCGTACGCCGCGATCGAGTCGTCACCGCGCTGGACGTCGCTGGTGCGATGGTCCGACCCCATGTAGAGCGGTTCGAGCTTCTTGATCGAGTAGGACCTCACGCCCACCCGCAGCGCCCGCCGGACGATCGGATAGAGATCGACGAAAACGCCGTCGCGCAGGAGCCGGTCGACCTCGGCCTCGCGGGTGCCGTGACGCGCCGCCATCGACAGCAGATGCGCGGGCTCGTAGGGGGCGTAGTGGTAGACGTGCAGCCCCGGATGCGCACGGCGACGCAGCACGACGAGGTCGACGAAGCGTTCCAGCGCCTCCTTCTCGGCGGCGAAGTCGTGCGCCCACAGGGCGCTGTACTGCGAGGAGGCGTCGACCCAGCCGAACAGGTAGTCGAGGTTCCACAGGCCGCTCTCACCCTCGGTGTACAGCGGATCGCCCTCGAAGTCGAAGAACAGGTCGCCCGGGTCGCGACGCGGCAGCGCCGCCAGGGCACTCGGGCGGGCGAGCTCATAGGACGGCTCCCCCTCGGGGCTGGCCAGCTGCAGCCGGGCCTGAGCCCGGAGGTCCGCGAAGGTCTCCTCCCGCATGGCCTCGGGGGCGGTCACCGCGGTGGCGAGCGCGTCGATCGTGACGATCCCGTCCTCACGCAGCCGCTGACGCTGCCCGGGCCGCATCCCCGCCACCAGCAGCAGATCTCGCGCCGCGGCGGCCTCCTGCTCGCAGGTGCGGCAGCGCCCGCAGGCGAGGACGTCGAGCGTTCCCCGGGAGTCGCCCCACGCCAGCGGCTCGCCGTCGCCGCCGAGCTCGATCCGACGGTCGGCGATGAGCGCGTGCAGCCGCCGGCGTCGCAGCCGGAACACGGGCAGCAGGTCGTCGACGACGTGGGTGCTGACCGTCCCGTCGCCGAGGAGCAGTTCGACGGCGCTCGCGCGAGGCACGCCATCGATGTCGAGCTGGTCGACGTATGCCGCCAGCTGCATGAGCGCGGTGACCCGCGCGTGGCGGGCGAGCTTGGTGTCCTGCACGATCCAGGCGCCCGGCGCGTCCGAGAATGCCGTCCGCTTCTCTCTGACCAGGAAGTCGGCGAAGCCGACGAACTCGTCGGTCTGGAACGCGGCCTGGTAGAGGACGGCGACGGCAGGATCGGCCAGAGCGTCGCGGGTGCGTGCCACCGCCTCCGCCATGCCGTCGCGATCGGAGGAACGGGTCTCGGGGATCGCCACGACGGCGTCGCCGAACCTCTCGCGGTAGTGGTCGAGCACGCGCCGCTCGTGGGCGGTGCCGAGGGCGGCCGCACGCTCGAGCGTCGCGTCGGCGGGATCGTCGACCGCGTCGACCCGGCCGAGCCTCGCGTCGAGCGCCCTGGCCCACGCGAACTCGCATTCCGCGGCGGCCTTCAGGTCGCTGGCGCTCCAGACGACCCGCGCCGGCGCGCCCTCCGATGCCGTGATGAGCCGCATCCGTCCCTCTCTCCCCGCCCCTCGACCCTAGCCGCGGCCACCGACGCGGACCCCTGGCGTGCGGAGCGGAGGAGGGTGGGAGACTGGGACCGTGACCGATCTCCCCTTCGACAGCGCCTACCGGCACGGATTCGCGCGGATCGCAGCCTGCACGGTGCCGGTGCGCATCGCCGACCCCGCCGCGAACGCCGAGACGGTGCTGGCCGAGGCCCGCAGGGCAGACGCGGACGCGGTCGCCGTCGCGGTCTTCCCGGAGCTGTGCCTGTCCGGCTATGCGATCGATGACCTGGTCCTGCAGGACGTCGTGCTCGACGCCGTCGAGAGCGCGGTGGAACAGCTCGTGGCCGCTTCCGCCGACCTGATGTCCGTGCTCGTGGTCGGCGCGCCGCTGCGTCACCGCAACCGCCTCTACAACTGCGCCGTCGTGATCCACCGCGGCGAGCTGCTGGGCATCGCCCCCAAGTCGTACCTGCCCACCTACCGGGAGTTCTACGAACGCCGCTGGTACGCGGGCGGCGACGAGATCCGCGGCGAGGACATCCGGGTGGGATCGCTGTACGCCCCGTTCGGCACGGACCTGCTGTTCCAGGCGCTCGATGTGCCGGACCTCGTCCTCCACGCCGAGGTCTGCGAGGACATGTGGGTTCCGATCCCGCCGTCCTCCGAGGCGGCGCTGGCCGGTGCGACGGTGCTGCTGAACCTCTCGGGCAGTCCGATCACCGTCGCGCGTGCCGAGGAGCGGCACGCTCTCGCCGGCGCGCAGTCGCTGCGCTGCCTCGCGGCATACGCCTACGCGGCTGCGGGCGTCGGGGAGTCGACCAACGACGTCTCCTGGGACGGCCAGACGATGATCTACGAGGCCGGCGCACTGCTCGCGGAGACGGAGCGCTTCCCCGCCGGTCCCCGCCACAGCATCGCCGACGTCGACCTCGACCGACTCCGGCAGGACAGGCTGCGGCAGGGGACGTTCGACGACAACCGCCGCACCCACGGCGAGCGCACCGGGGCGTTCCGCACGATCCACTTCCGGCTCGACCCGCCCGCCCGCGACGTGGGCCTGGCGCGCGCCCTGGAGCGCTTCCCGTTCGTGCCCGCTGA
Source organism: Actinomycetales bacterium (assembly GCA_015654575.1). GTDB lineage: Bacteria > Actinomycetota > Actinomycetes > Actinomycetales > Microbacteriaceae > Microbacterium. The sequence goes on from JAATGR010000072.1 coordinate 6,249, forward strand.
CCCGGAACGGCTCGCGCAGGACTGCTACGAGGCGTTCAGCATCCAGGTCGCAGGCCTCGAGCAGCGCCTGCGGGCGATCGGTCAGCCCAAGCCGGTGATCGGCGTGTCCGGCGGGCTCGACTCCACCCACGCGCTGCTCGTGGTCGCCCGCGCGATGGACCGGCTGGGGCGCCCGCGCAGCGACATCCTCGCGTACACGATGCCCGGCTTCGCCACCGGCGAGCACACGAAGTCGAACGCCATCGCCCTGGCGGAGGCGATCGGCGCGACCATCGAGACGATCGACATCCGCCCCGCCGCGACCGAGATCCTCACCGGCATCGGTCACCCCGCAGCCGCCGGCGAGCCGCTCTACGACGTGACCTTCGAGAACGTGCAGGCGGGCATGCGCACCGACTTCCTGTTCCGGCTCGCGAACCGGCACGGCGGGATCGTCGTCGGCACCTCCGACCTCTCCGAGCTGGCGCTGGGCTGGGCGACCTACGGCGTCGGCGATCACATGAGCCACTACGCGGTCAACGTGGGCGTGCCGAAGACGCTGATCCAGCACCTCATCCGCTGGGTGATCGCCGACGGCTCCGGGATCGACGCGGCTACCGCGGACGTGCTGCAGGCCGTGCTGGACACCGAGATCAGCCCGGAGCTCGTTCCGGCCGGCCCCGACGGCCGGGTGCAGTCCACCGAGGACACGATCGGCCCCTACGCACTGCATGACTTCACCCTGTTCCACGTGCTGCGGTACGGCCTGCGTCCCTCGAAGATCGCCTTCCTCGCCGGGCACGCCTGGGGCGATCCCGAGGCCGGGACCTGGCCCCCGGGATTCCCGCCCGATGCGCGGCCTGCCTACGACCACGACACGGTCGTCCGCTGGCTGCGGGTGTTCCTGCGCCGGTATTTCGGGTTCGCGCAGTTCAAGCGCAGCGCCATCCCGAACGGACCGAAGGTCTCGGCCGCGGGCTCACTGTCGCCCCGGGGCGACTGGCGCGCCCCCAGCGACGGCAATCCGGAGGCGTGGCTCGCCGAACTCGATGCCGCGCTGACGCACCGCTGACCGAGACGTCAGGACCCGGCGGGGACCCTCGGCACGTCGGCGAAGGCGATGGTGATCACGAAGGCGTTCCGCGACACGTCCAGGACGCGGTAGTGCACCGGACGATCGGGGAGCCAGCCGTTGGCGCCGCCGTGATCGAGTCTCACATTCTCGGGTCGCACCCGCATCCCGCGGCCGTCTGCGGCGAGCACCGCCTGCACGCGCGTCCAGTGGTGCAGGAAGTCGAGTTCGCTGGTGCCCTCCCACAGGTGGGAGTGCGCGTGCATCGCGGCCTTGGTCTGCTCGTCCGGGAGGACGTCGCGGATGTCGACCCCGAGCGGTGTCGCACTGTCGGCGATGGCGACGACCGTGCCCGCGCGATGGCTGGCCGTGTTGATCGTGAACGGCACGACCTCACCGTTCACCGACGCGACGAGGTGCGTGTGATGGCCGAACACGGTCGGCGCCTCGCGCTCGATGTGGACGTCGTCGGGATCCACGTGCAGCCGGGCGGCCACCAGTTCGCTGGCCAGGATGCGTTTACGGTCGTGCTCCGGCAGCGCCGGATCCCAGCCGAGCTTCGCGTCGACGCCTGCGGGGGTGTCCAGGATGATGGATTCCATAGGTCTCTCCCTACCGCCGGAGCGCCCCGGCCTTTCCGCAAAGCCTAGCCGGATGACCGACCGCTTCCCGTGCCCGCCGAAGGGTCCGACGGAGGGGTTAGGGTGGCAGCGGCAGCAGCAGAAAGATCGCCGTCACGGCGAGGAACGAGGTAGTGATGACCCGCATCGGACGCAGCGAGCTCGACGTGCTCCCCCTCTCCCTGGGGGGAAACGTGTTCGGGTGGACCGCCGACCGCGACGAGTCGTTTGCCATCCTCGACGCCTTCCACGCGGGAGGGGGGAACTTCATCGACACAGCTGACTCGTACAGCGCGTTCGCGCCGGGCAACTCCGGCGGCGAGAGCGAGACCCTCATCGGCGAATGGCTCGCCTCGCGCAAGCCGCAGAACGTCGTGGTCGCCACCAAGGTGTCCCGCCATCCTGAGTTCCTGGGGCTGTCGGCAGGGAACGTGCGCGCCGCCGCGGAGGCCTCCCTCACGCGTCTCGGCGTCGACACCATCGATCTGTACTACGCCCATTTCGACGACCCCGAGACCCCACTGGAGGAGGCGGTCGGCGCCTTCGCCGACCTGGTCAGCGACGGCCTGGTCCGCTACACCGCGCTCTCCAACTTCGAGGCCGACCGCGCCCGCTCCTGGATCAGCCTGGCGCAAGCGGGCGGCGGTGCCGTGCCGGTCGCGCTGCAACCGCACTACAACCTGGTGCACCGCCGCCAGGTCGAGCAGGAGACCATCCCGCTCGCCGAAGAGTTCGACCTCGGCCTGGTGCCGTACTACGGCCTCGCGATGGGCTTCCTCACCGGGAAGTACCGCTCTGCCGACACCGCCGGCCAGAGCTCGCCGCGGGCGAAGGGCGCCGTCCAGTACGCAACACCGGAAGGCTTCGCGGTCATCGACGCGCTCGAAGGCATCGCGGCCGCCCACGACGCCTCGATCGCATCGACCGCCCTGGCCTGGCTGCGCGCGCAGCCCGCCGTGGTCGCCCCGATCGCCAGCGCGTCGCGCGTCGCGCAGGTCGACGACCTGCTCGCCAGCGCACGGCTCGAGCTCACCGTGGCGGAGATCGCCGAGCTCGACCGCGTGTCCGCCTGGACCGCGGCACGCTGATGCGGCTGCTGGTCGCCGCCCTCCCCGAAGAGATCACCGCGTTCGATCAGACGGACCTCCCCGGCTTCCGTGTGCTGGTGACCGGGCTCGGCAAACTGCAGGCCGCCGTCGGACTCAGTGAGGCGCTCCGAGACGACGTGTTCGAGGAGATCGTCGTGGTCGGCACCGCCGGACGACTCGAGCCGGATGCCGAGGGCACCGTGCACGAGGTGGCCGCCGCCATCCAGCACGACGTGGCCGATCTGGACGGCGTGATCGGGCGGCACATCTCCCTGCCCGAACGGGTCGGCGCCGACACCGGTGTGCTCATCGCCACCGGAGACCGGTTCATCGATGACGCCGACACGGCGGCCCACATCCGCGCGCTCGGCGCGACCCTGGTGGACATGGAGACCTACGCGTACTTCTGGGTCGCGGAACGGCACGGGGTGCCGATCCGCGTGTTCAAGGCCGTCTCCGACCGCGCGCAGGACGGCGCGACCCAGCTGTGGGACGAGGTCGTCGCGACCTGCAGCGGATGGCTGCGCGACCGCATCCGTGCCGAGTACGGCGTCTGAGGCGGCTGGCTCAGCTGGCTTGGCTTGAGGCCTGGGGCGGGGGCCCACGGCACCGCCCGGATAATGGTGGTCGCAGATGGCTGCTACGCCGCGCACGAAGCGACCACAGGCGACAACCATCTCCGGGAGAGCATCACAGCCTGCAGAAGGTGGTCGCAGATGGCTAACACACTGCACCCCACGCGACCACACGTGACAACCACTTCTCGAAGAGCATTGCAGAGTGGAAAAGGTTGGCGCATGTGGCTGCCTGAGAGCACCGCATCCTGCCGTTGGCGACCAGCTTTTCGGCGCATCAGGCGGGCGCGCACCTGCCGCCGCGCCGCGCGAGGTGCGCGAGGTGAGCGGTGCTCAGCCGACGGTCGCCGGCGGGGCGCCGACCCCGCGACGGCGCTGACCGAGATCGACGACGGCGAGCACGAACGCGAGAGCCACGAACACGCCCACCGCGATCATCCCGAAGGCGTAGGCGTCGTGGAAAACGACGGATCCGACAGGCCCGGTGCCCTCCTCCCGGTAGACCGTCGCGTAGAACAGCGCGAGGGCCACCGCGGTGCCGACCGCGGTGCCGACCCGCTGGCCGAGCTGCCCCACGGAACCGGCCAGCCCGCCCTGCCGCACCGGGATGTCGGCGAGGGTCAGCGTCTGGTTGGGTGAGATCACGAGGCCGCCGCCGACCCCGCCGATGATCATCACCCCTGCCATGACGACCGGCGTGATCGCATCGTCGGCGAACAGTGCGGCGAGCACGAGACCGCCGACGCAGACCAGCATGAGCGCGAGGCCCAGTACCACGACCGGTCGCCCGAAACGCGTGACCATGAGCCCACCGAACCAGGAGGAGACGGCGCTGGCCAGCGCGAATCCGATCGTGACCATGCCGGCGAACAGCGGCGCGACATTCAGACCGCTCTGCAGGTAGAGCGTCGTCAGCAGGAACATCGACGGCGCCGCCGCGAAGTACGCGGCCTGCAGCATCGTGCCGTTGCGGTATGAGCCGACCGAGAACAGGTGCAACGGGATGAGCGGATGCCGATCGATGCCATAGTGGCGTTCCCAGCCGACGAACCCCGCCGCGAAGAGCACGAACGCGACCAGCAGCCACCACCGGTTCGGGTTGTCGTCGGACGCTCCCGTGGTGAACAGGAACGGCCACATCAGGGAGATGATCGTGGCGGCGAACAGCAGCACGCCGATCGGGTCGAGAGCGAGCTTCTGCCGGGATCGCTTTCGTGTCTGCGGCAGCATCCACACCGCGAGCGCGATCGCGATCACACCCAGCGGCAGGTTCATCCAGAAGATCCAGCGCCACCCGTCCGCGGCGCCGCCGAGGGCGATCATCAGGCCGCCCAGGGTCGGCCCGAATGCCGTGGCCACCCCGATCGTCGCACCGAAGAGGCCGAAGGCCCGCCCGCGCTCCTTGCCCTGGAACAGTTCCTGGATGAGTCCGATCACCTGGGGCATCTGAGTGCCGGCCGCCATGCCCTGCACCAGTCGGCACACCAGCAGCAGCGTCGTGTTCGGCGCGAGGGCGCAGCCGACGCTGGCCAGCGTGAACACGGTCAGACCGATCAAGAACAGCGCCCGACGGGAACGCTGATCTCCGATACGCCCCATCGGCACGAGGAACAAGCCGAAGGTGAGCACGTAGCCCGACACGATCAGCTGTAGTTCCGTCGAGCCGCTCCCGAAGGCCGCCTCGATCGACGGGAGCCCGACGTTGACCTTCGACAGGTCGAGGATGGTCAGAGCGGCGACCGCGACGCACACCCAGAACGCGCGCCAGCGGCGTGCCGGCGTCAGCGGGATTGCGCCGGTGAGAGGGTGCTGACCGGGGGTCGAACGTCGGATCTCGGGACTCTGGCTCACCGATTCAGCCTACGAGTTCAGGGGCCGCACCGGCGCTGTCCTGCCGGATGACGCTCGGACCGTTCGCCGCGGCGTCGACCCGCACCTGCGCGCCGAGCTGCTCCCGCATGGTCTCGACGTGGCTGATGACGCCGACGACACGGCCGCCGGCGCGCAGCTCGTCGAGGGTGCGCATGGCGAGCTCGAGCGTCTCCGCATCGAGCGAGCCGAAGCCCTCGTCGATGAACAGAGTGTCGAGGCGGATGCCCCCCGCCCGCGCCGTGACCACCTCAGCGAGGCCCAGCGCCAGCGCCAGGGAGGCCAGGAACGTCTCGCCGCCGGAGAGCGACTGCGGCGACCGGGCACGGCCGGTGTGCGCATCCATCACCTCGATGCCCAGCCCGGAGGAAGCACCGCGGGCGGCGCGGGCGTCGGTGTGGAGCAACTCGTACCTCCCCGCGGACATCTCCCGCAGCCGCACGTTCGCAGCGGCGACGACCTCCTCCAGCTCGGCGGCGAGCACGAACGTCTCGAGGTCCATCTTCATGGTGTTCGGCGCCCGGCCGGCTACGGTGTCGGCGAGCCGCCCCACCGCCGCCGCCTCGGCCTCGATCCCTCCGGTCGTCGTCCGCGCCTCCTCGATACGACCGGCGAGATCACGCAGCCGCACCTGCGCGTCGACGGCGCTGCGGTGCGCCGCGACCGCCGCCGTCCACGACGCGGCCGCCGCATCGAGGGCGGCGGACGCCGCGGCGGGATCGGCGGGATCGGTGCCGACCAGTTCCGACTCCAGCTCGCGCAACCGCCGACGGTCGGCCTCCCGCGCAGCCGCGTGGGCCGCGATCCGTTCGGAGAGCGCGGCCTGCGCCTGGGCGGTACGGACCGCGGCGGACGCGGCGGCGGCGTCCTCGAAGGGCGACGCGGCGATCGCGGCATCGGCGCGCTCGGACTGCCGCTGCCGGACGGCGACCGCGCGGGAGAGCTCGTCGTCGGCGACGAGCAACCGTCGTGCCGCGTCGCGCGCGTGCTGCGCATGCGCGATGCGGGCGGCGACACTGTCGTGGTCGCCGCGTGCCGCCATGACCTCGGCGTCTGCTGCGGCGAGCCGATCGGCGGCCACCGCCTCCCCCTCGCGGGCGTCGCCCAGACGGGTGCGCACGTCCGCGACGCGAGCGACGACGGCGTCTTCTCTCCTGCGCAGCTCCGCGAGGGCGTCGACGAGGAGGGAACGGCGCTCCTCTGCTCGCTGCGCGGCGAGGAGGTCGGATGCGGCCACCGCCAGCTCCCGTTCGGCGTCGGCGGGGATGGCGCCGCCAGCGCGCGCATGCGCTGCGGTGTGGGCCTCCCGGGTATCACCGGCGGCATCCCGCGCCCCACGTTCCGCCCCGGCCGCCTCGTCGCGCGCGGCTTCCGCGGCGGCGAAGAGCTCGTCGGTGACCGGCTCGTCGTCGGATACCGCTGGACGCGGGTGTTCGAGCGAACCGCACACCGGGCACGCGCGGCCGGGGACGAGGTCGGAGGCGAGCTCGGCCGCATGCCCGCTCAGCCGGCGTCGCAGCAGTTCGGCGACCGTCGTCGCCGTGGCGGCCGAGCGCTCCGCGGCGATGCGATAGGTCTCCGCCGACAGGTCTGCGACGGCGCGCAGCCGCTCGGCCTCGATGGCGGCCGCGAGACGCTCCCGGCGCCGGTCGCGCTCGGCGCGCAGATGGTCGAGCCTGGAGGCAAGCGTCGTCGTCTCCGCCAGCTCGGCCTCCCGCGCGCTCCGCAGCTCCGGGAGGGCCTGCTGCTCGTGCTCTAACCCGATGAGCTCGCTCTCGCAGGCGACGACGGTCGCCGCCGCGCGTTCCGCCTCCGCCCTGACGTCGGGGAGCCGCTCCTCCTGTGCGGCCGCCACGGCCCACAACGCCAGCTCGCCGCCGAGACGCTCCGCGGCCGACGCGGCGTCACCGGATCCGATCTGCTCCCAGGCCGAACGCGCGCCCTCCTGCTCGCTCGCCGCCGCGGACGACTCCTTCTCGGCCTCCGCCCGTTCCGACAGCACCGGACGCAGCGCGTCGGCGGCGTGCGCCGCGTGGAGCTCGGTTTGCGCGCGGGCGATCGCGGGCGACTCCGCCTCGCGGGCCGCCGCGGCCTCGCGCACCCGACTCAGTTCCTGCTGGGAACGCCACAGCGCGGTGATACTCGCCTCACGCGCGGCGGCGGCGGCGTGAGTCGCCTGCGCCTCGGTCTGTTCCCGCTCACGTTGCTGCACCCGGTACGCGGCGCGCTCGAGCGCTGCGTCGACCGCCGCCGCAGCGTCGACCGCTCCGGCGGCATCCTCCTCGTCGTCCGCCCGTAGCCCGGTCTCGTCGATGAGTCGTTCGGCGACCTCGAGCAGGGTACGCGTCTGGGCCCCGGCCTCCTCCAGGCGGCGCTGCATCTGACGACGACGGTCCTCGAGGGCATCGCGGTACTGCTCGAACCGCCGACTGTCGAACAGGGTGCGCAGCAGCGCCTGCCGGTCGGCATTTCCTGCCAGCAGGAACCGGGAGAAGCGGTTCTGGGCGAGCAGGATCACCTGCTGGAACTGCTGCTGACTGAGCCCTAGGATCTCGTCGAGCGCCAGCGCGACATCGCGCGGCCGGGCGGCGATCCCCCGCCATCCACCGTCGATGAACTCGTCAAGCTGGGCGCGGGCGGCGGTTGTCGTCAGCCCGCCGCCACGCTTGGCGGGACGTTCGTACTCCGGGCTGCGCGCGACCCGGAGCCTGCGCTCACCCACCGTGAGTTCAAGTCTGACCTCTGTCGGATCGTCGGGGGTGCAGTAGTCGCTGCGTACCCGGCGTTCTCCGCTCTCGTAGCGCGGCACACCACCGTAGAGCGCAAAGGTGACCCCGTCGAGGATGCTCGACTTGCCCGCACCGGTGCGCCCCGCGATGAGGAAGATACCGTCGTCGGCGAACGCGTCGAAGTCGACCGCCTGAGTGCGCAGGAAGGGACCGAAGCCGGTGAGCTCGATCCGGTGGAGCCTCACGCGAGCGCTTCCGCTGCGGTGCGATCGGCGAGCACCTCTGCGAGCACCTCTGCCTCCGCCGCGCTGGCGGTCTCTCCCTCGCGCACGTGCCCCAAGAACGCGTCGATGAGTTCACGGTCGCTGTGGGCCGCGCGCACTCGCGAGGCGTAGCTCGTCTCGGCCGCCGCGGGACGGGCCGGGGGCGTGTGCACCACGACGGCACAGTGCGGGAACCGCCGCTGCAACCGCCGCATCGCGTCACGCTCGGGCAGCGTGTCGGTGTATTCGGCCTGCACCCAGGATGCTTCGGCCGCCGAGAACTGCTCGTCGCCGAGGAGCTCAGCCATCGGCGCCCGCAGCACCGCGAGCGGACGGGGAACGGGCAGGTCGAGCCACCGCGCGTCGATACCGCCGTCGGCGGCGAGGTCGACGAGCCACGTGCCCCTGGGCTTGTCGGCTTCACCGAAGCCGTAATGCAGCGGCGCGCCGCAGTACCGCACGCGCTCGCTCAGCACCGCCCGGCCGTGGATGTGGCCGAGCGCCGCATAGTCGACGCCGTCGAACACGGAAAGCGGCACCACGTCGAGCCCGCCCTGCTGGATATCGCGCTCCAGGTGGGCCGTCGGCTCCACGCCCGCCGCGAAGCAATGCGCCATCACGATCGACCGCCCGCCGCGCCCGGCGAGGTCTTCCCGCACTCGCGCCATGGCATGCGCCAACGCGGCCTCCTGCGTGCGCACGCCCTCCCAGCGGTGCCGCAGCAGCGCGGGTTCGAGGAACGGGATGCCGTACACGTGCACCGGACCGTCGGCGTCGGTCACGGTGACGGGGTCGGACAGCGCCGCCGGGTCGGTGCGCACGTGGATGCCGCTGCGCAGCAGCCGGGACTGGAAGCCGAGCCGGGCGGCCGAATCGTGGTTACCGCTGGTGAGCACGACCTCGGCCCCGGTCTCGCGCAGGGCGACGAGGGTGTCGGTCAGCAGCGTGTAGGAGTCGGCGGACGGCGTCGTCGAGTCGAACACGTCGCCGGCGACGAGCACCAGGTCGACGTGGTTCTCGCGCACCTGCGCGACGAGCGCATCGAGCACCCCGCGGAGGGCATCGAGCATGGCGTGCCCGTGGAAGGTGCGCCCGATGTGCCAGTCGGACGTGTGCAGGATGCGCATGCGGACCACGCTAGGCTGCGGTTCCGACATCACCGGCGTGGCCCGCCACGGGCCGGAAACATTCCCGACGTAGCCTGCGGGAATGGCCCTCATCGACGTCTGCGTCGTCTACATCCTGCGCACCCACGCCGGCGTGGACGAGGTGCTGCTCGGGTACAAACGCACCGGGATGGGCCTCGGCCGGGTCGTCGGGATCGGTGGGAAGCTCGAGGCCGGGGAGTCGCCTGAGCAGGCGGCGGTCCGCGAGGTGCATGAGGAGACGGGGCTGCGCCTGTCGGCGTCCGATCTGCAGGCGGTCGGGGTGCTCGACTACCACTTCCCCGCTCGCGACGAGTACTCGCAGCGGTCCCATGTGTTCGTGTGCCGACGGTTCGCCGGGGGCCCTGTCGAGACCGACGAGATCGTGCCGGCGTGGTTCAGCATCGACGAGGTGCCCTACGAGCGGATGTGGGACGACGCCAGCCGGTGGCTTCCCACGGTGCTGCGAGGCGGCCACATCCACGCCAGCGCCTACACGTTCGGGGACGACCTGGCGACTGTCGTCGCCGAAGAGCCCCCGGTCGGCGTCTGAGGCTCAGCCCCGGTGCCTCAGAACACTCCGAGGAGCCAGAGACCGGTGCCGACGATCACCCAGAAGACGAGGCACAGCGCTGACCCGAGCAGGATGCCACGTATTGTCCGCGTGGACTCGGAACGCTCCCGATCCGACGCCGAGGAAGAAGGCCTGCGCGGCGCCACCTTCACCGTCACTCGATCGCCGGCCAGGGCAAGACTTCGCCGCCATGGCGCCCGGCCATCGACGCAGCAGACGTCAG
>JAATGR010000160.1 GCA_015654575.1 Actinomycetales bacterium
CCGCGCTGGCGCGGGTACGCCGGCGCCGGAGCGAGTGACGCACCCGATGCCGCCGCGCACCGCCAACGACCCCACCCAGACATCCCAGAGAGGAACATCACGATGAGCAACGCCGTGAACCACGACGTGTCCTTCAATTTCGTCCCCCGCGCCTATCGCCCGGCCAAGCCCCGCACCTTCGGCGTCACCGAGATCCGCGCGCCGTACTACAACACCTTCGGCACCCGTCACCTCAGCGACGTGTTCGACGTCGCCGGGCAGTGGGTCGACGGCATCAAGTGGGCTGGCGGCTCGTTCGCGCTCGTGCCGACGGAGCAGGTGCGCGCCTTCAGCGACATCGCCCACGAACACAACTCCTACGTCTCCAGCGGCGGCTGGATCGAGACCGTGCTGCGCTACGGCGACGACGCGGTCGACCACTACCTGAAGGAGGCGAAGGAGGTCGGATTCGACGTCATCGAGATCTCGACCGGCTTCATCATGCTCAGCACCTCCGGGCTGCTGCGCCTGGTCGACAAGGTTGTGAAGGCGGGGCTGAAGGCCAAGCCCGAACTCGGCATCCAGATCGGTTCCGGCGGCGACTCCGGCGAGGCGGAGCTCGCGGCCGAGACGAAGAAGGACATCGGCGACCTCATCGACCGGGGCAAGAAGGCGCTGGATGCCGGTGCCTCGATCATCATGATCGAGTCCGAGGGAATCACCGAGAACGTCGGCGAGTGGAACACCGGGGCCGCGGCATCCATCATCAACGGCCTGGGGCTGGAGAACGTCATGTTCGAAGCCGCCGACGGGCCGGTGTTCGAGTGGTACGTCAAGAACTACGGCAACGAGGTCAACCTCTTCGTCGACCACAGCCAGATCCTCCAGCTCGAGGGACTGCGCCAGAACATCTGGGGCAACAAGTCCACCTGGGGCCGGGTCATCAACCCCGCACCGGGCGCGTGAGCACCGAGCCGCTGCGCACGCTCACGCCCGAGGTGTGCGTTCTGTTCCTGGGCGACAGCGCCGACATCCCCGCCATCCGCGCGGAGGTCGAAGCGCTCCCCGACGATGCCTATGGACAGGTGTTCGTCGAGGTCGCGACCCGGGTTCAGGTGCAGCGGTGGAGCACGCCCCCGGGAGTGGGCGTGACCTGGCTGGAACGCTACGACTCCTCCGGGGGTCGGGGGCCGGTGGTCCCGCGCGGCGAGCTCGCCGCGCGGGCCCTGGCCGGCTGGGTGTCCGAATGGATGCCCGACAGCGGACGGCGCGCAGTGCCGTCTGTGGGTGGGATGCGCGCGCAGTCCGCGTGTGTCCCGCCTGTGCCGCGACCTGCGCCGGCATCTGACGGTGCATCCGGTCGGTCGGCGACAACCCGAGTGATCCGAGGATCGAGAGAGAAGAAATGACCCTACCCACCACCGCGCCCGAAAAGCGCCTGTCCACCTCCGTGCTCGTGATCGGTGCGGGAGGATCGGGCCTGCGCGCCGCGATCGAGCTCGCCGAACGGGGCACCGACGTGCTCGTGCTCGGCAAGCGCGCCAAGAACGATGCGCACACCTCCCTCGCCGCCGGCGGGATCAACGCGGCGCTTGCCACGATGGATCCCGAGGACACCTGGCAGCAGCATGCCGCCGACACCATCAAAGAGAGCTACTTCCTCGCGGATCCGCATACGGTCGATACCGTGACCAGCAACGCCGCGCGGGGCATCGAGGATCTGGAACGCTACGGCATGCCGTTCGCCCGCGAGGAGGACGGCCGCATCTCGCTGCGTTTCTTCGGCGCCCACACCTACCGCCGCACCGCGTTCGCCGGCGACTACACCGGACTCGAGATCCAGCGCACCCTCGTCAACCGGGCGACGCAGCTGAAGATCCCGGTGCTCGACACGATCTACGTGACCCGGCTGCTGGTGGCCGACGGCGTCATCTTCGGCGCGTACGGCTTCGACATCGACGACGGCACCCGCTATGTGATCCACGCGGATGCCGTCATCCTCGCCGCCGGCGGCCACAACCGCATCTGGCGCCGCACCTCGTCCCGTCGGGATGAGAACACCGGAGACTCCTTCCGGCTCGCCGCCGAGGCCGGCGCCCGCATCCGCGACCCCGAGCTCGTCCAGTTCCACCCGTCCGGCATCCTCCAGCCCGAGAGCGCGGCGGGAACCCTCATCTCCGAGGCGGCCCGCGGCGAGGGCGGGATCCTGCGCAACGGCCTGGGGGAGCGTTTCATGGAGCGCTACGACCCGGAGCGGATGGAGCTTTCGACGCGTGACCGGGTCGCGCTGGCCGCGTACACGGAGATCAAGGAGGGTCGCGGTACGCCGAACGGTGGGGTGTGGCTCGACGTCTCGCACCTGCCGCGGGAGACGATCATGACCCGACTGCCGCGCGTCTACCAGACGATGCTCGAACTGCAGATGCTCGACATCACGACCGAGCCGATCGAGATCGCGCCCACCGCGCACTACTCGATGGGCGGCGTGTGGGTGCG
>JAATGR010000137.1 GCA_015654575.1 Actinomycetales bacterium
CCCAGCGCGCCCGGGTCGCCCTCGCCTGCTACACCGAGATCAAGGAGGGCCGCGGAACCCCCAACGGCGGCGTCTGGCTCGACGTCTCGCACCTGCCGCGCGAGGTCATCATGCGCCGCCTCCCCCGCGTCTACCAGACCATGCTCGAGCTGCAGATGCTCGACATCACGAAGGACCCGATCGAGATCGCCCCCACCGCGCACTACTCGATGGGCGGCGTGTGGGTGCGCCCCGAGGACCACTCCACCGATGTGACCGGCCTCTACGCGATCGGCGAGGCCTCGAGCGGCCTCCACGGTGCGAACCGGCTGGGCGGCAACTCGCTGATCGAGCTCATGGTCTACGGCCGGCTCACCGCGGATGCGGCGGCCGACTACTCCGCCGGCCTCACCGCTCAGCGACGCGACCCCGCGGCGCTCGCGGCGGCGCGGGCCGAGATCGACGGTCTGCTGGCGGCCGACGGACCGGAGAACGTGCGCTCGCTGCAGCGTGCCATCCGCAACACCATGACCGAGCACGCCGGGGTCGTGCGTGACGAGGCGGGCCTGACCGCCGGTCTCGCCGAGCTCGACGCGATCGAGGCGCGCATCTCGGACGTCGGGGTGCACCCCGACATCGCCGGCTACCAGGACCTGGTGCACGCCTTCGACCTGAAGGCCTCAGCGATCGCCGCCCGCGCGACGCTGCAGGCCGCTCGTGAGCGGCGTGAGACCCGAGGCTGCCACAACCGCAGCGACTACCCCGAGCTCGACCCCGCGCTGCAGGTGAACTTCGTCTGGTCGTTGGACGGCACGGTGACCAAAGAGGAGATCGCGCCCGTGCCGGAGGAGATCGCCGCCCTCATCCGTGAGGTGTCGACCGCGGGCAAGCTCGTGGAGTGACGCTTGTCATACGGCTGCGGCCCCCGATGCAACGCGCATCGGGGGCCGCAGCCGTCGTGGCGGTGCCGGCGGTCAGGCCTTCTTGGTCCCGTCGAACAGGAACCGGTAGACGAAGCCGGCGATCAGCGCGCCCACGATCGGGAACACGACGAACACCCAGAGCTGCGACAGAGCCTCGCCGCCGCCGTACACGGCGCTTGCGAGCGAGCGTGCCGGGTTCAGCGAGGCGTTGTCGATCGGGATGATCGCGAGGTGCGCGACGGTCAGGGTGAGCCCGATCGCCAGACCTGCGAGCTTCGTGCCGCGCGTGGCGTGGGTGACGCCGAGGATCACGAACAGGAACAGGGCTGTGAACACGATCTCGGCGACGATCGCGGCGCCGATGCCGAAGCCCCCGGGGGAGAGCTCGCCGTAGCCGTTGCTGGCGAAGCCGCCGCTCTGCGCCGCCGAGAGCCATCCGTCGGTGCCGAAGGCGCCGATCAGCACGATCACGCTGGTGGCGACGACGCCCCCCACGAGCTGGGCGATGACGTATCCGATCACGCCGCGCCAAGGGAAGCGACCCGCGGCCGCAAGGCCCAGGGTGACGGCGGGGTTGAAGTGACCGCCGGAGATCGGTCCGAAAGTGTAAGCCCCCGCGACCACGGCCAGTCCGACCGCCAGCGCGACGCCGACGAAGCCGACGCCCAGCGAGGTGCCGTTCGTGCTCTGGCCGAAGTCGGCGGCGAACAGCGCAGTGCTGACGACGGCGATGACCAGCAGGAACGTGCCAAACGCCTCGGCGGCGAGGGTGGCGAACGTCGATGGCGTGGTCGGGGTGTGGTCGAGTTGCGTCGGTGCCAGTGCGGCATCCGGTCGCGGGTCGTTGCTCATGCAGAACCTCCTTGTTGGGCGCGGAACGCACCTCTAATGTTAGGCAAGGCTAACCTTGGCTAGACTTTCAGTATGGCCGGATCAGCCGTGGAGGGACAAGAGGCGGAAGCAGTGCTCCGCGCCTCCGGTCTGCGGGTGACCCGACCGCGAGAGGCAGCATATCGGGCGGTGCGTGCGATGCCGCACGCCTCCGCCGACGACGTGTTGCAGGCGGTGCGGGCCGAGCTGCCGAATGCGAGCGCGCAGTCGGTGTACAACGCCCTCCACGACTTCGCGGACGCGCATCTGGTGCGCCGCATCGTCCCGGCGGGACATCCCGGGCGTTATGAACTCCGGATCGGCGACAACCACCACCATCTGGTGTGCCGGGCCTGCGGTCTGGTCACCGATGTGGACTGCGTCGCCGACGACGCGCCCTGCCTGCACCCGGACGACGACCACGGATTCCGGGTCGACGCCGCAGAGATCACGTTCTGGGGTCTGTGCGCCGACTGCTCCGCGCCGGCAGGCGGTCAGGGGCCCGCTGCCCCCGGACGGAGCGGTGCTGGGCGCTAGACGTATTCGCGGGGCAGGAGCGGGGAGACGCGCACCAGGATCTCCTCGCCGACCGTGCCGATCGCCTCGGCCAGCGTGGTGGCGGTCGATTCGCCATAGCTCCCCGGGCCGAAGACGACGACCTTGTCGCCGACCGCCGCGCCGGGCCATCCCGCCACCGTGAGCTCGGTGTCGCCCACGGTGCGTAGCGCGCGGGCGCCGGCCGGGGTGCCGACGGATGCGCGTCCGCCCAGCACGGACGGCAGCCCGTCCAGCGCGCCGACCCCGACCGTGACCGTATCGGATCCCACCGCGGTGACGGGGGCGATCAGCGCCGCGGCCGCGACGACGCCGGGAAGCTCGGCGCCGTCGGTGGAACGGATGCCGTAGCCGAACGCCCCGAACCGCACCAGGTCGAAGCGGAACTCCGGCCGGGCGTAGCCCGCCGCGCTCGCGGCGAGATGGAGCACCTCGGGGGTCAGACCCGCGGCGCGGGCGATGGCGACGGCGTCGAGGAATTCTGCGCGGGCCCGGTCGTCGGCCTCGTCGCTGGTCTCCGCGATGTGGCTCCACACCCCGACGACGCGGATGTCGCCGTCGCGCTGCAGCCGGGCCGCGCGCTCGACGAAGCCGGCCCACGACTCGGGACGGATGCCGTTGCGGTGCAGCCCGGTGTCGATCTTCAGGTGCACGGGTATGCCGCGCCCGGCCGAGACCGCCGCGACCCGTTCTAGGTAGTCCGCATCCCCGACGCCGAGTTCGATGCCGGCGTCAATGGCCCGGGATATCTCCTCCGGTCCTACCGTCACCCAGGAGAACACCCGGGCGTTCTCGCCGGCGGCCCGGCGCGTGCGCACGCCCGTCGGAACGTCGAACGCGCCGAACCAGCGCACGCCGTGCGCGGCCGCGGCCGCCACGATCCTCTCGACGCCGTGCGCGTAGGCGTCGTTCTTGACGACCTGCATGTACTCGGCGGGGGCGATGAGCTCCCGCACCGCGTCGATGTTCGCGAGCACCCGCGCCAGGTCGACCCGCAATCGTGCGCCGCTCATCGTGCCTCTCCCGTTCGGGCTCACGGGGTGAGCTCCCGCGGGATCCGCAATCCGAGCGCGCAGACCAACTCCGCAGCCCGCAGCCCGCTCGCCGCCTCCCACTCCGCCAGTGCGTCCCGCGCCGGTCCGGTTCCGCCGAAGTACACCACCTCGTCGAAGGCTGCGACCGGCGCATCAGCGACGTCGATGACGCAGACGTCCATCGCGACACGACCGACGACCGGATGCAGCGCGCCGCCGATCTCGACCCGCACGCGGTTGCCGAGCGAACGCACGACGCCCTGCCCGAAACCGCCGGACACGAGCGCGATGCGAGTGTCGTGCGCAGCGATGTGCGTCGCGTTGTAGGAGACGCCCTCGCCGGCCCGCAGCCTCTTGAGCGAGAGCACCGAGCCGACCAGCCGCAGGACCGGATCGCCGCCCGATCCCGGCAGGCCGAACAGGTCCCGCGGCGCTGCGACCGACGACGCAGACGCTGCTGCGGCGGCAGCCGAAGAAGCAGGCGCAGACCCGGACGAAGACGCGGTCCCAGTCGCAGCCACCGCTGCGAGGCCGGTGCCGGCCAGCGCCGCCGGGTCATCGACGATCGCGCTCGTGAACCCGGCCTCGGC
>JAATGR010000198.1 GCA_015654575.1 Actinomycetales bacterium
GCCGGTGCCGGTGACACCGGTGACGGTCACGGTGTACGTCGTGTCGTCGTACAGCGGCAGCGAGAAGCGGATGCCGAGCTGGCGCCCGCTGGTGGCCACGGTGAAGTCGACTAAGGGGCTGATGGTGACCTGCGAGGCGTCAACGGTCTGCAGCGACTGGTTGGTGGTGAGGATGAGCCGCGACCCGGAGTCCGAGACCGCCGCATCCGGATCGAACTGCGCGTCGGTCACCCGCGGGCCCTGCAACGCCCCCGCCGAACCGGCGACAACGCCGACGACGACGAGCAGTCCGAGCACCGAGGCGAACGCCACGAGGAAGGCGCGCACCCGACGGCGGCGCGAACGCGACCGGCGATTGCCCGGGGTCTCAGTACTCATAGGGGTCCGACGGCTCGTCGACGGCCGAGACCTGTGAAGCGAGGATCTCGAGCCGCCCGTCGTCGTCGGTGCGGACGGTGCCGTCGATCGTGACCCACTGCCCGGTGCCGAGACCCGCGGCGTCCGAGGCGACCGTGATGCTGGCCGTCTGTGCGTCGATGACGCAGTGCGTGATCACCAGACGGGTGAGCGAGAAGCCATCGGATCCGGTGGTGCTCACGAACCCTGTGAGGGTGACCGAGTCACCTTCGAAAGCATCCGGGTTGGTGGCGGTGGCGAACACGCTGGCCCAGTCGCCCACCCCGAACGAGGCGGTATCGCCCGTGGTCGCGAGCTCGATCGTGTCGGAGCCGGAGAACAGCGGTGGGGCGCCGGTGTCGCGGCTCGCGGCGAGCTCCGCCGACAACGACGCCGGGGGAAGCACCAGCATGCCGAGCACGAGGCCGGAGGCCAACACGCCGCCGGCGGCGACCGCGGCGCGGGCGATCGGCGCTGCCGCGTCCTCGCCGTGGGTCCCGTGGTCGTGGACGTCGTCCGTGCCGTGGTCATGGCCGTGCTCCGCCTCGGCGCCCAGCGGCAACGCGAAGCTCAGCAGCGTCCCCACGAGGGCGACGATCGCCATGAGGATGGCGAACCAGGCGGCGTCCGGATTGATGTACAGCGCGAGCCGTCCGGTGAGGGCGAGCACGATCGTCACGGCCGCGAGGCAGGCGGCAAGGCCCACGCCCAGCCACCGGGTGAGGATGCTCTGCGGTCTAGACAAGCAGATTCACCGCCGTTCCGAGCGCGAACGAGAACAGCAGCACGACTACGACGATCCCGCCGATGGTGCGCGCCGTGAACGTGGTGCGCAGGAGCGCGATCATCTTCACGTCGACGAGCGGCCCCGTCACCAGGAACGCGACGATCGATCCGGACGTGAACGTCGACGCGAACGACAGGGCGAAGAACGCGTCCACGTTGGAGCAGATCGAGACCACCATCGCCAGCGCCATCATCGCCACGATCGACGCGACAGGGTTCGACCCGATCGCCAGCAGCGCGTCGCGCGGCACCAGCACCTGGACCGCTCCGGCGAGCGCCGCTCCGATGACCAGGGCGGGCATCACGGCGCGGAACTCCACGACGAGCTGGGCGAGGCTCCGACGCCACTTGCCGCCGCGTTCGTCGATGACCAGTTCGCAGGTGTCGCGGAAGCGGTCGGTGAGCAGGCCGTCCGGGGAGGGATGCCTGCTGTAGAGCCAGCCGATGAGGTTCGCGACGGCGTAGCCGCCGATCAGGCGGGCGACGAGGATGCCATCGGAGAAGCCGAAGGCCTGATGCGTGGAGATGATCACGATCGGATTGACGATCGGCGCCGCGATCAGGAAGGTCAGCGTCTCCGGCACGCTGAACCCGCGCAGGAGCAGGCCGCGCGCGAACGGCACGTTGCCGCATTCGCAGACCGGCACGATCATGCCCAGCAGGGAGAGCACCGCTCGACGGGCCCAGGCGCGGCGCGGCATCCACCGCTCGATCGCGCCCGGCGGCACCCACACCTGCACGAGGATCGAGAGGATGACCCCGAGCACCACGAACGGCAGCGACTCGATCAGGACACTGAGCGCGAGGGTGATGCCGTCCTGCAGTCGGTTCGGCAGGGACGACGGAACCAGTTGCGGTGCGACAGCGGAGATCGTCAGCAGGACGGCGAGCGCGAGGACGCCGATCCCCAGACCGGCGGCGACGCCGGCGCCGCGTAGGGGCACCTTCGCCGTCTTCGGGACGTAACGGGTGGGGGTGGACACGCTCAGGTTCGAGCCTTCGCGCAGGGCGTGCACAGTCCGAAGATGTCGACGATGTGCTCCGCCTGCGTGAAGCCGTGGCGCGTCGCGGTGCGTTG
Organism: Actinomycetales bacterium; assembly: GCA_015654575.1. Classification (GTDB taxonomy): domain Bacteria; phylum Actinomycetota; class Actinomycetes; order Actinomycetales; family Microbacteriaceae; genus Microbacterium. The sequence continues at coordinate 2,261 of JAATGR010000198.1, forward strand.
CGCCCACTGCTCCACCTCGGAGGCCTCGATCTCGACGGTCAGGCCGCAGCTGCGACAGATGAGGTGATGGTGGTGGCCGGCGGTCACGCAGGCACGGAACAGGTGCTCGCCGTCCGGGCTTTGCAGCGAGTCTGCGGCGCCGTCCCCGCTCAGCGACGACAGCGCGCGGTAGACGGTCGCCAGGCCGATGCCGGTCGCCGCCTCGCGCAGCCGGGCGTACAGCGTCTGCGCGCTGACGAACCCGCGTGCCGCGATCAGCTCCTCGCGGACGCGCTCGCGTTGCCAAGTATTGCGCTGCGCCATGGCCGGGAGTCTACCGGCGGCGCCCTGGACACGGCCCGGATGTGCGCTATGCGCGCGATGTCACGCGTCTCGCGTGGTGCGATCGCGGCGCGCGCTGATTCCCCGGCACACCAGGTAGATGACGAAGGAGACCGTTGTGATGTACGGGCTCACCGGCAGCGTGCCGGCCACGGCGAGCAGGATGCCGCCCACCGCGGAGATCACGCCGAAGGCGGTCGCGAGCAGCGGAACCGCGAGCGGTCCGGTCGAGACGCGCATCGCGGCGGCAGCGGGGGTGACCAGCAGCGCCAGCACCAGCAGGGCGCCGATGATGTGCACGGCGACGGCCACCACCAGCCCCAGCAACAGCATGAACACGAAGGACACCCAGCGGGTCGGCACCCCGCGCGCCGCGGCGGACTGCGGGTCGAGGGAGTCGAATCGCAGCGGCCGCCAGATGACGACGAGGCCGACCAGCGCGACGGCTCCGATCGCGACGAGAACGCCGAGCTGCGCGGATTGCACCGAGACGATCTGGCCGGTCAGCAGGCTGAAGCGGTTCGCACTGCGCCCGTTGTACAGCGACAGGAAGAGGATGCCCAGCCCCAGCCCGAAGGGCATGAGGACGCCGATGATCGAGTTGCGGTCGCGGGCACGGGCGCCGAGCCAGCCGATGACGGCCGCGGCGAGGAGCGACCCGACGATCGATCCCGTGATCACGTCGACGCCGAGCAGCAGCGCCGCGGCGGCACCGGCGAACGAGAGCTCGCTGATGCCGTGCACGGCGAACGCCATGTCACGCTGCATCACGAACACGCCGATCAGCCCGCCGACCACGCCGAGCACGGCACCGGCCCACACCGAGTTCTGCACCAGCTCGAGGATCGCCCCGTACTGGGAGACGCCGCCGAACAGCGCGTCGCCGATGTCCGACCAGCTCATGCCTGGGCCTCGTGCTCGTGATGGTGGTGGGTGGCATCAGCGTCCGGCGCTCCGACGACGACCAGCCGGTCGCCGGCGCGCAGCACGAACACCGGCGCCCCGTAGAGCTCGGTCAGGGTCTGGGAGTTCAGCACCTCGTCGGGCGTGCCGAGCGTGAACCGGCCGCCGGCGAGATACAGGATGCGGTCGACGATGCCGAGCACGGGGTTGATGTCGTGCGTGACCAGGAGAACCGCGGCGTCGCGCTCGCGCCGGTGGCGGTCGATGAGGGAGACCACGGCCTGCTGGTTGGCCAGGTCGAGACTCGTCAGCGGCTCGTCGCACAGCAGCAGCTCGGGGTCGTCGGCGAGCGCCTGTCCGACGCGCAGCCGCTGCTGCTCGCCGCCGGAGAGCATCCCAACCGGACGATCCGCGAAGGCGCGCGCGCCCACTGCGTCGATCAGCGCCTCGATGCGGGCGCGGTCGCCGCGTCGCGGCACCGGGATGCCGAAGCGGTGACCGTCGACACCGAGGGCAACGACGTCGCGTCCGCGCAGCGAGGTGTCTCGCGGGAGCGGTCGCTGCTGCGGGATGTACCCGATCCGCCGGTTGCCGGCGCGGCTCACGGGCTCGCCGAGCGCCTCGATGGTGCCGGAGCTGAGTCTCTCCAGCCCCAGGATGGCGCGCAGCAGGGTGGTCTTCCCGGCACCGCTCGGGCCGAGGACGGCGACCAGCTCGCCGGGCGGGAGCACCAGATCCAGCCCGCTCCACAGCTCGCGTCCGCCGCGCTGAAGCGCGGCGGACGCGATGCGGAGCGGCGGTGTGCCCGGTTTCATTGGCTGAGTGCGTCCTTGATCTGCGTCGCCATGTCGGTCATCCACGAGACGTAGGTGTCGCCGTCGGGGAGAAGCTCGGACGCCTTGATGACAGGCACGTCCGCGGTGGCGGCGGTGTCCTCGACGGAGGTCGTCTCGGCACCGGCGGCCTGTGAGTTGACGAAGACGATCTTCACGTCACCGCTGCTGATGAGGGTGGTCGCCTCCAGCAGGGTGGCCGGCGGCACGTCGTCGCCCTCTTCGACGGCTTCGCTGAAGGCGTCGGGAGTGACGTTGACCAGGCCGGCGTCCTCCGCCAGATACAGCGGCACCGGCTCGGTGACGAAGATCTCATCGCCGGCGTAGGAGGCGGAGACCTCGTCAAGGATGGGCTGCACAGAGGAGGCGAGGTCGTCGGCGAACTGCTGCGCGTTCGCGGTGAACACGTCGGCGTCGGTCGGGTCGATGGTGCCCAGCTGGGCCGCGATCTCATCGGCGACCTTCGCCATCGCGTCGATGTCGTAGAACACGTGCTCGTTGAAGCCCTCGACGGCTTCGGTGGGGTCGTCACCGGCCCACTCGGACGAGGACTCCACGGCGCTGATCACCGGGGCGTCGGAGCCGGCGGATTCGATGAGTGAGTCGAGGAAGGGGTCGTAACCGCCGCCGTTCTCGATGAGCAGCTGTGCGTTCTTGACGGAGAGCTGGTCCGCGGCGCTGGCCTCGAAGTCGTGCGGGTCCTGGCTGAACGAGGCGATCAACGACGTCACCTCGACGTGGTCGCCGCCGACCGTCTCGGCGATCTGTCCGTACACGTCGGTCGAGGCCACGACAGCGATCGTATCGCCGCTGCTGGAGGAGGAGGAGGAGGCGTCGGAGGTGTCGGTTGCGGAACAGCCTGCGAGGGCGAGGGCGGATACGGCGCCCAGAACGGGAACGAGGAGGAGTGGTCGAATGCGGGACATGCGGACCATCGTAAGCGGATTGAGAATCGTTCTCAAATCGTCGCGAGGTCCTCCCAGTTCAATCCAGCAGCAGCGCCGGCTCCTCCAGCACGGACGCCACGTCGGCCACGAAACGACTCACCCCGTCGCCGTCGACCACGCGGTGGTCGAAGGAGCCGGAGACCGTGGTCACCCATCGGGGACGGACCTCGCCGTCGACGACCCAGGGCTTCTGACGGATGGCGCCCAGCGCGATGATGCCCGATTCGCCCGGGTTGATGATCGGCGTGCCCGCATCCATGCCGAACACTCCGATGTTGGTGATCGTGATGGTGCCGCCCTGCTGGTCGGCGGGCGAGGTTTTCCCGGCACGCGCCGTGACGGTGAGGCTCTCCAGCGCCTTCGCGAGCTCACGCGTGTTGAGGGTCTGCGCATCCTTGATGTTCGGCACCAGGAGCCCACGCGGGGTCGCGGCCGCGATGCCCAGGTTGACGAAATGGTGCACCCGGATATCCGCGCTGCCGTCCTCCCTGTCGATCCAGGCGGCGTTGACCATGGGCGTTCGCCGCACCGCCCAGATGACGGCGCGGGTCATGATCAGCAGGGGGGACACCTTGACGTCGGCGAAATCCGGGGAGGCCTTCAGCCGCTTCACGAGCTCCATCGTCCGGCTGGCGTCCACATCCGTCCACACCGACACGTGGGGCGCGGTGTATGCCGAGAGCACCATGCCGCGGGCGGTCGCCTTGCGCACGCCCTTGACGGGGATCGTCTCGTCTCTTCCTTCGGCAGCCGCCGGCGCGACCGGCGTGACAGGCGTCGCGGCGGTGGTCGCCGGCTCCTCCGGGGAGACGCGGATGGTCTCCTCGCGCACCTCGGGCCACTCCGGGGTCTGCAGGTTGCGGAACACCTGCGCCTGCGACGCATGGGTGAGCACGTCGTCGCGCGTGACCTCGCCGTTCGCGCCGCTCGGGACGACCTCGGCGAGATCGACATCGAGGTCGCGGGCGAGCTTGCGGATGGGGGGCTTGGCGACCACGCCGACCGAGGCCGGGCGCTCCGCCGGTGTCACGGCATGATGCCCGGGACGGCGCCGGGAGCTCACGTGGCCGGCGGCGCCGTAGCCGACCAGGACAGAGCCGGATCCGTCTGAATCTGCCTGCGCGTCGGTGTCCGCCGCGGGCGCGTCGTCGGTGGCAGGCGCGGCACCGTCAGCCGCGGCGACGCCGTCGCCCGCGATCGTGACGATCGCCGCGCCGACCTCCACCGTCGCACCCTCAGCCACGAGAAGATCGCCGACGATGCCGGCGAAGGGCGAGGGGAGTTCGACGAGCGACTTGGCGGTCTCGATCTCGACCAGGACGTCGTTGACCGCGACGGCGTCGCCCGGCGCGACCCGCCACTGCACGATCTCCGCCTCCGTGAGGCCTTCACCGACATCCGGCAGGTGGAAGGTCTGACTGCTCATACGGGCTTCCTTTCGGCGGCGTCCTGTTCACAACTCAGGCAATTTCGGCCGAACACCCGGCGGACGGGGGCCGCTGGAAGGATTCTGCCTGAGTTATGCGCAGCCATGGTCGGGGGATCAGTAGGCCAGGGCGCGGTCGACGGCTTCGAGGACGCGGTCCGCATCCGGCAGGTAGAGGCCCTCCAGCTTGGCCGGCGGGAACGGCACGTCGAATCCGGAGACCCGCAGCACCGGGGCCTCGAGCGCGTAGAACGCCTGCTCCGCCACGGTCGCCGCGATCTCCGAGCCGAGGGAGGCGAACCCCGGGGCCTCCTGGGCATAGACCATGCGACCGGTCCGGCGCACCGACTCGAGGATCGGCGCGTAGTCGACCGGGGAGAGTGAACGCAGGTCGATGACCTCGGCGGAGACGCCTTCCCCCTCGGCGAGGGAGGCGGCCTGCAGCAGCGTCGCGACCATAGCGCCGTGGCCGACGAGCGTCACATCGGTGCCGCGTCGCACGATGCGCGAGGCGTGCAGCGGCAACGCGCGCTGCGCCAGATCGACCTCGCCCTTGGGCCAGTAGCGGCTCTTGGGCTCGAAGAAGACGACCGGATCGTCGCTGCGGATGGCGTCCTGGATCATCCAGTACGCGTCGTTCGGCGTGGACGGGCTCACGACCCGCAGACCCGGGGTGTGCGCGAAGTACGCCTCGGGGCTTTCCTGGTGGTGCTCGATCGCGCCGATGTGCCCGCCGTAGGGGATGCGGATCACCACCGGCATCCGCAGCGCGCCCTCGTGCCGGTTGGTGATCTTGGCCAGCTGCGAGGTGATCTGGTCGAAGCCGGGGTAGACGAAGCCGTCGAACTGGATCTCGCACACCGGGCGGAAGCCCGCCATAGCAAGCCCGATGGCGGTGCCGATGATGCCAGACTCCGCCAGCGGGGTGTCGATCACACGGCGGGGGCCGAACTCCGCCTGCAGTCCCTCGGTGATCCGGAAGACGCCGCCCAGCGGACCGATGTCCTCGCCCATGAGCAGCACATGGTCGTCGCCTGCCAGCGCGGCGCGCAGTCCCGCGTTGAGCGCTTTACTCAGCGGCATCGTCGTCAGCTCGCTCATTCGGCATCCCTCCGTCGGGCATGTCCCACGTCGGACCGGTACACCGGGCTCGAAGCAGGCGAAACGAGGACATCAACCGGTCCGAGAGGGGACGCGGTCACTCGGCAGCCTCCTCGAAGGAGGCCTCGTAGGAGGCGAGCCACTGCCGCTGCAGATCCGTCAGCGGATGCGGCTCGCTGTACACGTGCGCGAACATGCTGTCCGGCTCGATGCCGCCGAGCGCCACGGTGCGCACGCGGGTGTCCTCCGCGACTGCGGCGGCCTCCGCTGCGACGTCGTCGAAGAAGGCGTCGGACGCGCCACGGGAGAGCAGATAGGCGCGCATCCGCGCGATCGGGTCGCGGCGCGCCCAGGCCTGTTCCTCGTCGCCGGTGCGGTACTTGGTGGGGTCGTCGCTGGTCGTGTGGGCACCCAGCCGGTAAGTCATCGCCTCGATCGCCCGGGGGCCACCGCCGGCGCGCGCCTCATCCAGCGCGCGGCGGGTCACGACGTAGCTGGCGAGCACGTCGTTGCCGTCGATCTGGATGCTCGGCATCCCGTACCCGGCACCGCGCCGGTACAGCGGCGCGGGCGACTGTGTGCGCACCGGGACGGAGATGGCCCACTGGTTGTTCTGCAGGAAGAACACCTCGGGCGTCTGGAAGCTGGCGGCGAAGACCATCGACTCGTGCACATCGCCCTGGCTGGACGCACCGTCGCCGTAGTAGACGATGACCGCCTCGTCGCGCTCGAGGTCTCCGGAGCCGCTCCTGCCGTCGAACGAGAGCCCCATCGCCAGCCCGGTGGCATGCAGCGTCTGGGCGCCCAGCACGAGGGTGTAGATGTGCACGTTGCCGTTCTTGGGGTCGGAGGGGTCCCACCCGCCGTGGCTGAGTCCCCTCATGACCCGGATGATGTCGACCGGGTCGACGCCGCGGATGCGGCACACGACGTGCTCCCGGTATGACGGGAAGATGTGGTCCTGCGCGCGGGCGGCGCGGGCAGATCCGACCTGCGCTGCCTCCTGGCCGAGGCTCGGCGGCCACAGCGCCAGCTCGCCCTGCCGCTGCAGGTTGGTCGCCTCGCGGTCGAAGGCCCGGATGACCGCCATGTCGCGGTAGAAGGTCTCCAGCTCGGCGTCGGACAACGCCGCGACCGCCTCGAGGTAGGGCTCGGCAGCAGGCGTCGGCGCGAACGCGCCGTCGGCGTCGAGGATCCGCACCACCGTCGGGTCGTCGGCGGGGACCAGATCACGGGGAACCGTATCGGCGGAGGTCACGGGTACTACCGTAGCCGCCGCCCCGGATGCCCCTCTGGAAGGGTCGCGACAATGGATGCGGCGATTCGTAGGACCTTCTCCACAGACTCCTCTTCGCCCACGGAGACCCTGATCCCATCGCCGACGAAAGCCCGGACGATGACCCCGCCGGCTTCGAACGCGGCCGCCGCCTCCGCGGTCTCTGCGGCGGTATGCAACCAGAGGAAGTTGCCCTGCGCATCGGGGACCGCCCAGCCGGCATCGCGCAGCCCGGCTGCCAGGCGGTCGCGGCGCTCCGCGATCACCCGCACCCGTGCGAGCAGCTCATCCTCGGCATCCAGACTGGCGAGCGCCGCCTCCTCCGCCTGCGCCGTCACCGACAGCGGGATGGCGGTGGCTCGAGCGGCGTCCAGCACACGGCTGTGCCCGATCGCGTACCCGACCCGGAGGCCCGCGAGCCCGTACGCCTTCGAGAACGTGCGCAGCACGACGAGGTTGGCGCGGCCGAGGCCCGGCTCCCGCAGACCGTCGACGGCATCCGGATCGGTGACGAACTGGATGTAGGCCTCGTCGAGGATGACCAGCACGTCGCCGGGCACCGCGGCGATGAAGGCGTCGAACTCGGCGCCGGTGACGGCGGGCCCCGTCGGGTTGTTCGGGCTGCAGACCACGACCACGCGGGTGCGCGGGGTCAGGGCGGCGAGCATGGCCGGAAGGTCGTGGCGGCCGTCGGCGGTCAACGGCACCTCGACACGGTCGGCGCCGGCGACGACGGCCATGCCCGGGTACGCCTCGAAGGAGCGCCAGGCGTAGACGACCTCGTCGCCGGGACCCGCGACGGCCTGCACGAACTGGTAGAGCAGTGCGACGCTGCCCGCGCCGATGTGGACCTCGTCGGGTGTCACCCCGTGTCGCTCGGCCAGGCGTTCGCGAAGCCTGGCCGCCGTGGCATCCGGGTATCTGTTGATGTCGGCCCGCGAGCGCAGGATGTCGGCGACGTGGGGCAGCGGGTCAAACGGGTTCTCATTGCTCGAGAGCTTGAACGCGTCGGCGTCGGCCTGCCTGCCCTGCCGGTACGGCGGAAGCTCCGCGATCTCGGGACGGATGCGGACAGGGGTGGGCTCGGTCACCCCTTGATTCTACGGAGCGATATTTCGCGATATAACGGTGAAAACGTCTGATATGACGATAACGGCGCGGATCCTGACGGAACTCGAAGCGACTCTGCGGATGCGCCGCCCGTGAGAGAGTGACCGCATGGGCTTCCTCATCCGCGTCGTGATCAACGCGTTCTCGATCTGGGTCGTCACGCTCATCCCGGCGCTCGGGATCCAGGTCGTCCCCTTCTCGCCCGGCGGCGAGCTGCAGCTGGTGATCTCGCTGCTCGTGATCGCCGCGATCTTCGCGGTAGTGAACGCCGTCGTGGGCCGGGTGCTGAAGGTGCTGACGTTCCTGCTCTACATCCTCACCCTCGGACTGTTCTCCCTGGTCGTGAACGGGATCCTGCTCTGGCTCACGGCCTGGATCACCGGCTTCTGGAGCTGGGGCCTGCGCGTCGACAGCTTCTGGTGGGGTGTCATCGCCGCACTCCTTATATCTGTCATCAACTGGGTCTTCGGCCTCATCCTCCGCCCCCGTCGGGACCGCCTGAGCCGGCCGCGGGACCGGTGAGCAACTCCGGTGACGGCGACGCCTGGGGCGCCGGCGCCGGCGTCGGAGTCAGGACCGGGGCTGCGGGCGCGAACTCGTAGACGGAGACCTGACCCGCGCTCTGCAACGCGTCCAGACGCTTCTGCAACATCGCGACCCTCGGATCGGCCGACGCGTCGACGAGCGACGCGGTGGCGAGATACTGCTCGAAGTGATGGGCGCCCAGCGTCAGGTCGCCCGGTCCGAGAAGGTCGGACACCGTACGCTCGGCCACGAAACTCCCCTCCGCCCCGACCGGCGACGCGAACCCGCCGTCGGCGAGCGACGCGACCGGGTCGTCGAGATGACGCAGTTCGACGCTGATGGTGCCCTCGCCGGCGTCGAACGATGTCGGCGAACCGGCCGTGGCCAGCAGCCGCACGTCGTAGGTCCCCTCCGCGGCCAGCGCGTCGACGATCATCCCGCCCTGCGAATAGCCGTAGGCGTAGAGGCCGTCGCCCGGCTGAGCGCCGGCCGCGACGAGCGCTGCGCGGACACTTGCCAGCGACACCGACTCGCCGCCGAGGAACAGCTGCGCGTTGGAGGTCATGTTCCAGGCCTCGGAGCGATCGACGACCGCCTTCGTGCCGGTCACGTAGACGGCGAACTCGCACCGGCCGCCCGGCAGGTCGTACCGTTCGACCCGCACCCGCGCATCGCCCGCCGCGGGGATGCGCCCGAGCGCATCCGTCAGGTTCACCGGCGGGGTCGCCGTCGAGATCGGCGCGGTCTGGCGCACGGCGACGGGCGCCGACGCCGCGTCCCGGGAGCGTATTCGGCCACGACCGGTGCCGGCCAGCGCGGAGAGGAGTCCGGCGGCGGCGAGCGCGGGCGGCCAGAGCATCGGCGAGCACACGCCCCAGGCGAGCAGGCGCAGTGGCACGCTCGCCCCGTCACGCTCAGCTCCGGACACGACGGACGCCGCGATGTCCGCCGCATCCGGGTGGTCGCTGCTCAGTTGCGCGATCCGGGCGTCGATCGCCGCGGTGTCGAGCCCATCGTTCACGGCGAACGCGCGGGCGGCCAGCAACTCGACGAGCTCGTACGCCGCCGCCGCTTCCCGCAGTCTCCCGGCGAGGAGAGCGCCCTCGGTCGCGAGCGCGGTCAGGGCATCGATGAGGCGCAACGTCCGGGCGCGCAGGCCGAGCGTCGCGACGAGCACCGTGGCGAGCGCGATGCCAGCGCGTTCGAGGTCGGCGACGGCAGCCAGGATCCCGGCGTCGACGAGGTCCAGTTCGTCCGCAGCGGAAACGAGGGCATCCACATTCACGGCGACCGTTCCGCCCGAGGAGATCGTGACCTCGTCGCTCATCCGAGCAGGCCCGGAATCGACGTCGGGAGTGACGCACCCGATGCCTCGGCGACGAGCAGCGCCGCCTGCGCGCGGCGACTGTCCAACTCGGCGCACCACTGCGCGAACAACGACCGGAACTCGGCGGCGGCTGGCGACTGCCAGCCGGTCTGGGCGGCCACGTTCGCGGCGCTCGCTCGCGCATCATCGAGCCGGATGAGCGCATCGTCGAGCGACTGTTCGGCCAGTGCGAGCGCGGACGCCGCATCCGTCATCTCCGCCATAGCCCGATCGTGCGCCTGCGGGACGGATCGCCGGGCGCGGAACCGACCGCCGGTGCATAACCGCTGCCCGCTCCCTGACTGTGCAGAATCGGGCGTGCGGTGTGCGATGGGTCCAGAATAAGAGGGTGCCCGATGTCTCGCCCTTCCGAGTGGTGTTCGTCTGCACGGGCAACATCTGCCGGTCACCGATGGCGGAGATCGTGTTCCGTGAGATTGCGACAGCGCGTCACTTCGGCGACCGGGTCGCGGTCTCGAGCGCCGGCACCGGCGACTGGCACGTGGGCGAACACGCCGACCGGCGCACCGTCGAGGCCCTCGCGAAGCGTGGGTACGACGGCAGCGCGCACCGGGCACGGCAGTTCGAGAACGAGCGGTTCATCACGAGCGACCTGGTGGTCGCGCTTGACCGTTCGCACGAACGCATCCTGCGCGAGTGGGCCCCAACCGAAGCGGATGCCGAAAAGGTGGTGCTGCTCCGCGCGTTCGATCCGCGTGCCGGCGAACAGCTCGACGTGCCGGATCCCTACTACGCCGGACCCGAGATGTTCGACGAGGTGCTCGGTATGATCGAGGATGCGAGCCGGGCGCTCTTCCGGCAACTCGAACCCGCCATCCGCTCCGCGGTGTAGACAGCGCGGATGGCCGTCTCCGACGGAGTACCGTGACGTCCTTCCCCGTACAGCCGCTCAGCCCCCTCGACGGACGCTACCGCGCCGCCGTCGCCGCGCTCGGCGGCTACCTCTCGGAGGCCGGTCTGAACCGGGCCCGTGTCGAGGTTGAGGTCGAATGGCTCATCGCCCTCACCGATCGTCGCGTGTTCGGGGCTACGTCGCTGCCAGATGCCGACAAGGAGCGGCTGCGTGCCCTGTACCGCGACTTCGGCCAGTCCGAGATCGACTGGCTCTCCGAGCGCGAAGCCGTCACCCGGCACGATGTGAAGGCCGTGGAGTATCTCGTGCGTGAGCGTTTGAGCGCCGTGGGACTGGACGCCGTCGCCGAGCTCACCCACTTCGCGTGCACCAGCGAGGACATCAACTCCGCCGCGTACGCGCTGACCGTGAAGCGGGCGGTGACCGAGGTGTGGCTGCCCAAGCTGCGCGAGGTGATCGCCGCACTGCGACGGCTCGCCGACGAGCACCGCGATGCCGCGATGCTCGCCCGCACGCACGGGCAGCCCGCCACGCCCACGACGATGGGCAAGGAGATCGCGGTGTTCGTCCGCCGGCTGGAACGCGTCGCCGAGCAGATCGCGGCAGGCGATTTCCTCGCCAAGTTCTCGGGCGCGACCGGCACCTGGTCGGCGCACCTGGCCGCCGATCCTGCGCTCGACTGGCCCGAGATGTCCCGCACCTTCATCGAGGGCCTGGGCCTGGGGTTCAATGATCTGACCACGCAGATCGAGTCCCATGACTGGCAGGTCGAGCTGTACGACCGGGCACGGCACGTCGGCGGCATCCTGCACAACCTCGCCACCGACGTGTGGACCTACATCTCTCTGGGGTACTTCTCGCAGATCCCGGTGGCCGGGGCGACGGGGTCGTCGACCATGCCCCACAAGATCAACCCGATCCGGTTCGAGAACGCCGAGGCGAACCTCGAGATCTCCGGCGGACTGTTCGCCACTCTCGCCTCGACGCTGGTCACCTCGCGGATGCAGCGCGACCTCACCGACTCCACGACGCAGCGCAAC
>JAATGR010000184.1 GCA_015654575.1 Actinomycetales bacterium
AGCCGATCTCACCCTGGTGCTGCGCGGCGAGTCGTATGTGACCTCGTATTACGTCGGCGAGGCCGATAAGCGCGCGGTCGAGGCGCACATGACGAACCTCCGCCGCAAGCTCGGCGACAACCCCGCCAATCCCCGCTACATTGAGACGGTCCGCGGTGTCGGGTACCGTTTGACCCCCGAGGTCATCGCCCCCTGACGTCCGGTCAGACCTTGAAGCCCTGGTGTCGACGCACCAGCCGGGCGAACATCAGCAGGGTCTGGATGACGGTCACCACGCCGACGATGGGCCATCCGATCCACAGGATCGACGACTGCGTCACCGCCCCGAGCACGTTCCAGATGACGGCCATCGCGATCAGCACCGCGACCAGCAGCACGAGCGGCACCCAGTGCCCGCCCGCCCCGCCGCCCCGCTCCGCCTTGGCCTGCATGGCCCAGTTGTCGACCTTCTTCCGGGAAAGGAACCGGCTCCAAGACCGCAGGAAGTGACCGAGCCTGATCCACATGAAGATCTCCGCGGGGAAGAACAGCACGGCGAACAGGATGTCCCGTCGGTCGCGGTATCTCATGGTCATGGCGATCCGCAGGTTCAGCAGCATGGCCGCGCCCACGGGGATCAGCCACCACGCCGAGAAGACGAAGGCGTTGATCGACAGCGAGCCGGCCAGCAGCACCAGGAACGCGACCCGGACGAACAGGTTCGTCAGCATCCCGAAGTTCTCGAACCACCGCAGCCGCAGGTTGGGGTGGAACGGCTGGCCCTTCGTGTCGCCCCGCTGCCCCGGCCACATCAGCTCGATCGCGCCGTAGGTCCACTTGACCTGCTGCGCGTCATAGCCCTTGAGCGTCGTCATCCCGCCGACGTTCGCGCGGGCGTAGGGGCTGATCTTGGTGAGGTAGCCGGCGCTCTTGATCTGCAGCGACAGGAGCGAGTCCTCCACTTCGGAGTCCTTCACCCACGGGGTCGTCTGGTGGTTGGCCCGCATGGCGTCGCGCAGCGCGTTCGTCGAGAAGATCGAGAACTGGCCGCCGAGCACCGCCATGTTGCGGCCCCGGAGAAGGTTCTGCAGGTTGAACGCGGCGAACTGCGTGCGCTGACCGGCGATGAGGAACTTCGCCATCAAACCCTTGATCGGCCTGTCATCGATCGTGAAGATCGCGGAGATGCCGCCGATGCGGGAATCGCTGATCGCTTCGGTCTCGAGGTACTCCACCGCCTTCGGATGGGCGATCGTGTCGCCGTCGACGCCGAGCAGGAACTCGCAGCCCTCCACCAGGGAGTAGCCGTAGTTGAGGGCGCCGACCTTTTTGTCCGGGTTCTTCCCGATGTCGTGCACGAACACCTCGGTGAACTGTTCGCCGAGCTCCGTGGTGATCTCGTGCGGTCCGGCGTATTCGGAGGCGATTCGCGCGGTGTCATCCGTTGTGTTGTTGATGACCACGTGGATGACGTCGGGTACGCGGGTCTGGGCGAGCAGCGCCGTGAGAACGTCGGCGATGGACTCCGCCTCGTTGTACGCCGGGATGACGCATCCGATCGTGGAGCGATGGACGTTCGTGTTCTCGAGGACCGCCATGAAGTCCTCGTCCAGGCGGGCGCCCGAGTCGCTTAAGAACGCGGCGTCGGCGAGCGCCGGCGTCAGTTCCTTCGACGGCCCGGAGGGTCGCACAGAGGGGACATGGGAGTCGTTCTGAGGTTCGGACACGGGGTGGCACACTCCTGGTCGGCGGTCAGTGCGTCGGTCGCGCTGAGTAGATAATGGCACCCATTGAGCGGGTACCGGCACCAACAGTGACGCACGGCGCGCAAGACCGGCGCGTTTCCCCCTGAGCGTCAACGCAAGATCAGCGCAAGAAGGTCGGGGACGACATCGGACAGCCGTCGGCGGACGCCATCGGGACGCGGAACAGCATGGTTTCAGATCGCCTCTGGCATGCCGATCACGGCCGTCCCGAGGGCCCTGCCGGGAGGATCAACCCGCGGAGCTGATCGCCACCAGCAGCGTGTCGCTGCCGGTCTGCTTCGCATATTCGGTCGAGGTGGGCGTGGTCTGCACGAGGAAGACGTAGGTGAACTGCAGCGTCACCGAGGTGCTGTCGCTGGGAACCTCGCCGATGTCGAAGGTTTGCAGATAGCTGTACGGAGAAAGCACCAGGTACCCGGGGGCGCCCGAGGAGGGCACCGAGTACTGATCGCTCTGGGTGTCGAGGGGTGTGGCCGCCCCGGACGCGCCGGTGGGCACGACCACCAGGCTCACCGACTGCAGGTAGACCTTCTCACCGTCGTCGGGGGTCACCGCCGTGGACAGCGAGAGGCTGATCGGTTTCAGCGCGGTCGACGTCCACAGGTCCATCGAGAGGCTCGACCAGTAGCTGATCGTCGCGGTCACCGATCCCGCCGTAACGGTGCGCTGCGTCGATCCGCTGGAAAGATCGTTCGACACCGGTGTCGGCACGCCACTGCCCGTCTGCGAAGCGGTCGGCGTCGTGGAGCCTTCTTCGTTCCACGGAGCCGGACCGCAGCCGGCGAGGATCGCCGTGACCAGGACTGCGGCGACCGCGACGCCCGTCCTCCCGACACTTCTCCACCCCATCGGCATCCCCTTCGCTCGTTGGCACAGTACACGAGAATCGAGGGCTCTCTCGTGGCGAAACGTTCAACGCCTGGTCACCCCCTCGCCCCCGTCGAGACAGCACAGTGACGCAGACTCTGACCCGGGCGTCTGTCGACGCGGAACGGGGAGAGCATGCCTGTCGGTCGGAGAGCGGTCTGCGCCGCTGCGGTCACCGTTGCGGTGTCGATATGGGCGACCCCCGCGAACGCCGCGGACGAGACGGCCGACCCCGCAGCGGACCAGGCGATGGTCATCGCGGTGGTCGTCCCCGCTCACGGAACCGAGCTGCCGGGGGATCCCGGCACGACCGTTCCTCCCACCGGCACCTCGCCCACCGCAACCGCGCTCGCCACGACCGGATCCGACATCGGACTCCTCCTGCCCTGGGGCCTCGCCGCCACCGCCGCGGCAGGCACCGGTGCCGCGATGGTCGTCGCCGGCGCCCGCCGGGCGCGGTCGCACGGCTGAGCCGGCCCCGATCGGACGACGGAGCGGGCGCCGGTGGGGCGGCTGAACCGGCCCCGCCTCAGCGCCCGGGCTCTGCCTCGACGCGGCGGTTCCTGGTGAAAAACCAGGGCAGGCCGACGAGCACCACCAGCCCGAGATAGAAGACCACCGGATTCGCCGCGATGCCGTCGAACACCGGCTGCAGCACGGTCTCGCCGTCGGTCTGGATCGCGATGACCCATGCCGCCGCCGCGACGATCGCGGACACCGCGACCACGATCCGGAACGCGCCGTAGGCGCGGGCATGGGAGAGCCAGATCAGCAACGGCAGCACGAGCACGGCGACGCACAGCTGCGCCAGCTCGACCCCGACGTTGAAGCCGAGGATCGCGATCAGCTTCTCGCCGAATCCGAGATTCAGGTCGAGGATCGTGGTCGCGAACGCGGTGCCGTGCACGAGGCCGAAGACGCCCGCGATGAGCAGTTCACCCCGAGGCATCAGCGGCTTCACGGCATGGATCCCCGCCACCACGATGGAGACCGCCACGAGCGTCTCGATCGGCTTGGTCGGGAACGAGATCAGCCCGAGGGACACCAGCGCGAGGGTCACGAGATGGCCCGCGGTGAACGAGGTGATGATCAGCGCCGCGCGGCCGATCGCCCGGCGCAACGGAATCGGCTGCTGCCAGCTGTAGCCCCAGCGGCGCGCGCGGACAGCGAACGACGGCGCGACGATGAGGAGGGTCGCCAGGAACAGCAGGTGGTCGGTGCCTTCGGCGATGTGCAGCATCCCCAACCAGACCACGGCCAGGAAGCCGTGCAGCGGCGTCTGCTCCGTCCGCTCGAGCACGACCTGGGTGACACCGCCGCCGAGCACGCCGACGACCTGCGGATCGCCCTCGGCGACCTGGCCGTTGCTCCAGTCGCTGACCAGTGCCACGTAGACCTGGTGGGCGGGCACCACGTCGATGATGAAGTCGTCCGTCAAGGTCACCTCGCCCGTGATCGGCCGAGCGCCGTCGGTGAAGCGCAGGGTGGTCACGATCGCGTCCTCACCGTTGACCGTCTGGAACTGCGGAGCCTCGGTCACCTCGGCCTGCAGCGTAGAGGTCTCGTCGGACACCGTCACCCGGTTCAGGATGAAGGTCATGAGGTTGTCGGAGATGGCGTCGAGCTCGGCCTGGTCGGTGTCGATGTCGTAGCCGGTGGCGGCCACGAACCCGGCCTTCTGGATCTGCATCTCGACGTCGACGGCGTCCGACTGGATCGTCACGAACACCCCGGTCGTGCCGGAGGGATGCGCGTCCGCCCGTTGGGCGGGCAGGAGCACCGACAGGAGCGCGATCAGCGCGACGATCAGGATCAGGGCGGGCCGCGCGGAGCGGGTGGCGGGCGGGGCGGTGGAGAACACGGGAGGACCTTCGGGATCGGAGAGGCGGAGGCGGAAAGCGGTATCCACCGCCTAGCCGTCGGAGACGTCGGCGGAGACCTTCGACCGCTCGTCCTCCAGTGCCTTCTGCACGGCCTCGCTCACCCGGGCGTCGCTCTCCCGCTGCTCGGCGGCACGACGCCGGCGGCGGGCGCGGACGAACAGGAAGATGGCCGCAGCCACCAGCAGGAGCACGATCACGAGCGACCACGGCACCGCCCAGCCGAGCGCCGACGCCGTCACCACGTCGATCGGCGACGTCGAGCCCGAGGCATCCGTGATCAACGGGGTGATGCTCACCGAGCCCAGCAGCGCCAGTAACGCGGGGACGCCGGAGATCGTCGTGGTGATCGTGCGCGTCTCACCGGGCAGCAGCTGCGGCGTGGTGTCCGAGAGGTCGGCGGTGTAGGGGAACCAGCCGAAGACGCCCGACACCTGCACGTCCGGGACGGCGGCGATCGTCGCGTTGCCGGTGTTGTGCAGCGTGTAGGTGACGGTCGCATCGGCACCGGAGAACGGATTGAGTCCGCCGTTCCAGTCGACCGACATGTCGTCGACGGCGAGCGACGGGGCGAGCTCGCCGCCGACGCGCAGGTTGACGCGGATGCCGAGACGGCGGTCGACGTTCACGCCGGTCGTCGAGTCGGGCACCGTGAGCGAGGTGACCACGCCGCCGGCGTAGTCGCCAGGAGTCGCATTGTCGGGGATGCTCACCGTGAACGGGAGCGTCGTGGTCGCACCGGCGGCCACGGTGACCTCCGCGCTGTCGGAGGTGATCCAGGCGCCGACGCCGGTCGACTGCTCTCCGGAGACGAGCAGCGAGAGCTGTCCCTCCTGGGAGGTGAACCCGTCGGCAGCGTAGACCTTCAGGGTGACGTCCTGCGTGCCGTGGTTGGCGACGACGATGCCGTCGGTCAGGGTGCTGCCGGGATCGAGTGTGTACGTGTAGTTCGTCCGGTCGGCGCCGAACGCGTTCGAGTCGGTGCGCACCGTCCAGCTGACATCGTCGGAGGCGTCGTCGGCGTGGGCGACGGATGCGACAACGAGCACGAGGAAGACGGCCACGAGCAGCGCGATCAGGATGCGGATGCCGGCGTCACTGCGGCGGAGGGCGGTCATTGCGTTCACAGGAGCTTTCACTGGAGGGACGGTGGAGGACGTCGGGCAACGACCTATGGGGGAGAAGGCGGATGCCCCTCCCCCATAGGTCGTTTCGGATTCAGCCGGCAAGCGCCGTCACGGTCAGGGTCGCGCGGTAGCTGCCCTGGTCGGTGTCGATCGGCAGCTTCAGATCCAGGTCGGCGCCGAGCACGGCCTCACCGCGCTCGTGGCCCTGGCCTGCGGAGCCGAGGACCTGCGAGACCGAGAGTCCGCTGCCGCTGGTGAGACCGGAGGCGATCGACGAGCCCGCGACCGCGCCTGCGCCCGCGGTGACCACCTTCGGGGTCCAGCCGAGGTAGCTGCCCGAGAAGGTCTTCGACCCGTCGGTGAAGTCGCCGAGCTGAGCGGTCAGCGACCATGGGGCGAGCGAGGAGCGGGTGTCGGTGACGCTGATCGGGTTGATCTCGCCGGCCGCCTCAAAGTACGTGCCCTTGTCCTCCGCGGTGCCGAGGTCGATCAGGCCGTTCTCTCCGTCGATCGTCCAGCCGAACTCGCCCGGGGCGGTCGTCGGGACGTCGACCTGGACGTCCTCGCCGCTGTCGCCGTGGTACGGGTGGATGGTCACCGAGTCGATGGTCGAGCCGACCTCGCCGTTGGTGGAGGCCTGCGAGCGGATGCCTTCGACGACCAGCGCGTCGGCGGTGACCCGCACCTTGACGTAGCTGCGCGTCTTCTCCTGACTCTCCACCGAGTTGAACCAGTAGTTGTCGGTGTTCAGCGGGTCGGCGGCGTACTGGGTGCCGCTGTCGGCCACATCCGGGGCGGTGATGTCGTAGTACTTCGACCCGGACGCCGAGTTCGCCGTCATGTAGATGACGCCGCCGTCGCCGACGAACACATCGTTCTGACCCGGCTCCTCGTTCTCTTTGGCCTTCTCGCCGTCGGCGATCTCGTAGCTGCGGGTGTAGACGTGGTCATGTCCCTGCAGCACCAGGTCGACGCCCAGCTCGGAGAAGGTGGCTGGGAAGTCGGTGCGTCGCACCGAGTTGTCGACGTCGCGGGCGTGCGAGGCGGCGGAGTAAATGGAGTGGTGGTACACGAGCACGGTGTACTTCGCGTCCGCGCCGTGCGCGTTCACGACATCCGAGACGTAGTCCACGTGGGCGTCGTCGCCGCCCCCGGTGCTCGAGTTGTAGCTGTTGCTGTTCAGGTCGATGAACAGCACGTCCTTGTACATGTACCAGTAATCGCCCCCCGAGGTCGTCGAGGTCGCACTGGCGTTCTGGTAGTACGCCGACGAGAAGTCGGTGTTCGGCGTGTAGAGGTGCTGCTCGTAGGCTTTGCCGCTCACGTCGTGGTTACCGATCGTGGCCGCCCAGGGGTACTGGCGCAGCAGGTCCGAGGAGAGGAAGCCGTCCCACTGGGTCTCCGTGTTGGCGTTCTCGACCTGGTCGCCACCGGAGACGAGCAGTTCTGCGTCGGGGGTGGAGGTCAGTGCGACGTTCAGCGTGTCGACCCAGCCGGTGGTGTCGGATGCGACGTTTCCGGACGCGCCGATCTGCGGGTCGCCGAAGAAGAGGAAGTCGAAGTCTCCCTCGAACGACTGCGTCTTGAACGAGTACGCCGTCGACCAGTTGCCGTCGGCACCGACCCGGTACGAGTACTGGGTGTTCTCCTGCAGCCCCGAGATGGTGGCGTGGCGGTTGTAACCGCCGCTGGTGGCGATGTTCGCCGTCCCGGTGGCGGAGAAGGTCGTCACGGAGGCGACGAAATCACCGTCCACGAGGGAGGCGGTGGGTGCGACCTGCACGACCTGTGCGGAGTCGTCGGAGGTGTACCAGGTGACGATGCGCTGCGACTCGTCCGCGCCGACGCCCAGGATGATGCCGGTGTAGGAGGCGGTCGCGGCGGTCGCCGCCAGCGGTGTGGCGAGCGCGCCGGTGAGCGCGAGCGCGGCCGTCAGCGTGGTGGCGGCGAGCCAGGTCGCTGCGCGGCCCCGTGACCGCGACGGTGTCGAGTGGAGCATGTGTCGTCCGTTTCTTCGTGATGCGTGGGCAAGAGACGAGCGGGCCTGTGCCGCTCGGTGGCGCGCACGTATGTCGCCGAGCAGCAACGGTGCTGGCTGAACGTTTCCTTTGGGTGAACGATGAGCGCACTGCAGGCCACGCGAAGGGGAAGTTCCTCCCACCGGTGAACGGACGCGGTACGACCGACGAAGACTGCGAGAACTCGGCCAGGGCGGCTCGCACCGGCTGGTCGTCATCGCGCAGAGTGGGAGGGTCCGCCTAGCCGAGGAATCGTCACGTGCCCCACCGCGCCCGACTCGCGAGCATCCTCGTGACCGGTATCCTGCTGATCCCGCTGACGGCCTGCGCCGCCGACTCCTGGGAGACACCGCATGCATCGCCCACCGCGGTCGGCACGCCGGGAACCGGCTTCGCCCCGGCCGTCGCGCCCGCACCGGAGGCGACGGTCACGCCCCTCGCCGGATCCTGGGAGGGCGTCAGCCCCTCGCCGGGGTACCGGGTGGTCCTGCTGACGGCGGGGGACGACGCCCCGACCCAGGCGTTGGTGACCGCGGTGCGGGAATGGTCGGAGGCGGAGGACGTCGACCTGCGCCAGGTGCCCGCCGACGACGACCTCGTCGGCGGGATCGATGCCGCGATCGCCCTGCAGCCCGACCTCATCATCAGCGCCGGCGAGGAACTCATCGACATCCTCGCGCTGGCAAGCGCCAACCACGGCGAGACGTCGTTCCTCATCGTCGGGGCCGAGATCGCGGAGCCGACCTACAACGTGACGGCGGTCGACTGGAGCGGCGCCGGCTTCCGCGGCAGCGAGGTCGG
>JAATGR010000085.1 GCA_015654575.1 Actinomycetales bacterium
ATGCGACGCCGGTTGGACGGTCACTGGCCCGAGCCCCACAGGCGCGGCATGAGTTCTTTCGCTGTCCTGCCTGCGGTCGCGGCGTGGCGGCATGGTGGCGCCCGCGACGGGTTCGAGGTCGCATCCTTCGAGCGGGCCGCGGATGGCTGGATCGTCTGAGGCATGACGGCGGCGGTCGAGGGAAGGAGAGGCATGGGCCGTGCATTACGACGTGATCGTGGGCCGGGACTGGCTCACCCGTTCGGCGCACGTCGCGACCGTCTCCGGCGCCGGCGAACGTCGGGTGATCTTAACTCACGACGGACCCGGGAAGTGGCTGGTCGACGATCTGCCCCGGCCGGACCTGGACGGCTGTCTCGACGTCGACCTCGAGTCTTCGGCAAGTCCAGCCAGCGTGGCAAGGCGGCTGCGCGTTGGGTGTTCGAGGTCCAGGGACGGGAGTAGGCCCATTCGGTCGCGAGGGTGCGGTTGAGGCGTTCAACCTTGCCGTTGGTCCGGGGGTGGGCGGGTTGGATGAACCGCTGGCCGGATGCCGAGCTCGGCGCAGGTCGCTGTGAACTCGCGGGAGCGGCGGTAGGCGAGCGCGTTGTCGCTGATGACCGCCTCGATCCGATTCGGATCGGCCGTGTGCTCGCCAGCCGCCGCCGTCCGGGATCCGGCCGATCTTCTTCACATCGATATGCAGCAACGCACCGGCGTAGGGATGCTCGTATCGGTTCGGGGACCGTTTCGAGGAACGGATCACGACACCGGTGACCGGGTCGACATCCCGCAGCAAAGGAACACGCCGGCGGGTCAAGATCCTGCGTCGGACCGTTTCGGCCACCGACGCGGGCAGGCCGGTGACATCGAGCTGGGCTTGGTAGACACCGACGAGCACGCTGCCCATGATCGCAGTGCCGAGCGGCCCACTGGTCTTGTTGAACGCTTGGACGACGGCGGACCCCGTGCCACTGCGTTCGACCGAGAGTCCAGACAGTGCGGTTGCCTCTCTGTGGCCTCATCTATATTGTACCGAACGACCAAAAACTCTGTTCCGGCTCTCAGCCGTGTCGCCCCACCCTCGTGAAAGGACCTCATGTCAAACACGCTCGCGCCCAGCCGCGCCTTGAATGCCCCATCGCGGTGGGCGATGCCGGTGATCGTGCTCTCCGTGTTCGTGACCCCGCTGGCGATCACGGGCACTGCGGTCACGATCCCGAGGGTCGCGGTCGAGCTCGGCTCGGACCCGACGCAACTGCAATGGATCGTCAACGGCTTCAACGTCTCCTTCGCGCTGTTCACCTTGGTCTGGGGGGTGATCTCGGATCGCATCGGTTACAAGGCGACGGTCGTCGTCGGCAACGTGCTGGGCATCGCCGCCGGCGCCCTGAGCGCCTTCGCTCCCACCCTGTTCCTCCTCGACGTCGGCCGTGTGCTCGCCGGCGTCGCCGGTGCGGCGGTGTTCACCGGCGCGTCCGCGCTGCTCTCCAACGCCTACGGGGAGTCGGCGCGAACGCGGAACTTCGCGATCTTCGGCACGACCATCGGCCTCGGCTCCGCCCTGGGACCGACGCTCTCGGGGCTGCTGACGGGATGGTTCGACTGGCGCGGCGTGTTCGTGGCCTTCGGCGTCGTCGCGCTGCTCGCCACCGTGTTCAGCGGCGCGTTGCCCAACCCACGTCACGAGCACGTCCCGGGTCGCAAGATCGTCGACTTCTCGTTGCTGCGTAATCCGCACTTCCTCGCCATGTGCCTGGTCCCTGTTGCTGTCGGAATTGGCACAGTCACCCTCGTCACCTACCTGCCGGTTGCGTTCGGCGCTGTCTACGGCCTGTCTGCGCCGGTCGCGGGACTGTTCATGCTCGCCTGCACGATCCCGGTGCTGATCTGCCCGATCGTGGTCAGCCGGGTCATGCACCGCTACCCCCGCGTGACCGCGATGGCCGTGATCTACACGGCGCTCATCGTGCTCCTCATCGGCGACATCGGAATGCAGCTCGTCGGGACCGTGCCCGCCCTCGGGAACATCCCCTTCATGATCCTCGTCGGCGCCGGCTTCGGCCTGACCATCGGACTCGTCGACGCGGAAGCCCTCGCCGCCGTCGCCCCGCACCGCGCAGGTGCGGCCGCGGGCGTGCTCAACTTCGTGCGGCTCGGCAGCGAAGCGATCGTCATCGCCGC
>JAATGR010000249.1 GCA_015654575.1 Actinomycetales bacterium
CTCTGGCAGCACCTGTTCTGGTTCTTCGGCCATCCGGAGGTCTACATCATCGCGCTGCCGTTCTTCGGCATCGTCTCGGAGATCATCCCCGTGTTCAGCCGCAAGCCGATCTTCGGCTACAAGACGCTGATCTACGCGACGATCTCGATCGCGGCCCTCTCGGTCACGGTGTGGGCGCACCACATGTACGTGACGGGATCGGTGCTGCTGCCGTTCTTCTCGCTCATGACGATGCTCATCGCCGTGCCGACGGGCGTGAAGATCTTCAACTGGGTCGGCACGATGTGGCGCGGCTCGGTCACGTTCGAGACGCCTATGATCTGGACGATCGGCTTCCTCGTGACCTTCACGTTCGGCGGTCTGACCGGTGTGATCCTCGCCTCGCCGCCGCTGGACTTCGCGCTCTCCGACTCGTACTTCGTCGTCGCGCACTTCCACTACGTCGTGTTCGGCACGGTCGTATTCGCCATGTTCGCGGGCTTCTACTTCTGGTGGCCTAAGTGGACCGGCAAGATGCTCGACGAACGGCTCGGCAAGATCCACTTCTGGCTGCTGTTCATCGGCTTCCACACGACGTTCCTGATCCAGCACTGGCTGGGGGTCATCGGCATGCCGCGGCGCTACGCGAACTACCTGCCGAGCGACGGGTTCACCTGGATGAACCAGCTCTCGACGGTCGGCGCCGTGATCCTCGGGATCTCGATCCTGCCGTTCCTCCTGAACGTCTGGATCACCGCCCGTCGAGCCCCGAAGGTGACCGTCGACGACCCGTGGGGCAACGCGCGCTCGCTCGAGTGGGCCACCTCGTGCCCTCCGCCGCGGCACAACTTCTCGTCGATCCCGCGGATCCGCTCGGAGTCGCCGGCGTTCGACCTGCACCACCCGGAGGCCGGCGTGCCGGTCGGCATCGGTCCCGGCCCGGCGGACGCCCCCGAGGCCCCGGTCGTCGACGTCGCGAAGGGGGAGGTCAAGTAGGCCATGCGCACCAACTCGAACCTCTTCTGGATCCTGGGCGCCTTCTTCTGGGCCGCCGATGTCGCGTACATCATCTGGTCGCTGATCGACACGCACCGCGTCGAGTGGGTGGGCATCGTCGGGATGGCGCTGAGCGGCATCCTGTCGTTCTTCCTCGCCTTCTACCTCGGCCGCACGCACTCGGCGCAGGGCGGCGAGCTGCCGCAGGACCGTGCCGACGCGAACGTCGACGACGGCGACCCCGAGATGGGCCAGTTCAGCCCGTGGAGCTGGTGGCCGTTCGCGCTGGCGGTCGGGGTGATGCTGGTGTTCCTCGGACTGGCGATCGGCACCTGGGTGTCGTTCTTCGGCGGACCGATCGCGCTGATCGCGATCATCGGCTGGAACTACGAGTACTACCGCAACAACTTCGCGCGCTGATGATCCGGGTCGCACAGCCGGGTGACGAGGACGGGATCTTCGCGCTGGTCCAGCAGCTCGGGCACGCCATCCCGCCGGAGCGCGCCGCGTTCGACGCGACCATCGCCTCGTACCTCGCGGGGGAGCAGCCGACGATCGTGCTGTTCGTGGCCGACAAGCCGGAGGGCCTCCTCGGCTACGCGCTCATGACGGTCGTGCCGCTGCTCTCCACGAACGGCCCGTCGGCGCAGCTGCAGGAGATCGTCGTCGACCAGCAGGCGCGCGGCCGCGACCTGGGCACCGCGCTCGTGCGGGCGGTCGAGGCCGAGTGCGAGCGCCGCGGCGTCACGCAGCTCACCGTCGCGAGCCGTCGTGCCGGCGGCTTCTACGACCGGCTCGGCTTCCACGAGAGCGCCGAGTACATGCGCCGCGTCTTCGCGTAACAGGTCCTCCGCGGCTCGTAGCGTGGAAGGCATGACCACGCTGCGCCTGGATGCCGACGGCCCGCTCATCCGCACCGAGGCCGACGCGATGGACCTCATCGCCGCCAGCTTCGTCCCGGACGGGCCCGACACGATCGTCGTCCCGGTCGAGCGCCTCGACCCCGACTTCTTCCGCCTCGCCTCGGGCGTGGCCGGCGAGGTCGTCCAGAAGTTCATCACCTACCGCCGCCGCCTCATCATCCTCGGCGACGTCACCGAGCACGCCGAGCGCAGCGCCCCCTTCCGCGACTGGGTCCGCGAGGTCAACCGCGGCCACGACCTCCGCTTCGTCGCCACCGAGGAGGAGCTCGCGACGGTGCTGTGACGCATCACGCGGTGGTGGTTTCGACACGCGGCCTGCGGCCGCTGCTCAACCACCGGATCGTACGCACACAAAGGTGGGGAGAGACAAGGCCCCTCCCCACCGTCCCCGCACGCAGAGGGCCCGGGAGCAGAACTCCCGGGCCCTCAGAGCGTCAGCGGCTAGTGGCCGCCGTGGTGCTGTGACGCCTCGAGCTCGCCCTTTGTGACCGGAGCGATCCGGTCCTCGAAGAACCACCGCGAGAGCCGCGCGCGCAGCCGCGCGCGGTTGGTGATCCTGCCGCGCGCGTTGTGGCGCAGCATGAGCGGCTGGTAGTCGTCGTAGCTCACGAGGCGCCAGCGGTCGTAGTCCGAGAGCTGGCGGTGGACCTCGATGTACTCGCCGCCGGGGAGGCGCACGATACGGCCCGACTCGAAGCCGTGGAGCGCGATCTCGCGGTCCTTCTTCTGCAGTCCGATGCAGATGCGATGGGTAACGAAGAACGCGATGAACGGTCCGACGATGAGGGAGAACTGGATGATGTGCGTCACCCACTCGACCGACATCTTGAAGTGCGTCGCGATGATGTCGGAGCTCGCGGCGGCCCAGAGCGCCGCGTAGAACGTCATGCCGGCGGCGCCGATCGCGGTGCGGGTCGGCGCGTTGCGCGGGCGATCCGTCATGTGGTGCTCGCGCTTGTCGCCCGTCACCCAGGCCTCGAAGAACGGGTACATCGCGACGAGGACGAGAAACACGACGAGCACGAGGATCGGGATGATGATGTTCATCGACACCGTGTAGGGGCCGATCATGAACTCCCAGCCCGGCGGCACGAGGCGCAGCGCGCCGTCGGCGAAGCCGATGTACCAGTCGGGCTGCGTGCCCGCGGAGATCGGCGACGGGTCGTACGGGCCGTAGTTCCAGATCGGGTTGATCGTCACGGTCGACGCGATGAGCGCGATGATGCCGAACACGATGAAGAAGAACCCGCCGGCCTTCGCGGCGAACACCGGCATGATCGGCACGCCGACCACGTTCTTCTCGGTCCGGCCCGGGCCCGCGAACTGCGTGTGCTTGTTGACGATGAGCAGCAGCAGGTGGATGCCGATCGCCGCCACGACCGCCGCCGGCAGCAGCAGGATGTGCAGCGTGTAGAGGCGGCCGACGATCGCCGTGCCCGGGAACTCCCCGCCGAAGAGCAGGAAGTCGATCCAGGTGCCGACGACGGGGATCCCCTCGACCATGCCCGCGATGATGCGGAGGCCGTTGCCGGAGAGGAGGTCGTCCGGCAGCGAGTATCCGGTGAACCCCTCGGCCAGGGCGAGGACGAAGAGGGTGAAGCCGACGAGCCAGTTGACCTCGCGCGGCTTGCGGAACGCGCCCGTGAAGAAGATGCGGAGCATGTGCAGGCTGATCGACGCGACGAACAGCAGCGCCGCCCAGTGGTGGATCTGCCGCAGCAGCAGACCGCCGCGCACGTCGAAGCTGATGTGCAGCGTCGACGACATGGCGGCGGACATCTTGATGCCCTCGAGCGGCGCGTACGAGCCGTGGTACACGGTCTCGGCCATCGACGCCTGGAAGAAGAACGTCAGGAAGGTGCCGGAGAGCAGGATCACGACGAAGCTGTACAGCGCGACCTCGCCGAGCATGTACGACCAGTGGTCGGGGAAGATCTTGCGCCCGA
>JAATGR010000016.1 GCA_015654575.1 Actinomycetales bacterium
CAGTCCGGCAAGGGCGGCGTCGCCTACCTGCTGAAGACCGACCACGCACTGGATCTGCCCCGCAGGCTGCAGATCGAGTTCTCCGGCGTGGTCCAGGCCAAGACGGATGCCGAGGGCGGCGAGGTCTCCAGCGACCAGATCTGGGGCGTCTTCACCGACGAGTATCTGCCGACCTCGGTGGACGACGAGCGCTGGGGCCGGTTCGAGCTCCTGGGCACCCGCACGGCCAGCGACCTGTCGGGCGACGTCCACCTGGATGTGACGCTGCGCGACGGCGACGAGCGCTTCGACGCGAACGGCGTCGGCAACGGCCCGGTCGCGGCCTTCCTCGACATCGTTCGCGCGCAGGGCTTCGAGGTCACCCTGTACGACTACGTCGAGCACGCGATGAGTGCGGGCGGAGACGCGCAGGCGGCGGCGTACGTCGAGCTGCAGGTCGACGGTGAGCGGCTGTGGGGCGTCGGCATCGACGGCGACATCTCCACCGCGAGCCTGAAGGCGATCGTCTCAGGCGTCAACCGGGCGATCCGCACCCGGGAGCGCGCGGTCGAGCTCGCCGCGGTCTGAGCCGGGAGCGCGGTCGGCCGGCGTACGGGGTGGCGGCCGCGATTGTAGGGAGCCGGCGGGATAATCGAAGGGTGCCCACCTATCGCGACGATGTCGTGGTCCTGCGCACCCAGAAGCTGGGTGAGGCCGACCGCATCGTGACGATGCTGGGCCGGCGGCACGGCAAGATCCGGGCGGTGGCGAAGGGCGTGCGTCGCACCTCCTCCCGCCTCGGCGCCCGGATGGAGCCGTTCATGGTCGCCGACGCGCAGTTCTACGCCGGCCGCAACCTCGACATCGTGCAGCAGGCCGAGACGCTGGGCACCTACGGCGCCGACATCGCGACCGACTACGAGCGCTTCACCGCGGCGAGCGCGATGGCCGAGACCGCCGACCGACTGGGGGATGCGGAGGCCACCGCGCAGCAGTACCTTCTGCTCGTCGGCGGCCTGCGTGCTCTCGCCCAGGGCGAGCACGCGCCGCGCAGCATCCTCGACTCCTACCTGCTGCGGGCCATGGCGCTCTCCGGCTGGGCGCCCGGGCTCGACGCGTGCGCCCGGTGCGGCGCTCCGGGGCCCCACCAGCGGTTCGTCGCCCAGGCCGGTGGCATGGTGTGCGATGCGTGCGCGCCGACCGGGTCCGCCCGGGTGGAGCCGGCGACGTCGTCGCTGTTGCGGTCGCTGCTGGCGGGGGAGTGGGCGGTCGTGGATGCGGCGCCCACCGCGGCATCCGCGAGTGCGTCGGGGCTGATCGCCGCCTACGCCCAGTGGCACCTCGAGCGCGGCATCCGTTCGCTGTCGCAGATGGAGATCGTGCGGTGAGCCCGAAGCCCGTCACCCACAGGGATGCGGTGCCGTATCGTCCGGTCGACTGGACGGGCGAGTACCCGCCCGAGTTCGGGGGCGGCGCGGTGCCGAACCACGTCGCGATCGTGATGGACGGCAACGGCCGCTGGGCCAACCGTCAGGGGCTCACCCGGGTCGAGGGGCACCGGGCGGGCGAGGCGGCCCTGCTGGACGTCGTGGCCGGTGCCATCCAGGCCGGGGTGAAGCATCTCAGCGTGTACGCGTTCTCGACCGAGAACTGGAACCGCTCTCCCGATGAGGTGCGCTTCCTTATGGGCTTCAACCGCGACGTGCTGCACCGTCGCCGGGACCAGTTGAACGAGTGGGGCGTGCGCGTGCGGTGGGCCGGACGCAAGCCACGGCTGTGGGGCTCGGTCATCCGGGAGCTGCAGTTCGCGTAGCAGCTCACCCGTGACAACGACGTGCTGACCCTCACGATGTGCGTCAACTACGGCGGCCGCGTCGAGCTCGTCGATGCGATGCGCTCCATCGCCGAGGATGTCGCGCGCGGCCGGTTGAAGCCCGGCGCGGTCTCCGAGAAGCTCGTGCAGCGACGGCTCTACCGGCCCGACATGCCCGACGTCGACCTGTTCGTGCGTTCCAGCGGCGAGCAGCGCACGTCGAACTTCCTGCTGTGGGAGTCGGCCTACGCCGAGTTCGTCTTCCTCGACACGCTCTGGCCGGACTTCTCCCGCCGCGACCTCTGGCGGGCGATCGGGCTGTACCTGAATCGCGACCGTCGCTTCGGCGGAGCGGTCGATGCGCCAGACACGGCACAGTAGAGATCGTATGGCGGAGGCGGAATAGGTCTGCTCCGCCAGCGGTTCCTGTTGACATGACAGACCCGATCCGAATCGATGTATGGAGCGATGTGGCCTGCCCCTGGTGCTACATCGGAAAGCGCAATCTGGAGACGGGCCTCGCGGCCGCGTCCGAGGGTGACGACGTTCCGCTGGTGGAGGTGACGTTCCACTCTTACGAGCTCTCGCCTGACACACCGGCCGACTACGAGGGCACCGAGATCGACTACCTCACCGAGCGCAAGGGGATGCCGGCGGCCCAGGTGCAGCAGATGCTCGCGCACGTCACAGGCGTCGCGAGCGCGGCAGGTCTGGACTACCACTTCGAGACGGTCCGCCCGGCGAACACGGTGAAGGCGCACGAGCTGCTGCACTTCGCCAAGGAGCAGGGCCGTCAGCATGAGCTGAAGGAGCGCCTGCTGGCGGCGCACTTCGTCGAGGGACGTCATGTCGGCCTCATCGACGAGCTGGTCGAGCTGGCGGTCGAGGCGGGACTCGATGCGGATGCGGCCCGCGAGGCACTCGAGTCGGAGCGCTACCTCGACGCGGTGCGTGCCGACCAGAGCCAGGCGGCGGCGTACGGCATCAACGGCGTCCCGTTCTTCGTGATCGACGGCAAGTACGGGGTCAGCGGCGCCCAGCCTCCGGAGGCCTTCACCCAGATCGTTCGTCAGGTGTGGCCGGAGCACTCCGGCGCGGCGACCGCCTGAGCGGTCCGCTCAGGCGTTGAGTCCCGCCTCGATCACGGAAACGATCTCGGGGGCATCCGGCTTGGTCTGCGGACGGAAGCGGTGCACCCGGCCGTCGGGGGTGAGCACGAACTTCTCGAAGTTCCACATCACGGGGCCCTTGGCGCCCTCGACGTTCTTCGCCTTCTTCAGCGCCTTGTAGAGCGGGGCGGCGTGCGAGCCGTTGACCTTGATCTTGTCCATCACCGGGAATGAGACGCCCCAGGTGGTCGAGCAGTACTCCAGGATCTGCTCCATCGATCCCGGCTCCTGCCCCATGAACTGATTGCAGGGGAAGCCGATCACCTGGAAGCCCTGCTCGCCGTAGGTGCGCTGCAACTGCTCCAGCTGCTCGTACTGCGGGGTGAGTCCGCACTTGGACGCGACGTTGACGACGAGGACGACCTTGTCACCGAAATCACCGATGGTGGCGGTGCCGCCGTCGGCGGTCTCGAACGGGATGGAACGCAGTTCTGGAGCGGCTTCGGCGGGCATGTCCTCAGGGTACGCCTGTGCTCGTCCACGGGGTCCCGGTTCTGGGACAATGGAACGATGACTGCCACTTCCGCCCCCGAACGCGTCCTGCGCGTCGGCCCGATCACGGCGGACGTCCCGGTGCTCCTGGCACCCATGGCGGGGATCACGAACACGGCGTTCCGTCGGCTGTGCCGCGAGTACGGCGCGGGGCTGTACGTCAGCGAGATGATCACGTCGCGCGCCCTGGTCGAGCGCAACGCGACGACGATGCGCCTGATCCGTCACCATGAGTCGGAGACGCCGCGTTCCATCCAGCTGTACGGCGTCGACCCCGCCACGATCGGAGCCGCGGCCAGGCTCCTCGCCGATGAGGACCGCGCCGACCACATCGATCTGAACTTTGGCTGCCCCGTCCCCAAGGTCACGCGCAAGGGCGGCGGATCGGCGCTGCCCTGGAAGACCGACCTGTTCGAGCAGATCGTGCGGGCGGCGGTGCGCGGCGCCGGTCACATCCCGGTGACCGTGAAGATGCGCAAGGGCATCGACGACGATCACCTCACCTTCCTCGACGCGGGGCGCAGAGCGCAGGATGCCGGTGCGGCTGCGGTCGCCCTGCATGCCCGCACCGCCGCGCAGTTCTACTCGGGTCAGGCCGACTGGAGCGCGATCACGGCGCTGAAGCAGACCGTGACCGACATCCCGGTGCTCGGCAACGGCGACATCTGGAGCGCCGACGACGCCGTGCGCATGATGGCAGAGACCGGGTGCGACGGCGTGGTCGTGGGCCGCGGCTGTCTGGGACGCCCGTGGCTCTTCGGCGACCTCGCGCGTGCGCTCGGCCCCGACGGGGACGCGGGGGTGTCGGTCGATGCGACCCTGGGCTTCGTCGCCGTGGCGTTCCGGCGGCACGCCGAACTGCTCGTCGAGTTCTTCGAGGACGAGGGCCGCGGCTGCCGGGACATCCGCAAGCACGTCGCCTGGTACTTCAAGGGCTATCCGGTCGGCGGCGACACCAGGGCCGCGTTGGCGACGGCGTCCACCCTGGCCGAGATCGACGAGCTGCTGGCCACGCTCGAGCTCGACGCCCCGTACCCGGGAGCGGCGGCCGAGGGACAGCGCGGGCGGGCGGGCACCCCGAAGCGGCCGGCGCTTCCCGAGGGCTGGCTGGACAGCCGGGAGATCGCCCCGGCGGAGTCCTGCTCCTTGGCGGATGCGGAGCTGGACACCAGTGGCGGCTGAGACGGGTGTCGTCGTGATGCGCGCCGACGGCTACGACCAGGCCGCGACCGAGCGGTTCCACCCGGAGAACCATCGCTCCCAGCGGGACGACTTCGCCCGGGATCGCGCGCGGGTGCTGCACTCTGCGGCGTTGCGGCGCCTCGCCGCGAAGACGCAGGTGCTGAGTCCTGCCAGTCCCGCCGACTTCGCCCGCAACCGGCTGACCCACTCCCTGGAGGTCGCCCAGGTCGGCCGGGAGCTCGCGACCGCGCTCGAGCTCTCACCCGACGTCGTCGACACCGCATGCCTGAGTCACGACCTCGGGCATCCACCGTTCGGCCACAACGGCGAGCGTGCGCTGAACGACTGGGCCGAGGAGATCGGCGGGTTCGAGGGTAACGCGCAGACCCTGCGCATCCTCAGCCGCCTCGAGCCCAAAGTGTTGGGCGCCGACGGCCGCAGCCACGGTCTGAACCTGACCCGTGCCAGCCTCGACGCGACCTGCAAGTACCCGTGGACGGCGGCGAATCCGGTGCCCGACCCGGGCGGCCGACTCAAGTACGGCGTCTACGCGGACGACGAGGAGGTCTTCGGCTGGATGCGGGACGGCGCACCGGGCAGGGTGCGCTGCATCGAGGCGGAGGTCATGGACCTCTCCGACGACATCGCCTACTCGGTGCATGACTTCGAGGACGCGGTCGTCAACGGCTATCTGGATCCGCACCGGCTGACCGATCCGCGCGAGCACACCGCGATCCTCGCCGCGATCCAGCGCTGGGTGGGGTACGACTTCACCCGCGAGGAACTCGAGGACGCCCTGTTCCGGCTCATGCGCCTGCCGGAATGGATCGCGTCCTTCGACGGCAGCCGCGCCGCGCTGGGCCGGCTGAAGAACCTCACGAGCGACCTCATCGGCCGCTTCGCGCGGGCGGCGACCGCGGCCACGCGCGAGGCGTACACGGCGGCGTCGCTGATCCGCTACCGCGGTCATGTCGTGGTGCCGCGGGTGGTCGAGGCGGAGATGGCGGTGCTCAAGGGCGCGATCGGCGCGTTCGTCGTGTCGATCGAGGGCCGCAAGCCGCTGTACAAGGAGCAGCGGCGGGTGCTGAAGCGGTTGGCGACGGCGCTGTGGGAGACCCCGTCGAATCTCGATCCGATCTACGCGGAGGACTTCGCCCTCGCCCGCACCGATGAAGGGCGTCGCCGCGTCATCGTCGATCAGGTCGCGAGCCTCACCGACCGGTTCGCGATCTCCTGGCATGCGCGGCTCGTGGGCGACGTCGACCTGGCCACGCTCGGGATCTGGGTCCCCGGCGGTCGCAGCGTCCACCCCGACTCCTACGCCCTCCCCGAGACGCTCGAAGGCCTGTGATGGCGGGCCGCATCGCCCAGGCCGACGTCGAGGAGGTCAAGGCCCGCACGAACATCGCCGACATCATCGGCGAGCGGGTCGCTCTGAAGTCGGCCGGCGTCGGTTCGTTGAAGGGGCTGTGTCCGTTCCACGATGAACGCAGCCCGAGTTTCCACGTGCGACCCCAGGTGGGCTTCTACCACTGCTTCGGCTGCGGCGAGTCCGGCGATGTCTACACGTTCCTGCAGCGCATGGACCATCTGTCCTTCGCCGAGGCGGTGGAGCGCCTCGCCGCGCGGGTCGGTATCACGCTGCACATGGAGGAGGGGGGCGTCGCCCGCGAGAGCTCGGGGCGGGCGCGGCTCTACGAGGCGAACGGTGCCGCGGCGGAGTTCTACCGGGCGCAGCTGATGACGGCGGAGGCGGAGGCTGCGAGGCGATTCCTCGGAGAGCGCGGCTTCGATGCCGGCGCTGCCGCCCACTTCGGCGTGGGCTATGCGCCGCGGGGCTGGTCCGGAGTGCGCGATGCCCTGACGGCGAAGGGCTTCAGCATCGAGGAGCTGACGAGCGCGGGGCTGCTCTCACAGGGGCAGCGGGGGACGTACGACCGGTTCCGGGGGCGGGCGATCTGGCCGATCCGTGATGTCACGGGTCAGGTCATCGGGTTCGGGGCGCGTCGGCTCTACGACGACGACTCGGGTCCCAAGTACCTGAACACGCCGGAGACCCCGATCTACAAGAAGGCGCAGGTTCTCTACGGCCTCGACATCGCCAAGCGGGACATCGGCCGGGGGGATCCGCCGCGCGTGGTGGTCGTGGAGGGGTACACCGATGTGATGGCCTGCCACCTCGCCGGGGTGACGACGGCGGTCGCGACCTGCGGGACGGCGTTCGGGTCCGAGCACATCACGGTGCTGCGCCGCATCCTGGGGCAGAACTCCTCGGCTGAGATCGTGTTCACCTTCGACCCGGATGCGGCGGGTCAGAAGGCCGCGGTCCGTGCGTTCACCGAGGCCCGCACCCTCAACGCCACCAGCTTCGTCGCGGTCGGTCCAGACGGTCTCGACCCCTGCGATCTGCGTCTGGCCCGCGGCGACGCCTCGGTCCGCTCGATGATCGAGAGCAAGGCGCCGATGTTCGAGTTCATGATCGACCAGCGGTTGAGCGGTCTCGATCTGGGCACCGTCGAGGGGCGTCTGCGCGGGCTGCAGTCGGCGGCGCCGCTCCTGGCCGACATCCGCGATGCGGCACTGCGTCACCGCTACGAGCACCTGCTGGCGCGGCGTCTCGGCGAGGAGCTGGCCGAGGTGCGGCGGGAGGTCGAACGCGCCGCCCGGCGCGCGGGCGCCGAGGCGGAGAAGCGCCCCGGGCAGCCGGCGGCCGAACCCGACGCTCCGGCGACGACCCCGGCGCTCAGCCCGGTGAGCATCGCGAGCCTTCCGCGCACCCCCGAGGTGACGCTGGAACGCGATGCGGTGCAGGGATTCCTGCAGTACGGTCACCGGATCGATCAGGATGCGCTGCGCGCCGCAGTGGCCGAGACGTTCCGGCATCCGGCGCTCGACGCGGTGCGTGCCGCGATCGCGGCGACCCCCGACTATGAGCGGCCGGGCTGGGCGGTCGCGGCCGTCGAATCGATCCGGGAGCCGTATCGCACGCTGGGCGCGGAACTGCTCACCTCGGCGTTCCCCGCGTCCGGCGATGAGGCGGCCGTGGTCGCGACGGCCGATTTGGCGCGGCGGATCCGGCTGCGCGCGATCGACCGGGAGAAGCGCGACCTGCTGGGGGCCATCCAGCGCGTCGCGGCGGACTCCGAGGAGGGCCGCTCGGTTCGCGTGCGATTGCGAGAGCTCGATGCGGCGCGTCAAGCACTCGCCGAGGAATCATAGCCGTCGCGTGGACGGGCAGGGCAGGATGTGGTCATGGGTAGTTCTGACGTGCCGAGCATCGTCTGCGACGACCTCTCCATCGCGGATGCCGGTGGCAGACGCCTGATCGACGGGGTGTCGTTCCGGTTGGAGCGGCGCGCGGCGCTCGTGATCGCGGGGGCCACCGGGTCCGGGAAGTCCACCCTGGCCGCGGTTCTGGCCGGGCGCGCCGACGCCGGTGTCCGCGTCGACGGCGGCCGGGCGACGGTGGAAGGCGTCTCGGTGCGCCGGGGCGGACGCCGCGCGCACAGCCTCGGCGTCTACGCCGGCTACATCGGGCAGACCGACGGGGCGCAGCTGCCGCCGCGGCTGACGGTCTCCGAGATCATCGCGGAGCCGTTCACCGGGCGGGTGCGGCGCCCGAACGGGCGGGCGGTGTCGATGCGCGTCGCCGGGCTGCTCGATGAGCTCGCGCTGCCGTTGGGCCTGGCCGACCGGTTTCCGTACGAGCTGAGTGCCGGGATGCGGCAGCGCGTGGCGATCGCGCGGGCGCTGATGCTCGATCCGCGGCTGATCGTCGGCGATGAGCCGTTCGCCAACCTGGACGTCGACGCGCGCCGTCTCGTGCGCGAAGCGCTGGTCCGCCGTCGCGGCACCGGAACGTCACTGCTGCTCGCCACCAATGATCCCGGAGTGACGGACGTCTTCGACGCCGCCCTGCTGGTGCTGGATGCGGGCCATACCGTGGCTTACGGCCGCGACGACGCGCTCAGCGTCCTCGCGCAACGTTCGGGAAAAAAGCTCCTCCACTTGGACTCGTGCCAAGATCCTGCCGGTTCCAAGCCGACGACGACTCCGACGTCATAGAGGTCGAGTTCGGACAGCCCCAGCGAGGGCGGGCTGTTCGGGCACACCGACCTGCCGGACTACGACTGGACAACGGATGCCACCGACCTACAGCGAACGCTTGACCGCATCCACTTCCAGAAGATCGACATGGCCGACCGGGTGCACGTCGTGAACGTCGGCTACTACGGCGAATCCACGGCCCGCGAAATCGCCTACGCCGTAGCCTCGGCAAGCCGGTGACGTTCATGGTGCCCCAACCGGATGATTCGGAGTCTCATACCTGACACGCCTGGCAATCCAGCACTAGCGCGCGTGAATGCAACCTGGGGAATATCCCCACTCATGGGGAAGGCAGAAACACTCGCTCCATTCCAGACCTGGCTGCTGTCCACCTCTCGGGGCGACGGGACACCACCGCGGCCACCGCCACCATGCCGAATGCAACCCACCCCACAACGGGCAGACTCGCAGGGGATTGGAACGCGGCGAGGACAGCCGCCCAGATCCCATCGAAGAACGACGCCAGGACAGTCACGCGCTTACCTTCCCTCGCGCGAGCACAGACACGCGCTGCGGGCTCAACCCGAGCACAGTCGCGACGTCGCGGACGGTAAGCCCGTCACCTCGGAGTCTCGCCACGGCCGCGCGAGACGCCTCACCGGCAACCGCCTCAGCGTGTACGGCCGCGTTGCGCGCCTCGCGCGCCTGCTCGATCAGTGCACGGTCGACGTCCGCCAGCGCGGGAACGACGTCGACCGCCTCCACCTCGACATCGAGCATGGCCGCCGCGTCGATCACCTCAGCCTCGACCTGATCGAGGCGCTTCGCCTGAGTAAACAGACCAGGGACAGCGGGAACCTCCACGGCCCACCACTCGCCCGACCGGGTTGCATTTGCCACTACTCTCATCACTTCCCACCTTCCAAGAACTTCAGGATGCCCTTCGCCGTCAACTCGTTCACATCCGAGTGCCGGGGGAGTGTCGTCCGGCACTCACCGACCCGCACGTGAGTGTGACGCGTCCCCTCGGTGTAGATCGCCTTGACGCCCTGTGCCTTCGCGATCCGGTTGATTCGCTTGACCAGCTCTCCATGCTTCACAATACCAGTCTATAGGTGGTTACTAAATGGTATCAATACCCATTGACTTACTTTGCGTGTGTGGCGTTACATCATCGGCGAGCGCACCGCACTCTCGCAGGCCCGGGTCCGGACGCTGGAGATAGCCGACCCGGCGAGCGCAGCACGACAGCACCCCCCGCTCACGCGCAGTCGCGCTCGACGCGCACACCGCGCGGTGAGGTCACGACGGGCTACTAAGCCGCCGGCCACGAGACCAACGGCGCATCCCCGCGCACGTACAGCGGATCTCGAGGATGACCGCCCCTCGTGACCCCGAGCGCGAACACACGCGACGGGAGCAGGCCGAGCACGCCGGCGACACGCGTCGACTTTGCATGATGACCCCACGCCACGATCACAGTACGTCCCGTCGTGACTTCCAAGATCACCCGGTCATTGTCCGGACCGACCGGATCCGCAGCAGCAAACATGACTCTAGGATCCGTCGCACGGTACGCATAAAGGTTGACGATAACGACACCACCGAGCCCCTCCCGCTTCGCGAACGAAACACAAAGGCGGATCGTCGGATCATCCAGCGTCGCATCCGCCATCGACGGATTCAGCATGACGAACACGACCGGCTCCAGCCCCGAATCCCACGTCCGAATCAGGGTGTAACGGTACGCGCCACGCACATCAGCCGTGGCTTCGATCATCGGATCCATGCGTTTACTCTCCCCGATCGGACGGTCGGGACCACGCGAGGATGGCTACCCGACACCATCGACGCATGGAACGCCGGCAGATCCGGATCCGGGCAATGGACATAGCAGACCCGGCGAGCGCTCCGGTATCTCGTGGGAGAAACAGCAGAAGCCCCGCGGCCCGGCGGCGGGGCCGGGGCGCGAGGCTTCTATCTCTCGGCTCCCCCACTTGGACTCGAACCAAGAACCTGCCGGTTAACAGCCGGCTGCTCTGCCAATTGAGCTATGGAGGATCAGCCGTC
>JAATGR010000202.1 GCA_015654575.1 Actinomycetales bacterium
GAGAAGAACGCGCAGAAGAAAGGGAGGGAAAAATGAGGGCAGGAAGAACAGGGAGGATCCGTCGGCCCTGGTCCGCGGCGCGGGAGCTGGTCGATGATGAGGTGGGCGACGTTCCCGGGTGGGTACTGATCACGCTCATGACGGCCGGTCTCGTGGTCGTCATCTGGGCGCTCGCGGGCCCCGCACTGTCCGGACT
This sequence comes from Actinomycetales bacterium, assembly GCA_015654575.1. GTDB lineage: Bacteria > Actinomycetota > Actinomycetes > Actinomycetales > Microbacteriaceae > Microbacterium. The sequence continues at coordinate 197 of JAATGR010000202.1, forward strand.
TTTCGAACAGGCCATGTCGAGCGTCACGGGGCTGTGATGCCCCGCACGAAGCCGCGCCGTCGTGTTTCGTTCGGAGAGGACATCGGCTCCGCACCGGTGGAGTTTGTCCTCGTTGGCAGCCTGCTGACCGTCCTCACCCTTGCCGTCATGCAGTTCGGGATGGCCATCTACGTGCGCAACGTGGTGCACTACGCGGCGGTGGAGGGAGCGTACGAGGCGGCCCTCGCGGACAGCTCGGAGGCGGCGGGTGCCGAACGGACGCGCGCCGTGATCACCCGCGCCATCGGCACCGAGTACGCACAGGACGTCACGGTCTCCACCGATCGCACCGGGCGCTATCCGGTTGTGCGGGTGACCGTGCACGCCCCGCTGCCGGTGATCGGGCTGATCGGGGTGCCCGGCGTCTGGGAGGTGACCGGCAGTGCGCCGCTGGAGTCCTTCGGCTGAGGCGTGCGACGACGACGGATCAGCCTCGCTCGAGTTCATCATCGGGGGAGTGCTGCTGCTCGTGCCGGTCGTCTACCTCATCGTCGCGCTCGGGCTCGTCCAGCACGGCACGCTCGGTGCGGATGCCGCCGCCCGTCAGGCGGCGCGGGCCATCGCCCTCTCGGTCGACGCCGCGGATGCCGATTCCCGGACCGCGCTCGTGGTCGCCGACATCGCCGCCCAATACGGGCTCGACGCTGGCGATATCGAGATCAACGTCGATTGCGCAACCGAGGTGTCAGGGTGCCCGGCCGCCGGTGCGACGATCACGGTGACCGTGCGCACCCGCGTCTCGCTGCCTCTCATCCCGCCCGTTCTCGGGTTCGAGGATGCCGCCGCGGTCCCGATCGAAGCGACGAGCGTGCAGAAGATGTCCCGCACGTGGGGGACTGGATCGTGACCGGAGGCCGGCGACGTGCTCGTGGCGACGACGAGGGTAGCATCCTGCCGCTGACCCTCGGCTATGCGGTTCTGGCGATCGTGCTCGTCTACGTCTGCACCTGCGCGACGAGCCTGTACATCGCGCAGAAGCGGCTGGACGCCGTTGCCGACGCCGCCGCGCTCGCCGGCGCCGACGGGTTCTCGCTCACCCTCGTCGACGGCGAGCCGCACGCGATCCTGACCGACGACGGCGTGTCGGCTCAAGCCGCGGCGCTCGTCGCGGTGACCACCGCCGAGCTCGTCTCCGCAGACACGCCCGACGGCCGCTCGGCACGGGTCACCGTCGCGACCGGGTGGGAGCCGCCGCTCTTATCGGCGTTCGTTCCGGACGGTGTGGCGTTGTCGGCGACGGCCACCAGCCGCACCGCGCTGCGCTGAGCACGGTGAGGCGCCGCATCCGCGATAACCTGAACCGTCATGCTTGAACTCGATCTCTCCGCCGACATCCAGGCCTTGCGCTCCACCTTCTCCGACATCGAGGCGGTGGTCGATGTCGACGGGTTGCGGGCGGAGATCGCCAGGCTGAGCGAGGAGGCCGGTGCACCCGACCTCTGGGACGACGTTGAGAAGGCGCAGAAGGTCACCAGTGCACTCAGTCACCGGCAGTCCGAGCTCAAGCGCGTGACCGACGTCGGCCAGCGGCTGGACGACCTCGAGGTGCTGGTGCAGCTCGCCAACGAACTCGAGGACGAAGAGTCCGCCGTCGAGGCCCGCACCGAACTCGCCGACTTGGAGAAGGTCGTCGGGGATCTCGAGGTGCAGACCCTGCTCGACGGCGAGTACGACGATCGGGGCGCCGTCGTCACCATCCGCTCCGGCGCGGGCGGCGACGACGCCACCGACTTCGCCGAGATGCTCATGCGCATGTACCTGCGGTGGGCCGAGCGCCACAAGTACGCGGTGAAGGTCATGGACACCTCCTACGCGGAAGGCGCGGGCATCAAGTCGGCGACCTTCGAGGTCGAGGCCCCATACGCCTACGGCACGCTGTCGGTCGAGGCCGGCACGCACCGCCTCGCGCGCATCAGCCCCTTCGGATCGGCCGACAAACGGCAGACCAGCTTCGCCGCCGTGGAGGTCATCCCCGTCATGGAGGAGGCGCAGGAGGTCGAGGTCCCCGAGGGCGACATCCGCGTCGACGTGTTCCGCTCCTCCGGCCCCGGCGGGCAGTCGGTCAACACGACCGACTCTGCGGTGCGCATCACGCACATCCCCACCGGCATCGTCGTCTCGATGCAGAACGAGAATAGCCAGATCCAGAACCGCGCGGCGGCCATGCGCGTGCTCCAGACCCGGCTCATGCTGC
>JAATGR010000078.1 GCA_015654575.1 Actinomycetales bacterium
CTGGTTCTTCGGCCACCCCGAGGTGTACATCATCGCGCTGCCGTTCTTCGGCATCGTCTCCGAGATCTTCCCGGTGTTCAGTCGAAAACCGATCTTCGGCTACAAGACCCTGGTGTACGCGACGATCTCGATCGCCGTGCTGTCGGTGGCGGTCTGGGCGCACCACATGTATGTCACCGGTTCGGTGCTGCTGCCGTTCTTCGCGTTCATGACGATGCTCATCGCAGTGCCCACCGGTGTGAAGATCTTCAACTGGATCGGCACGATGTTCCGAGGATCTGTGACGTTCGAGACACCGATGATGTTCTCGCTGGGGTTCCTCGTGTCCTTCGTGTTCGGTGGCCTGACCGGCGTCATCCTGGCTTCGCCGGCGCTCGACTTCGCTCTCAGCGACTCGTATTTCGTGGTCGCGCACTTCCATTACGTGGTCTTCGGAACGGTGGTGTTCGCGATGTTCGCGGGCTTCTACTTCTGGTGGCCGAAGTGGACGGGCAAGATGCTCAACGAGAGGCTTGGCTACATCCACTTCTGGACGCTGTTCATCGGCTTCCATATGACCTTCCTCATCCAGCACTGGTTGGGTGTGGACGGCATGGTGCGGCGCTACGCCGACTACTCGGCGGCGGACGGATGGACGTGGGAGAACCAGGTGTCCACCATCGGATCGATGATCCTCGCGGCGTCCATGATCCCGTTCGTGCTCAACGTGTGGGTGACCGCGCGCAAGGCGCCCAAAGTCACCTCCAACGATCCGTGGGGTTACGGCGGTTCTCTGGAGTGGGCGACGAGCTGCCCGCCGCCACGTCACAACTTCACGTCGATCCCGCGTATCCGCAGCGAGCGTCCCGCATTCGACCTCAATCACCCGGAGGCCGCCATACCGGTCGGGGTGGGATTCGGGAAGGATGCCCCCGATGCCCCTGTGGTGGACGTCGAGACGGGGGCGGTGAAGTAGACCATGCGCTCCAACATCGTGCTGTGGTGGCTGCTGGTCAGCTTCTTCCTCTTCATCGACGTGGTCTACACGGGGTGGAACATCCTCGCGCACCCGACGGTGCCGTGGTACCACGCCATCGAGTGGGTCGGTTCCGTCGCCCTGCTGTTCGGCGGGTTCATGTCGTTCATGGTGGGCTTCTACATCTCCCGCGTGCACAAGGCGCAGGGCGGCGAACTGCCGGAGGATCGGCTCGGCGCCGACATCGACGACGGTGACCCGGAGATCGGCGAGTACAGCCCGTGGTCGTGGTGGCCGTTGCTGCTCGCTTTCTCGGTAGCCCTGGCCGGGATAGCGATGGCCGCCGGCAGCTGGATGCTGCCGATCGGTCTTGCCGTGTTCGCGGTGGCGATCGTGGGCTGGGTGTTCGAGTACTACCGCGGGTATTTCGCCCGCTGATCCCGTGGCGCTTCGTCTCATCGCAGGCGCCGTATCCGACATCGGGGGATTCCGATCCTCCAATCAGGATGCTGCGTTCATCGCCCCGTGGGGTGCTGCCGTCGCCGACGGGGTCGGGGGTGGCCCGTCGGGCGACCTCGCGTCCGCCGCGCTGGTGCATCGACTCGTCGCCGAAGGACTGCGGATCGCCGGGCCCGAAGACTTGATCGAGCGCATCCGAGAGGCCAACTGGGATCTGAGCGCGCATGTGCGTCGCGACCCCTCCCTCGCGGGCATGGCGACGACGTTGACCGGGATGTTCGTCACGGTGCAGGGCGGCGTGCTGATGGCACACTCCGGCGACTCCCGCGCCTATCGGCTGCGGCGCGCCCGGCTCGAGCGTCAGACCCGCGACGACTCGTACGTCCAGGCCCTCGTGGACTCAGGTCTGCTGGAGCCCGCCGCGGCTGCGTCGCATCCCCGACGGAACCTCATCACCGCTTCGCTTGGCGGCGGCGAGGGCGATTCCATCGCGGTGTTCGAGCCGGACGCGGCCGACGGCGACAGGTGGCTGCTGTGCAGCGACGGTGTCAGCGATTACCTCGACGAAGAAGACCTCGGGCTGACGCTGTTGCGTCACCGCGCCCCGTCCGACGCAGCTGCCGCTCTCGTCCGCGAGGCGCTCGTGAACGGCTCACGGGACAACCTCACGGCCGTGGTGTGCGACGTGCGCGAGGGCGCGGCTGACGGCGCGTCCGAACCTCTTTTCTATGGCTCCGCGGGGGAGAGGTTCCAGGAGGAGTTCGACCTCAGCGCGTCGTGAGGTTGTCGTTCAGGAGGCCGCAGCCGAGGTTCACCGGGCTGTCGACGATGTTGCCGACGATGCCACGGATCACGTTCTCACCGGTCTCGGTGCGAAGGCCGTCATACCACTGCTCGGTGACCTCGGGATCGAAGCCATGCGTCTCCCAGCCGCGCTTGCGTGCACGGAGTACCAGGTCTCCGGCGCGCTCGGCCCGGATCTGCTGGTAACGCTCCAGCGCATCGACCGGTCCGAGGTCGTTGAGGGCGAACACCAGTCCGAGCACGAAGCTGTCCTCGAGGGCCGAGCAGGCGCCCTGACCAATATCCGGTGCGGTGTTGTGAGCCGAGTCGCCCAGGAGCGCCACCCGACCGCGTACCCAGGTCTGGAACGGATCGATGTCCCAGATCTCGACCCGGTTGAGCGATACGGCCGGGTCGATCGCGTCGAGGAGGCGATCGACGCCCTCCGCCCAGCCGGAGAACGCCGCACGCAGCGGCGCGACGCCGTCGGCCCGGTCGTATGGCACTCCCGCGGGCTGCGGCAGATCGAAGAAGAAGTAGAAGCGGTTCCCGGCCACCGGCATGACAGAGGCGCGCTTGCCCTCGGCGACGTAGGTGGTCCACTGGTCCGCGGGGCCGACCTTCTCGTCGATGGGGACCAGGCCGTTGAAGTTGGTATATCCGGAGTAGCTGCGTTCGATCTTCTCGCCGAGCACGTGCTCCCGTGTGAGCGAGCGGGCCCCGTCCGCGCCGATCAGCACGTCGCCCGTGTCGGTCTCACCGTTCTCGAACGTCACAGTGACCGCATCGTCGGTCTGATCGACCGCGACGACGCGCATCCCAAGCCGGATGTCATCCATGCCAAAGCTCTCCATGAGCAGCGCCTGGAGATCGGCGCGGGCGACCGGGTAGGGGCGTTGTCCGCTGAGCTCCGTGACGGGGGAGAGGCTGAAGCGGCACATGGTGTCGCCGGTGTGTCCGTCCTGGTAGGACATCGTCTCGATCATGCCGCCGAGGGCGGCCACCTCGTCTCTCAGCCCGAGCCAGTTGAGCACCTTGACGCCATTCGGCCAGAGGGACAGAGCGGCCCCCACCGGCTTGTTCTCTCGGATCTGGTCGTAGATCACGACCTCATGTCCGAGTCTCTTGAGCGCGATTCCCGCGCTCGTTCCGCCGATGCCTGCGCCGATGATGAGGAACTTCACATTGCTACGCTACCGGCCCCCTGTCACGGGGCTGTTACGTCACGTGTTCATCGAATATCGGGACGTCGCCCGGGTCCGCTCATCCGTCGTCCGGAAAGACGCCGGTGCCCAGTGGTCACCGAGAGAAGTCTCGGGACCGCTGGGCACCGGCGGAGGAAGCAGCCGGGTGTCAGGAGTGCTTCTCGTCGTCGTCGGCCTCGTCCAGCCCGCTCGGGGAGCCGAACTCCACTTCGGCCCGCTCGCCGACGGCGTTGACGGGGTCGCCGGCTTCCAATGCTCGGTGTTGCGCGCCCGCGATCTCCTCGGCTTCCTCGTGATCGAGGTGTTCGAGGCTGTGGTGCTGATGGGCGATGGCCTCGTCGAGCTCGGTCTGCGTCACCGGGGTGAGCCGGTCTTCGAAGAACCAGCGCGACAGCGCCGCACGGGTGTTCTGCCAGAACCCGATCCTGCCCTGTGCGTCGGGGCGCACCACGAGTGGTTCGTTGGTGTCGTAGCCGATCAGCTTCCAGCGGTCGTACTCGTCGACGGGCTGGTGGACCTCGATGTACTCGCCGCCGGGCAGGCGCACGATGCGGCCGGACTCGTAGCCGTGCAGTGCGATCTCACGGTCTTTCTTCTGCAGCGCGATGCAGATGCGCTTGGTGACGAAGTAGACGATCACCGGTCCCACGAACAGTGTGATCTGGAGGAAGTGGATCACGCCCTCCATCGACAGCATGAAGTGCGTCGCGATGATGTCGGACGACGCGGAGGCCCAGAGCGTCGCGTAGAACAGCACACCGGCTGCGCCGATAGCGGTGCGGGTCGCGGCATTCCGCGGACGCTGGGCGATGTGGTGCTCGCGCTTGTCGCCGCTGATCCAGCCTTCGATGAAGGGGTAGGTCGCGACCAGCACGATGAAGACCACCAGCACGATGAGCGGAAGCATGATGTTCCACGACCAGGTGTGGCCCCAGAAATACGACTCCAGGCCAGGCGGCACCAGACGCAGCGCGCCGTCGGCGAAGCCGATGTACCAGTCCGGCTGGGTTCCCGCGGAGACGGGGGAGGGATCGTACGGTCCGTAGGCCCACACCGGGTTGATGGTGAACAACGATGCGATCAGTACGATCAGGCCGAAGGTGATGAAGAAGAAGCCGCCCATCTTGGACGCGTACACCGGCAGCATCGGGTAGCCCACGACGTTGCTGTTGGTACGGGCGGGGCCGGCGAACTGCGTGTGCTTGTTGATGATCATCAGCACCAGGTGCAATGCCAGCAGGGCGACCAGGATGGCCGGCAGCAGCAGGATGTGCAGCGTGTACAGGCGTCCCACGATCGAATGTCCGGGGAACTCCCCGCCGAACAGCAGGAACGACGTCCATGTGCCGATCACCGGGATGCCCTTGATCATCCCGTCGATGATCCGCAGACCGTTTCCGGAGAGCAGGTCGTCCGGGAGGGAATAGCCGGTGAAGCCCTCGCCCATGGCCAGCACGAACAGGACGAACCCAATGACCCAGTTCAATTCGCGCGGCTTGCGGAATGCTCCGGTGAAGAACACCCGGAGCATGTGCACGCCGATGCCTGCGATGAACACCAGAGCGGCCCAGTGATGGATCTGGCGCACCAGGAGTCCGCCGCGGATGTCGAACGAGATGTTCAGGGTCGAGTCCAGAGCGGCCGACATCGAGATGCCGCGCATCAGCGGATAGGACCCGGTGTAGGTCGTCTCCGTCATCGACGCCTGGAAGAAGAACGTCAGGAACGTCCCGGACAGGAGGACGACGACGAACGCCCACAGGGCGATCTCGCCGAGCATGAACGACCAGTGGTCGGGGAAGATCTTGCGACCGAGCTCCTTGACC